>DASPRR010000186.1:0-6691 GCA_035624375.1 Thermodesulfobacteriota bacterium | reverse complement strand
TGTCCTGGGTGGAGGAAGAATGCCTAATTCTGAGTAAGGTCCGATTTACACCCCCCAGCCATGACCCGCTCTACCTAAGAGTGAAAGGGGCTTTTAGCCTGGACCCCATGAGTCTTGCGATCCTGGAGGTTTTGCTGGAATTCCGCTAGGGTCTGGCCCGGAAGTCGGATTTCCCCCCCTTCAAAGTTCTGCGCAATGAACAGCTCCTGGAATTGGCCATCCAAAAACCTTTGCACCTGGAAGAATTGGAAGCGGTAAAAGTTCTGAGCCGGAAACAAATCGAAAGACATGGTACGCACTTGCTGCAGGGAATTCATCGAGCCATGGCCATTCCCCCCGCAGACCTTCCGGTGTACCCCCGGGTAGGAAGGACGGATTTGCCCTCCGCCGTACGAAAAAGGGCCAAAGCGCTGAAAACCTGGCGAGAGCTGCGGGCCAAAAGTTTAGGGATGGAGCCTGGAATCCTTTTGAATAACGCCCTGATCCATGATCTGGCCTTAAAAAATCCCCACTCGATAGAAGAGCTGGCAGAAATTTCGGGCTTGAAAAACTGGCGGCAACGTCATTTCGGCCGGGAGATTCTGAATGCTCAAACAGGGGGACAAAAAGGGGATGGGACATAAAGGCTCAGGGTGGTGGGGCAAGGTGTGGCGATGAAGTAGGCCCCTTTCTTTGATGGATTCTCCCACTCCGCTTCGAGGCCGGCCGAACATGGCATCGTGAACCCCGTAATAATCTTCAATAATTCGCAGCCAATACCTCCCTTACCCCCCAAACTTCCTGGGACTCAAGGCCAGGTTCATTACCCCGCCATTTGAATTCTTTCCAGCGGCCCCAGATTTGCATAAGGAAAAGAACAATATTGTAAGAATAAAAATCGTTTTTTGCCCTTTCAAATGGTTAGTATAATTATTTTATTTTATTTAATAAATAAGATGTATGGAAATCCTTCATGGTTAGTATGTCAATACTTTGGCACAAAATCCGATACAATTGTAAAAAAAGATCTAGATCTTTACACATAAAAGGGTTATAGTCATCCAACGGGTTTTAATAATTGGCTCTGTCTTTCATTTGAAGCCGGGAAAAAATAATGGAGAAAGGAGCCCTTCAATATGTTATGGGCTATCGTTATAGCCTTTTTTTCCGGGGGTTTCTTGGGTTTTATCCTGGCCTGTCTGGTGTGCAGCAGGACGACGCAGAGGAACGTTTCCTTCCCTGAGCGCTTTTATCGGTATCCTATGCATTCGGAATCGGGAAAGTATTTGGCCAATTAAATCGACCAGGGCGTTCCCCTAAAGCGGTAAACCTTCCGGCCTGCGAATCTTAGATTATGCTTGAAAATGGGAGGGACTTCACTTTCCTTCGACCCCAATCCTGATCCCGCCATCCTGGTTAAGCCATTATCCCGAAGGAGGGTCTTCCCAGGCTCAATGCCGAGGATGCTTTTCAAAAAATTCCCTCAGCCCTTTCTATTCCATGACTGCAACAGGAACTGATCTTTAACCTTGACGATCCCCATACCCTCCGATAGGCTATTTCCATAAAGATTTATTCATTCCCCAAAATCATATTCCTTTCCTATGCGAGTCGGGATTGTCAGGACTGTCCAATCTCCCTGTCAGTGCGCCCAGTCGGTCGCAGAGGGGCTTAAGGCCCTCGGCCATGAATTCTTTTTGGCGGACTCGGAGGAGATCGAGCTTCGAGCCGCTGAGCTCGCTCGAGAGTGTGACCTGGTCATCGACCACACCGATACCTTCTGGGGGCGGGGCCTTTTTCGGCCGCTGGTCCGGCTGCTGCTCGAAATGGAGGGAGCGCGGGTAGTCGGTTCGGATTCTCGGGCCTGTTTTTTGGCCGATGACAAGATCGCGGCCAAAACCCGTCTGGGACAAAGTGGGATTTCCGTCCCGCCTGGAATCGTGGTTCGAGCCGCGGAAGAAAAAATCCCCGACTGGCTGAAACCCCCGCTGGTTTTAAAGCCAGCTTTTGAGCACATGAGCCGGGGGCTCGAGATGGCCAGGTCCGAAGAAGAGGCCCGGGCAATGGCCTCCGAGCTTCTGTCTCGGTTAAAGCAGCCCATCCTCATGGAGACCTTTGTCCCTGGTAGGGAACTGGCCGTTTCGTTGCTTGAAGGGCCGGGAGGAATACAAATCTTACCCCCCTTGGAATGGCGATTCGAGAAGATGGGTAGTGTGGTGCTGACCGAGGCCTTCAAGCTGAAAGAGGTTGTGGGAGAAAGGCGCGATGCCCGGCAGGCCGATCTTGCCCCGCCCTTGGGCGATGAATTGGAAAGCCTTGCCCGGCGGGCTTTTCTGGCTCTCGGCTTGAGGGATTATGCCCGCTTCGATCTGAGGTTATCTCCGGGAGGCACCTTTTTCTTTCTGGAAGCCAATACCACTCCCAGCCTGGAGCCCATGGAGGCCCTGTCCCTTTCCGCCAAATGGGCGGGACTCGATTACCCTTCTTTGGTAGAGAGAATGCTTTCCGCGGCCCTCCGCCGTTACGGAAACCCCCCCGGAGGAGGGGAGCAAAGAATCCGGATCGATCTCCCCACGGGAACCGTCGAACTGAAGGTGCCGCGGGGGGTCCATTTCCCCCCGCCCTCGAGCATTGACTTGGCGAGGATTCTGGACATAAGAGCAGGGGAGAGGGTGCTGGACCTTGGGTGCGGAACAGGGCTTTTATCCATCGCTGCGGCCAAAGGGGGTGCGCGGCGGGTCGTGGCGACGGACCTGGACCCTCAAGCTCTGGATGCAACAATGATCAACGCTAGGGCCAACCGGGTGGAAAGGCAAATCGAGGTCCGGGCGGGCTCCTGGTACGACACCTTGGGCTGGGGGGCTGCGGAAAGAAAAGCTGAGCGTTTCGAGGCGATCATCGCCACCCCTCCCCAGACTCCCGGTCCTTATCCGTTCGGCCCGCGCTACGGAGGACGGGATGGGACTCGGCACCTCTTTGAGGTGATCGAGGGGGCCCCCCGCTGGTTGGACCCTTCCCAGGGCCGCCTCTGGCTCCTGGCCATCTCCCTGGCCAATCCGCCCGCCCTCATGAAGAAGCTCAGGGAGTTTTTTTTCGAGGTTTCGGTGGTCAAAGAAACGGATCGATGGTTTACACCTGAAGAGTATGAATCCCTAGAGAAGGGACTGTTCGAACACTTTCTGGCCCTACGCTCCTCTGGGCAGTCCGAATTCCAAGAGGAAGGGAGAGGGAGATATGTTTTCCGCAATCTTTTTATCCGCGCCGCGGGAGTGAAAGCGCGGTGAAGCGACTCGTCGTCAATGCCGATGACCTAGGGGTAGATGAAGCCCGCAACGCGGGAATCTTCGAGGCGGTCCGGGCAGGGTCGGTGACCAGCGTCAGCATCCTGGCAAATGGACCTGCCCTGGAGGGCGCCCTCCAGGTGGTCCGGTCCCTCCCCCAGAAAAAGGTGTCCTGGGGAATTCATCTCAACCTTTCCGAGGGAACTCCTCTTTCTGCGGGGCTCAGCCTCCTTACCGGGAAGGAAGGGTCTTTGCTGGGCAAGGCCCGGACCCATAAGCTTCTTTCGAACCCGGGGAATCCCGAGCTGGAAAAACAGGTGGCGCAGGAGATCGAAACCCAGATTCAGATTCTGCTGAAAACCGGGGTCCGAATCTCTCACCTGGATGGCCATCAACATGTCCATGTTTTTCCGGCAGCGTTCCGCGCCGCCGTGAGAGCGGCGCGGATTCACCGAATCCCGTGGGTCCGGATTCCGGAAGACCCGGGTCCGAACCTTGACGCTCCGGGGATTCAGGATTCCTTGATCGCCGAAGCTCGAAATTTCAGCCGACTGGGCGCAGAGGCTCGCCTCCATTTGAAGGGGAGTGGAGTAAGCACGACCGATTATTTCCGGGGCCTCTATCTAAAAGGAAAATTTACTCTCCCGATCATGGAAGAGAATTTGCGCCAGCTCCCTCCGGGGCTCACCGAACTCATGGTGCACCCGGGCCGGGTTCCGATGGCCCCGATTCCCAGCCCTTTTTCCGCCTTCTCGACCTTGGATCGGGAAAAGGAGCTTGAAACCCTGTTAGACAATCGTTTCCGTCTGGCCTTGGACCAGAACCGAATCGAGCTGATTCCTTTTCCGGGGACCGAAGATTGATTTCTTCTATGCGCGTCCTGATCCTTAGTCCCACGACCCTCCCTTCCATAACCGGAAACGCCGTAACTGCCGAGCGATGGCGACGCGCACTGAAAGGGGAGGGAGTGATCGTTCAGACCCTGGCTACCCGGTATGTGGCGGCCTCCATTCTGAAGGAGGGGATCGATTATTTTCGCCCGGACCTCATCCATGCCCATCACGCTTTCCAGTCCGGGTGCCGGCTCCTGGACCTTTCCTTCCCGGGCGCGGGGAAGAAAATCCCCTTTGTGGTTTCTCCTGCGGGAACGGATATAAACAAAGACTGGAACGCGGCCGCCAGGAGAGAAGCCATTTCCCGGGTTTTCGAGTCGGCCCGGGCCATCATCACCCAGGGGCCCGGGACCCTGGAGCGCGTGAAAGAGGTCCTGCCCAGCCCCGATGGACGGGTTTTCCCGGTTCCCAAGTCGATCCTGTGGTTCGGCGATGATGATTACCGGCTGAGGGACCATGCAAAATGTCTTCCCGGGGATGTCCTCTTTCTTCTCCCCGCGGGGGTCCGTCCGGTGAAAGGAAACCTGGAATGCCTCATGGCCATGGAAAAGGTGCACGAATTCAGGCCTCAGGTGCGAGTAGTTTTTGCCGGCCCTGAGCTCGACCCGGTCTATACCGCACGCTTTGCCGAGGAGGTCCGGCGATGCGCGGCCTTTGCGTGCTGGATTCCCCTCATTCCCCCCGCGGCCATGCGTTCCGCCTATGAAGCGGCCGATGTGGTTTTAAACGCCTCTTTCTCCGAAGGACTTTCCAACTCCCTCCTGGAGAGCATGGCATCAGGAAGACCCTTGCTGGCCTCGGACATACCCGGGAACCGCGGTCCAATCTGGGGGGAAACGGGGGAAGAACCAGCCGGCCTCTTCTTCGACCCCCTAGACCCGGAGGATTTCATCAAGCAGGCTTTGCGCTTGATCGACGATCAGACACTCAGGAATTCTCTGGGGCGGGCGGGGAAGCGACGGGCGGCGACATGGCCTGGCCTGAAGGAAGAAGCCGATGGGCTGATCAGGGCTTATGAATTTGCCCGGCAAACCTCCTGACCTTGTAAATCCGCCATGGACAAAGAGGGTGCCGATCCTCTTTTCCCGCCGTGAGGGAGGCCGATTTTCTATCGGCCTTTCTTAATTCTTTTGGAGACCGGGCGTCTGCGCAGGAGCACATAGGTCGCTCCCGCGCCCCCGTCGCAGGATCGGGCGGTGGCGTAGGCGACCACCCATTTTCTCCAGGGGCCGCGGGTGAGCCATTCTACCACCTTGTGCTTCAAGACCGGTTCCGAGGAGGAAGAAAGCCCCCGGCCGTGGATGACGAGAATCCCGGTTTTCCCCGTGGTCACCGTCCATTTGATGAAGCGCTCAAAAGCTTCCCTGGCATCGGCCACCTTGAAACGGTGAAGATCGATATAGGCCTGGATGGAAAAATCCCCCTGATGAAGGCGGCGGGCGACTTCCGGGTGAACATGGTACATTGTGCCTTCGATGTATTCGGGCGTGTCGGCGACCTCGAATCCCATCCCATGCTGCACCAGGTCTTTCAGCTTCAGGAGAGGTTCAGTCTCAGTCACGGTTTGGGGCTTTTCCGGGGCAGGGGGGGGAAGCCCCCTTTCGACGAAGTTGGGGCGGGGAATGCGGGTTACCCCTTCCATAGCCTGCCGGAAGAGGTTTTCTTCATTTTCGGGCTCCGATTCTGCTTCCATCATAGGGGGAGGAAGAAGGGGAGGCTCCGGTAAGGAAAAGGACCTGGATTCGAGGAGGCCCTTCATTTCTTCGAAGGATTTTAGGCAGAGGGTGGACTTGGGAGATTTCATTGCCGGTCCCTTTCCAGGAAGCATTCTCCACCATCTGGATTTATTCTATCTCAAAGAGGGCGAATTATCAAAAAATTCATCCGGGCGGCTGAGGGGAGGGGGAATCGACGGGGCCGTTGGCGATCCCCCTGCCCAGGGAATGGGGGGGCAGGGGGGTCCTGAATGGTTCAGGAGGCGCCTTTCAACCCTATGGCTTCGGCTACTTCCTGCATTCCTTTGATGGTGTCATCGATCAGTTCCTCGAGGGGGACTCCCAGCATGGCTGCTCCCTTCTCTATGACCGACCGGTCGACGCCTGCGGCAAACCTTTTGTCTTTCCATTTGCCCTTTACGGATTTCACCGCTACATCCATTACGCTCTTAGAAGGGCGCACCAACGCCGTGGTGACGACCAGGCCGGTCAGCTCGTCGATGGCGTACAAGGTTTTTTCCAGGATGGTCTGGGGCTCCTCGTCGCTGCAGATCCCCCAGCCGTGGGAGACAGCGGCGCGGATGTATTCTTCCGCCCAGCCTTCTCCTTCCAGGATCTCCCGGGTCTTTTTGCAGTGTTGGTCCGGAAACTTTTCGTAATCGAGGTCGTGGATCAGGCCGATGATTCCCCATTTCTCTACATCCTCGCCGCGCTTGCGGGCGATATAGCGCATGACCCCTTCGACCGCATAGGCATGCTTGCGCAGACTGTCGGTCTCAAAATACTGGTGAAGAAGCTTTAAGGCCTCTTCGCGGGTGGGAAT
>DASPRR010000136.1:0-6273 GCA_035624375.1 Thermodesulfobacteriota bacterium | reverse complement strand
GCGGTGTGGGCCTCGGAGATCAAACGGCACCTGCAGCGGATCAGGCAACTCTCCCCCCGCGTATTCCAGGGCCAATTCGCCGGGGCAGTGGGAACGCTGGCCTCCATCGGCGCCCCGGGGTTCAAGCTGCAGAAGCTCATGTTCGCCGACCTGAGCCTCGCTGTACCGGAGATTGCCTGGCACGTGGCCCGGGACACCATGGCCGAGATCGTCTTCGTCTATGCCATGATCGGGTCTACCCTGGCCCAAGTCTGCAACGAGATCATCGGCCTTCAGCGGACCGAGGTGGCCGAAGTGGAAGAGCCCTTCCACATGGGAAAAGTCGGCTCCAGCACCATGCCCCACAAGCGCAACCCCATGATGTCCGAGGGGGTCATGGCTCTCAGCAAGCTGATCCATTCCCAGGTGGGGCCGGCCCTGGTGGACATGATCGCCGAGAACGAGAGAGACCAGCGGGGCTGGATGGCCGAGTGGTCCTTCTTGCCCGAGACCTGCTGTCTGCTCAGCGGCATGCTCTCCTGGACTAATAAGGTCCTGGCCGGGCTGATCGTCTACCCGGAGAACATGACCCGGAACCTGGACGCCCTCCACGGCCTCCTGCTGAGCGAAAATGTCATGCTGAAATTAGGAGGGAAAATCGGCCGGCAGGCTTCCCATGAAGTGATCTATGAGTTATGCATGGAAGCTTTCGAGAAGCGGGTTTCGCTGAAATCGCTCCTCTTGAAGGACAAACGGGTGAACAAGTATTTGACCGAAAAGCAGATCGACGACTTGCTTGACCCGACGAAATATACGGGTTTGGCGGCGAAGTTCGTGGACCGGGTCTTCGAAAGGAAGTAACCTTGGGCCGCCGGGGGCGCCTTCGGGTGTCTCCGGTCTTTTCTTGCTGCCCAGCCCATCTTCCGCATTTGGCCTTCAATTTCTCTTAAATCCGCGGGGCATCGACCCCGAAACCCGAATGGAATCGACCTCTGGGTTGGGAAAAGGGGGAGACTCTTATCCCTGTTGTCCGGCCCACTGAAGCAGCCTGCCGGCCACCACCTGGGCGAGGTTGCCCATGACCTTCACTCCCATTCTGGGTTCCTTGTGGATGAGATAATAGAAGTCCGGGCTTTGCATGACCAACAACTTGGAGGCAACTAGGGTTCGTCCCGAGGCGGTGTACCGGTTGGGAGGAATCAGGAAGGACCACCCGATGATTTTTCCCGGGGTTTGGATTTCATAGCTCTCCCCCCTGGGAAGACGGACGGAAATTTCACCTTCTTCCAGGATGAACAGGCGGTCCGCTTTCTGCCCCTCTTCGAAGAGCGTCACCCCTTCGGGTACCGCTTGCTCCCTCAAAAACTGGGCCACGACTTTCAACTCCCAATCGGTCAACCCCAGAAGCACATCCACCCTGCGAAGCCGGTCGATGTTCACCATATTCCGGCCTTTCCGGGCCAGCTCCCTCTCCACCATCTGGAGAAGCTCTTCCAGTTGATCCCCCCGCTTCTTTAGAAAATCCCGGAGCTCTCTCTGTTGACTGTAGGCGATCTCCATTCGTAGGTCGGAAAGATAACTCACCAGGACTTCCCGAAGCAATTCCGCCTTTGGGTCAGCCAGTTCTACCTGAACCATGTGTGTCCCCCTGGAAGGTGAGGTTCAACCGTGCCTGGTTTAGAAGAGTGAAGGTTCGCAGGGAGAAGACTCAAGGGTTCTCTCAAGTCTTCCCTTTCGAAAGGAATGTACTAAATTCGATGGGGAGAGTCAAATGGAAAAAAGGAAAAGGCCGCTACTTCAATTTCGAGAAATCAAACTTGTCGCTCGACAATTCCTTCTCCCAGGGAGAGATATCCTTTTTGGACTGAATGGCCCTTTGGACCTCTTCTTTTCCCCGGGTATCGCCCAGTAACATCGCTCCCATAATCCTGTGGTCTTTCAAGACCAGCTTACGGTAAATCTTTCGGGCCTCATCCTTCACCACCACGGAATCCATCTTCCCTTCAACATCCAGTTCCCCGGCGGCCAGAAGGTCTATGCCCGCCACCTTGAGAGAATTGGACGGAACCGTTCCCGCGTAGGTTCTTTCCTGGCCGGCCATGTTGGCTCCGGCCACCCTCCCCTGCTCCATGGATGCAGGCCAGATGCCGTAGAAACGTCCCCGGTGTTCGATGAGGTCCCCGGCAGCGTAGACCCCCTTCAGTCCGGTGAACATGTGGTCATCCACCTTGATTCCCTTGTCCACGGCCAGCTTCAGGGTCTGGGCCAGGGTGAGTTCGGGTCGCACTCCGGCGGAGATCAAAACCAGTTGGGCAGAAAGTTCAGGTCCTCCTTCCAGGGTAACCCGGAGCCCGTCCTTGTCCGGGGCGATCTCTTGGGTCTTAGCCCCCAGGTAGAAACGGAACCCCATCTCTTCCATCTGCCGCTGCAGCAGGGCCGCCCCGGCAATGTCTGTCTGCCTCGGCAAGAGCCGGGGAAAAAATTCCACCACGGAGACCTCCAGCCCCGCTTTTCTGAGGCCGTTGCCCGCCTCCAACCCCAGAAGCCCGCCCCCGATGACCACGGCTTTCCTCGCCTCTTGGAACTTTTTTCGGATGGCGTTGGCGTCCTCAATGGTTCGCAGAGTGAAGACTCCCGGGGAAGAGGAGCCGGGAATCGGAGGCACGAAGGACCTTCCCCCGCAGGCCAGGAGGAGCTGATCGTAGGGAAACTTAGCCCCTTTGGGGGTCTGAACGATCTTCTTCTGGGAGTCGATCTGAGTGACTTCCGTCTCCAGGAACAGGTCGATCCGATTCCTTTCATACCACTGGGAGTCGTGGATGGCGAAATCCTTCACCTGTTTTTCTCCCCCCAGATACTCGGGGAGGGCGGGGGTGTAATAAAAATAATATTTTTCTTTGGAAAAGATCAGGACCTTTCCCGCCGGGTCGGTCCTGCGGATGGTCTCGGCGGCGGAATTGCCCGCCACTCCATTCCCAATAATCAGGTAGGTCGTCATGTCTGCCTCTGCTTTCCCCCTCCTCTAGAGGCTTTATCACAATTTGTTATGCCCGCGGAGACGGACATCCAGTCAGTTGTACACCTCAATCATTTCCCGGACCTGGATTCTCGCTCTCACGGGAATGTCGGCGTTTTTCCCATTACGACCCCATCTCCTAAGGGAAAGAGGAGAATCAAGGCTTCAAGCCAAAAGTAGGATACCCCATGGAGGAAACCTTCCATGGGGTATCTTTCTCCAAAGGGATTTGGTTCAGACGTCGGAAGCAGACTCAAACACCCGAAGAAGTCATCTTCCGGCCATCATCACTTTATCCCCAAAAACTCCCCGGCTTGATAAGGGAATGCCTGATTCCCAGGGCCCGATTATTTATCCCCTATACCTTCTTTTCTCAGGTCATACTTCTGGACTACGCCGCCCTTGGTGTAAACATCCAGGAGCTGTTTGGTCTGCACGTTCTTTCTAAAGATGCGAGGGTGCTCTTCGTAGTAGGTATAGGTATATTTGGTCATATCGCCGGAGACCATCTCTTTTTTAAAGGGCTCGCCGAAGAGCTCTGTCACCTTTGCCTCCGGAGTCGTCCCTGGAACGAGCTGTTCCAGTTTGGCTTTGTCAATGGGAGTCCCCATCATAGTTGAAGCGCAGCCGATGGAAAAGGCAATGACCGGTATCAGAAGAAGCATCCAGAATTTCATTTTTTCCTCCTTTGTCTTTGAATATGGTTTTTGAACTCCGCCCCAAAATTATAGAAAATTATATTTTCAAACGGAAAATAGATAAATGGGGTGAACTCTGTATTTTAGTCCCCTGAAAACAGTATTTTCCCTTTATTTCGGGTCTCCACAGGAGACGAAAGAGGAGTTGTAGGGGCGACCCGGTGTGGTCGCCCCAGCTTGGCATCGTTCTGCACGGACGCGCAGCCGCGCGCCCTACCGATGCTTCTTGGGCATGCTGGGGCCAAGTCCTTCTTTTCAGCCGGGAATCTCAGCCAAGCCTTCCGGCACAAACGGAATTTTTCGGAAGATCCTCGCTTCCAGGACGCGGTTCTGCCCCTCCAGCGAGTCCAGCCAGGCTCGGGCTTCGGGGGTTTTCCCGTACCGCTCCCGGAGGTCCTGAAACCGCTCCCCCAGCGAGACCACCCGGGTGTGTTGAACCCGCTTGTCGGCATAGTTGACCAGGGCCGCTTCGGTAATCCTGCCGTGATCCACCCCGGAGTCCAAGATTACATGCTGGCGCACAATCTCGGCCACTTCGCCAAAACCTTCTTCGTGCAGGAGACGGGCCCCTGCCTGGGAATGGTTCTCCCCGGATTCAAAACTGGCCACCTTGGCGATATCATGCAGGAGGGAAGCGGCTTCCACAAGTCCAGGGTCTAACCCCTCGTCCTGACGGTTCAATTCTCGGCACAAAAACATGGCCACCCGGTGGACTTTCCGACTGTGTTCGACGACGTTCGGCGGGACCCCGTATTTTTGCAGCAGGAGGAGACATTCTTCGGGATTGGGAATCTTCATGTTTCGGGATTCATCATAGCACCGGAAAGATTGCCGGATCAACGGAAAATGTGAGGGGATCTTTTGCGGTTTTCTGCTGAAAAGCAAGCTTGCGGCCCGGAAGCAAGGCGTTGCGCGCAAAAAGCATCGGCGGGGGAAAATATCCATTCGGAGGTCTGACAGGGGTTCCGCTGGATGCGGCGGGCGCATCGGGCACCCGGTCATGCGTTTGGCGTGACGCATCTACATCGACTTTCCCCTTTTCTTTGGGACAAAGTGGCTTGCCCGCCCGGTCCAAGAAAGGAGGCGCGCCTCATGATTTTTGCGCGCAACGCCTAGCTTCCGGGCCGGGCAATGCCTGAAATTCAATCGATCTTACGCCTGCTTGGCCAAAAGTGAAGATGGGCAAGAAATTCCGGGACATTGACGAATCTGCGGTTATTTGTTAATTTAGAAATAAGTGCGGTATGTCAAATCCCAGAACAGAAGCTTGAATTTCATTTCCTTTCCGAGGTGCCGATGAAGGTGCAGATTGAAAACAAGGGCCCTTATGAAAAAAAGATCCTCTTCGAAATCCCCAAGGAAGTGGTTTCCCAAGAGGTCGAATCCCATTATAAGGCCTTGAATCGCAATGTGAAGTTGAAGGGTTTCCGTCCGGGTAGAGTTCCGCGCTCCATTTTGGAGCGCTATTACCGGACTCAGGTCGAAACCGAAGTGGTCAGCAAACTGATCGAAGACTCCTACGAAAAAGCGGTGGAGGAGTACCACCTCTCTCCGGTGGCCTCGCCCCAGGTCCTGGACCGTATCTTTGAGGCCGGCCAGGATTTCAAATACACGGTGACCGTGGAGGTCAAGCCCGAGGTCTCCGTGGAGGGATATCGGGGGTTGGAGGTGGAAAAGCCTGCGGTCGGGGTTACCGAGGAGGAGGTGGAAGCCCGATTGAAGATGGTCCAGGATTCCCACGCTCAACTGAAGCCAGTGGAAATCGATCGTCCCCTCCAGGAAAAGGACTTTACGGTGATCGACTTTGAGGGGAGACTCGACGAAAAACCCCTGGAAGGATGGAAAGCGAAGGATCACCTGGTGGAAGTCGGGTCGAAAACCATGGTGGGAGGCCTGGACCAGAAATTGGTCGGCCTGCCCCTCCAAAAGGATCACGACCTGGTGATCACCCTGCCGGAAGACTATCCCCGGAAGGAATTGGCGGGAAAAGAGATCAAGGTCCGGGTTCGGGCCAAAGAAATCAAGGAGAAGATTCTTCCCGCCCTGGATGACGAGCTGGCCAAAGAAGCAGGAGATTTTCAGACTTTGCAGGAATTGAAGGACCGCCTCCGCAAGAACCTGGAAGAACAGAAAAAGGCCCAGGCTGAGCAGACCGCCAAAGAGAGGCTTTTGGACCTTCTCCGGGAGAAACACCCCTTCCCCGTCCCTAAAAGCATGATCGACCGGCAGGTGGAGACAATCCTGGCCCGGACGGAATCCCGGCTGGCCGGGCAGGGGATGAAATTCGATTCAGCCAATCTGGACCCCCAGAAACTCCGTGAATCCCTTACCCCTTCAGCGGAAAAAGAGGTGCGAGGGAGTTTGATTCTGGAGAAAGTGGCGGAAATGGAAACCATTACCGCCAGCGAAGCCGACCTGCAGCAGAGGCTCGAGCAGCTCGCCGCCCAGATGAATCAGCGGGTCGAAGCAGTGAAGAGCCAATTGCAGAAGAAAGATCGCCTGGAGGACCTCCGGGCGGTGATTCAGGAGGAAAAAACTCTGGATTTCCTCCTGAGCCAGGCCAAAATCGTCGAGGGGAAA
>DASPRR010000129.1:0-7438 GCA_035624375.1 Thermodesulfobacteriota bacterium | reverse complement strand
AGGCCATTTCCCGGCCGATTTTGGCGGCGCGCATCGTTTCTCCGCCCCCCTCCTGGTAAATTTATTCACTGAACTTAGGGGACGCGACACTAGCAAAACGATTGACTTGTTTCCTTCCCTGGGGTAGTGAATCTTTCCGCCCTGTGGGCGGGGAGGTTCACCAGGCAATCGGCATTCCTCGATTTCCCCGGATCGCTTATAATAGAAGGCATATTATTTCCCTTCAATCGGGAGGCATTGGAAGGTGGAGAATAGGATCCGGCTGGGAATCAGTGCCTGTCTCCTGGGGGAAAATGTCCGGTTCGACGGCGGCCACAAACTGGACCACTTCCTCACGGATACTTTAGGTCAGTATGTGGAATACGTTCCGGTCTGTCCTGAAGTGGAATGCGGTTTCGGAGTTCCCCGGGAATCTTTTCGCCTGGTTGGGGATCCCGAGAATCCCCGCCTGGTCACGACCCGGACCAATATCGACCACACGGAGCGCATGGTTCAGTGGGCCCGAAAGCGGGTGCAGGAACTGGGAAAGGAAGACCTGTGCGGTTACATCTTCAAAAGCGGCTCTCCAAGCAGCGGCATGGAACGAGTCAAGGTCTACAACCGCAATGGAGTGCCGGCCAAGGTCGGGGTGGGGGTCTTCGCCCGAATTTTCATGGAACACTTTCCCCTTCTCCCCGTAGAAGAAGAAGGGCGCCTCCACGATCCCAAACTGCGCGAGAATTTCATCGAACGGGTCTTTGCTTTGAAGAGATGGCGGGAAACGATATCCAAAAAGCAGAGCCTGGGCGGCCTGGTCGACTTTCACACCAAGAATAAATTATTAATTCTTTCCCACAGTCCCGCAACCCACCGCGCCATGGGAAAACTTGTCGCAAAGGGGAAACAGATTCCCCTTGAGACGCTTTATGAGAGATATCAAACCCTATTGCTCCAAGCCCTGCAACTGAGAACCACCGCCAAGAAAAACGCCAACGTGCTGGAGCACATGCTCGGGTATTTCAAGAAACAGCTTTCACCGAACGAAAAGCAGGAGATGCTCGAAGTCATCAACCAGTACCGCCAGTCCCTATTCCCGCTGATCGTTCCCCTAACCCTGATGAACCACTACGTTCGAAAATACGATCAGCCCTATCTCAAGGAGCAGTCTTATATAAATCCCCACCCCGTCGAGCTGCAGCTAAGGAACCACGTCTGATTGAATGCGCAATGCGGACGGCGGGCTCATCGCTGCAGAGATCGCAGCGCGGCAGAGCCGCAAAAAAAATCGCCCAGCCACCTTTCTGGAAAATTTTTCCTCAGGCCGAAATGGGATCCCACAAGTCCCCCCTTCGCCTCCCTTGATAAGGAGGGAGGCGGGGGAGATTTATGGAAGGCGCGCGGTCTCGTGGAAAGGTTATTCTTTCGGTTGGAACTTGCCGGGCACTGCCCTCTGCGGGCGAAACAGTTGTTGAATTACTTTTTGGGGAAAATAAAAGTTAGAGAATCAGCCCCTTCACTCCGGGCAAATTCCAGGTTGATTTCCAGGCTGCTGTTTCTTAAACCCAGAGAAAAGGGAATTTTGCCCTGGTCTTTGTCCAGATGGACCATGGAACGGGCCACTGAAAAAATTTTGTCCGCCAGATTCCCGCTGGGCGGGATAAGCTGATAATTTCCACGCGCTTCTACAGAGAACAGGACTTTTCCCCGGTTGGACTTCTGGAGGGAAATTTTGTTCGCCTCCTCATTGGCCCCATAGAGCAAAGTCAACCCCAAAAATTTTAGTGCAAGTTCATCCAGGTCCCCGCCGGGATCGCCGGAAACTCCTTTGCTGGCCTGCTCCAGCTCCTTGCGAAAGTCCGTCTCCATGAAACAATCG
Organism: Thermodesulfobacteriota bacterium; assembly: GCA_035624375.1. GTDB lineage: Bacteria > Desulfobacterota > SM23-61 > SM23-61 > SM23-61 > SM23-61. The sequence goes on along the minus strand of DASPRR010000129.1, from coordinate 5,583 downwards.
CAGAATTCCTGCAGCCTCAGGTGGTAACTCCGGTCGTCTTTGATCATATAATTGCCCTCCTATTTTTTAGGATGGAAATTTCTTGGGAAACGATTCAAGCTCCGCCAACCTTTTCCAAAAGCATCAAAAGCGGTTCGCGGAATGCCCCTCCCTATTGAATTTCCATGGCTCTTTTTCTCAAAATGGAGAATAGGCCTTAAGTCCAAATTCCGGAGATCGGCTTGCCGCAAAACTTGCATTTTCCCTTGTTCAAATTGACCTCGCCGATGGAGTAACCCTGGCGAAAGATGATTAATTTTTTGCATTGGGGGCAGTAGGTCCGTTCCGCTTCGTGGCCGGGCACATTGCCGATATAGGCATATTCGAGCCCCGCCTCCAAGGCGATCTTGCGATTTATTTCTAAGGTTGTGACTGGAGTGGGTGGAAGGTTGCGAAGCTTATAGAGGGGGTAGAAACGAGAGAAATGGATCGGGGTATCCGGGCCCAGTTCGGTTTTAACCCAGGAGCACATCTCCCCAACTATGTCCGGGTCGTCATTCTGGGCGGGAATAACCAGGTTGGTGACCTCTACGTGAACCCCCTCCGTCTTCAGCGTTTTAAGGGTTCGGAGGACGGGAGCCAGTCGCCCCTGGGTCATGGAGCCATAGTAGTCCTCTTTAAAACCCTTCAGGTCTATATTCGCCGCGTCCAGAAATTTGCAGAGCTCTCTCAGCGGTCCTGGGTTAATGAACCCGTTGGAATGGTAGACATTGAGGATCCCTTCTTTTCTGGCCAGTTTGGCAGTGTCCAGCATGTATTCGAAGAAAATAGTCGGCTCCACATAGGTGTAGGCAATGGAACGCGAGCCGGCTTTCTTGGCCAACTCCACCACCCGCTCCGGAGGGAGATCATAGTTGTACGTATCCTCCGGGGTAACCTGAGAGATTTCCCAGTTCTGGCAGAATTTGCAGCGAAAATTGCACCCAGCGGTGGCAATGGAAAACGAGGTCGAGGCCGGAAGGAGATGGTAAAAAGGCTTCTTCTCCACCGGGTCCACGTGGACGGCACAGGGATTGCCGTAGACCAAGCTGTAATATTTCCCCTCTCGGTTTTCCCGGACCCCGCAAAATCCCCTTCCTCCCTTGGGAACGATGCACTCCCGAGGGCAGAGCTGGCATTGGATTTTTCCATCCTTCAAGGACTGGAAATGGGGGGAAAGCTTGGGTTCAATGAGCCCTTTCTTTCCCCTCTGGGCAAAGGCCGGGGGAGAAAAGCCCCAGACCGACCATAGGAGGGCGCTGCAGGCGGTTGTCTTTAAGAATTGACGGCGGGAGAGGAACAAGGGTTTTTTCTTCAATTCATCGATCATAGGCCGTACTTTTTTAGAATTTTTCCCGTGCGTGCGTTCTCCACAATTTCATCGAATTGGGGCCCCAGGTCTGCGCCAAGTTCTTTGGCCCGCTTCTTGGCCCACAAACCGATATTCCGGGAGTCCTTATAGAACTCCTCGCCCTGGGGTTTCTGACTGTCAAATTCGGCAAGGCGGTCGTCTTCGGAACGGTGGTAGGTCACCCGGGAAACTACCTTGGACATCTTCTTGCTTCCACACGCCAGACAGGCGATTTTCTCCTGGTCTTCTTTTTTCATCACCAAGAAGCCGCTGACGGCCTCGCAGTTTTGGCATTCATATTCATAAATGGGCACGGCTAAAACCTCCCCCAAAGACAGGGTCAGTGACTAGTGAAAGTGTAAGTGTAAGTACAAAGGTTGGTTTTTTTAACCTCATCCTGAAAAACTAAAAGATGTCCGCCGAGAACAGGTAGATTTCGGTCCCTTTATCCATCCAGGCATTCTTCGGCAGGCCCGCTTTCCGGCAGGTCTCCTCCAGGAATCTTACCCGGTCCCATTGGTACTCCGTAGCCACCTGGGGAAGCAGAAGGCCGGCATAGAAACCCTTCTTGATGTAGAGCCCGTGCATTCCCACCTTAATCTCGTCGACATCCTGGACCCTTTCAAGGGGAGTCAGGACAGAAATCTCCAAATCCAGGTCCTTCAGCTCAGCGGTCGAAAGAGGGGAAAAGCGGCTGTCTTCAAAGGCCGCGGCTATGGCCATTTCTTCAACCACCTGGTGGAGGGGACGGTTCGGTTGAATGGTTCCAACGCAGCCCCTCAGCTGACCGTGCGTATGAAGGGAGACAAAAGCCCCCCGGTTTCCTTTCAACTGCTCGCTGGCAAGGTTGATCTTAGAAGGTTTCTCCCCCTTTAATCGTCTTTCAATCGCTGACTGAGCGATCTGCCGAAGAGTTTTCTTTTCCTCCTCGGTCAATCCCAGGCTGATTCCGGCTTTTTTCCGATCCGGCTCTTTCCCCAAAGCTGCGGAATTCCGGAGGAAGACCGCGGCTGCGTATCCCACCACCCCAGAGCGGTCTCCGGTGACATCCCCTGAGTTCATGTACTTCAAGACCTGGGCCCGATTGGCTCCCAACTCTTTCGCCGCCACCATCACTGACACGACCGGCCCCCCGCCGCAGGCTTCGCCCTTTCCGGTATCCAAATCCCGGCTCAATTTCTGGGCATCGAACGCCTGGATGTCGTCCAGAATGATCCTGTCCAGTTGAACGGCCCTGGCGTAGGGGTGATAGTGGGAGAGGTCGGTGCTGGCCACGAGCAAGACCTTCTTCCCCTTCACCGCCCGGGCAATGGCCTTGCCCACATTCTCACAGGAACGGTAGTCCTGGCTTCCCATAACCATGGGCACGAGGGGGAATTTCCCCAAGACCTCCTGGAGGAAGGGCAGTTGGACTTCCAGGGAATGTTCTTGCGAATGGGCCTGGGGAAAAGCTTGGATGAGGTTGCTTTCGCTTTTAAGCTTCTGGCAAAGCTCCTTCTCGATCGGCAAGACCCCCAAAGGGGTTTCATAGCCTCCCCGGTCATAGACCGAGGCTCCTTGAAAGGGAACTCGGTGGCTGGGGGCCAGGATCACCACCGCGTCGAACTTCATCCCCTCCACGGCCTTGAAGGCATGGGCTGCCACCAAGCCGGAATACATGTAACCGGCGTGGGGAGAAACCAGGGCGACGATCTCCCCGGCCATTTCCTCTTTGGCTGCCTTAGAAAGGTAGTCCCGCACCTCCCGGGACAGGGTTTTGCTGTCCCCGGGGTAGAAGGAACCAGCCACTGCAGGCTTCCTCACCTCTTCGCTCATAGCTTTCCCTTCCTCTTTGGCTCTGCCCCGCTCCTGACCGTTTGCAGAGGCTAAAAGGACCCAGCTTGCCGCAATCGCCAGAATGAAAAGGGAAAACCAATTCACCCGGGCATGGAAAATATTTCTCATGGCTTTCGGGTTTGGTTCTGTTTCTGAATGGTTGGGGGAAAAGCCGTCCCCCCGGAAAGAACGATTTTTAAACCCTCTTCGACGGTGAAATCGGTAACGATCAAATCTTCTTCCTTGAACAGGGCCACGTTTCCAAGGTACAGATTGTTGGTGGGAAGGTAGACGGAAAAGAGGCGTCGAGGCTGCGGGGTGCCCTTCATGGAAACCTCACTGGTCATGAATCCTAGGGCATAGGTCCCCATTTTCGGGTATTCCACCAGAACGACCTTCTTAAAGGACGAACTGCTGGAGGGGTGGAAGGCCTCCACCAGCTGCTTGATGGTGGGATAAATATTCTTGACCACGGGAGCCCGCATCAGCAGGGTCTGGAACCAGTGCAAGATCCGGGAACCCAGGACATTGGTGGCCAGAACGCCCACCAAGAAGATGATCACGATTTCGGTGAGAATTCCCAGCCCGGGAATATCTCTACCCAGGATCTGGTCGATGATGGGACTCAGGATTCCGTCAAGGACTCGGAAGAGCCAGTAGAGAGTAAAGGCGGTGATGAGGATGGGGACGACCACCACCAGCCCGGTCAAAAAGGTCCTTTTGATCGCCCCCTTAGCTCTTTCCATGGAATTTCCAACCTAAAACCATCAAAAACAGATTAATGGCAGGTACTGCAATGGTGGCTGGAGCAACCGCTGCATCCCCCCGCTTTGGAGGAAGAGGCGACAAACTTGGAACCGCTCTTGAAGCTGAAAGCAGAGACTTTCTTGCTCACTTTGCCGTTGTGGCACTTGGGGCACTGGACTTTGGTCTTGTCATTGAAGACGATTTTTTCGAAGTCCTGGTCGCATTTAGGGCAGTGGTATTCGAAAATCGGCATTCCCGAACTCCTTTTTTTTCTTTAATTATAACAAAGGGATGGGGGGAAGGCAATGCAAATGCGGAATTCGGAGAAAAAGGAAAAATTCAATCTCCCTGAAAAATCCCGCTTCCGCTTCCGCACTCCAAAATCCGCATACAGAATGTATTAAGCCTTCTCAATCCTCACCTTGACCCCGTCGGCGACTTTCTTGAAGACCTTGGCATCTGCGATGATTTTCCCGATTACGTTTACCGCGCTCGCCGGGCGCACCTCGTTCCCCCGGCTCACCGGGGTAGGCCCGAAGAAGATGCAGAAGGCGTTCCCGCTGGGCCAGTAGCCTAGGTCCCCAACCTCAACGAGTTCTTTGGCATCTTTCTCCAAGGAGGACTTCACCGGGATGGCAAAGTAAATCTCATCTCCCCAGGTGTTTCCCCGGGCTTCGATGGGTAGAGCTTCCCAGATTTTCTTGGCCGTGGGGGAATCGTTCAGAACCGCATCTGCTTCCACATTCCCCGCTTTGATTTTAATTTTCCCGCTCATTTGTTCCTCCCGTGGAATCATTCATTTTGTGCCGGCCCTCCGGTTTGAAAATTCTCAGACCCTAGACCCATCGGGAATAAAAAGCCCCATTCCTCTTCATTCCAGAGAAATAGGGCCTCTCTTACCCGTTTCCACCGCAGCCCTCTTTTTACCCTGAATCGGGCAGGGAATTCAGCGATTCAAGAAATGATGGAGCATCTCCACTTCGGTATGATTGTAATGAATGACGGCTTGGATGTCAAATTCAACTTATTCATCCCAAGTCAGTTATGAGGAACCGTAGCTGTGGAGCCCCGAAAGGAGGTAATTGACTCCGAAGTAGGTGAAGATGACAGCTATGAATCCAACGATGGAGAGAATCGCCGCGCGTTTGCCCCGCCAATCCCGGGTGATGCGGGCGTGGAGAAAGATGGCGTAGGCAAACCAGGTGATTAAAGACCAGGTCTCTTTGGGGTCCCAGCTCCAGTAGGCGCCCCAGGCGTAATTGGCCCAAGCCGCTCCGGTGACGATGCCGATGGTCAGAAGTGGGAAACCGACCACAATAGTCCTATAAATCAAATCATCCAGAGAATCCAGGGCGGGAAAGAGACCGGTCATTCGGTCCTCTTTTTCTATCTTCCCATTTTTCCTGAGCTTGACCAGGTAAATGACACTGATCGCGCAGGACAGGGCGAAGGAGGCATACGCGAGGAAACAGGTTATCACGTGGGCATGGAGCCAGTTGCTCTGGAGAGCAGGGATTAGGGGATCGATTTTGGCGGAGACCCCCGAGGCCAAGGAAGCATAGGCGTTAAATGCAAAGGCGAAAGGGAGAGCAAAGGCCCCGATCACCCGGGATTTCAGTTTCCGTTCCCAGAGCAGGTAGAGAAGGGCGATA
>DASPRR010000115.1:0-2059 GCA_035624375.1 Thermodesulfobacteriota bacterium | reverse complement strand
ATGACTGCAATCCGGTCCGAGATGGAAAGCGCCTCTTCCTGGTCGTGGGTGACATAAACGGTGGTGATCTGCATTTGCCTCTGTAGTTCCCTTATCTCGCTACGCATCTCCACTCTTAGCTTGGCGTCCAAGTTGCTCAGCGGCTCGTCCATGAGTAATACCTGGGGTTCAATCACCAGGGCCCGGGCGATGGCCACCCGCTGGAGCTGGCCGCCGGAAAGCTGATTGGGAAGGCGTCCCCCCATGCCCTCCAGACGAACCATCTGGAGTGCTTTGGTCACTCTTGGAGCGACCTCCTGGGTCGGGATCTTACGGGCTTTCAGCCCATAGGCCACGTTGTCATTAACTGTGAGATGGGGAAAGACGGCGTAGTTCTGAAAGACCATCCCGATCCCCCTTTTGTGGGCAGACATCTTGTCGATCCGCCTTTCGCCGAAGTATATTTCCCCCGCTTCCGGCTGGTTGAACCCGGCGATACTGCGAAGGAGAGTCGTCTTTCCACAGCCGCTCGGCCCAAGGAGGGTGAAGAACTCGCCCGTGTGAACCTCCAGGCTCACATTCTTGACCGCTTCCAGACTTCCGAATCTTTTGCTAACGCCGACAATCCGGATACTCACTTTTCCCCTCTGACAAAAAAATAGGGCCTCCTGATCTTCCGCCCAGAAGGCCCTTCCATGCTGAGCCGGCACTTACTTGATCCTCAGCAGAATGTCCTTGATGCGGGCCAGGATCTTGTCCCGGTCATTGACGTAATTCGTATCCACGTACCCGGGCATCAACCTGATTTGGGAGAGAGGCGGCATGGGTACGATCTTGGAGAAATCCAGGTCTTTCCGTGCCGGCCGCCGAAACTGGTCCTTAATTACCAGCTCTCGGAATTTTTTATCATTAAAAAAGTCGACGACCTTTTCAGCCTGCTTCCGGTTTTTCGCTCCTTTGATGATTCCCGCCCCTTCGGCCTGAACGGAATTTCCATCCTCGGGATAGATCATCCCTACTTTCGCCCCTCCGGCTACGTATCGGGAGGCAACATACTCCTGGGTGATCCCCACGTGGAATTCCCCCTTTTCGAGGGCCCCGGGCACCATGGCCGACTGCTCCACAACCTGCATGTTGCCCAGGAAACTCTCCATCTTCTTCCAGGCCGCATCGTTGTTGCCGTACATGTGGAGCATCAGAGTGAAGGCGGTAAAGGCAAAGGAGGAGTTCGCCGGGTTGGGGAAGGCCACTTTATTCTTCCATTTGGGGTCCAGCAGATCATTCCACTTTTTCGGAGCATCCGTGTCTTTAACCAGATTTTTGTTGTACATGAGAACAAGTATCTGGAGGTTGGTTCCAATCCACCGATACTCCGGGTCCCGGAATTCAGCAGGAATCTGATCGTAATAAACAGATTTGTATGGTTCCAGAAGGTCGGAGTTGGCCATGAGAACCACTTTGCTGACCCCCCAAAACACATCCCCCTGAGGGTTGTCTTTTTCCGCCCTCATCCTTTTCAAGGCCACTCCCGAAGGAGCGCGTACCATGTTGACCTTGATCCCTGTGGCTTTTTCGAACTCCGCGGCCGCCAGGTCGTTCAGGGCCTGCATGTTAGAGGAGTAAACGGTTACCGTCTCCGCAGCCCAAACCTGGGGAATCATCTCCATCACGCCGAACGTCAGAAAGACAAGCGCTAGGAAAACGATCCTTCTCCCCATGGGAACCTCCTGAATCAAGGTCGAATTCAAATCATGCTAACTTTTTTGATCAGGGGTGTCAAGGTTAAGGGAAAGCCCTCAAATGCGGAATGCGGGATAAGAAAAGACTGGCATTATTCCGCATTTTGCATTGATGGGGCGGCTTTACCAAAGGCTGACCCAGAGCCCCAATTTGCGTTTCAAGGCCCTTTCGTACACTTGCCGGGCAACGGCCACGTCCAGGGTTCCGACACCAGTCAGACAGGCCAGAGTCCTCTCATTCCTCGTTTCCCTGCCTTTCTTCCTTCCGCATACAACCTCTCCGAGTTCGGCATAAATCATCGAGTCGGTGAATTCTCCCCTTTCATATCCTTTCCATAGTT
>DASPRR010000112.1:0-12683 GCA_035624375.1 Thermodesulfobacteriota bacterium | reverse complement strand
GGTCCGCCATTTCACCCGCCTCTCCCAGTGGAACTACGGGGTCGATTCTGGGTTTTACCCTCTGGGCTCCTGCACTATGAAATACAACCCCAAGGTCAATGAAGATATAGCCCGTCTGCCCGGCTTTGCCGGGGCCCATCCCTACCAGCCAGAGGAGGTCTCTCAGGGAGAGCTTCAGCTTATCTATGAACTGGAACATTATCTGGGTGAAGTGAGCGGCATGGATCGAGTAACCCTGCAGCCCTCCGCCGGAGCTCAGGGCGAGCTGACGGGGATGCTTATGATCCGTGCGTACTTGATGGACCGGGGGAATCCGCGGAAAAAGGTCCTGGTTCCCGACACGGCTCACGGGACCAACCCGGCCAGTTCCAGCCTCTGCGGGTACCAGGTCGTTCAGGTGAAATCTGACGAGCGGGGAAGGTTATCCCCCCGAGCAATCGAAGAGAAGATGGATGAGGATGTGGCCGCGCTCATGGTTACGAACCCCAATACCCTCGGTCTTTTCGAAGACCACATCTGCGAAGTCGCGGAAATCGTTCATAAGAGAGGCGGCCTGATCTACTGCGACGGTGCCAACCTGAACGCCCTCTTGGGATTGACCCGGGTGGGGGATATGGGCGTCGACGTCCTCCATTTCAACCTTCACAAAACTTTTTCCACTCCCCACGGGGGAGGCGGTCCGGGTGCCGGCCCGGTTGGGGTGAAGGGTCACCTGGCCGACTATCTTCCCATTCCCGTTGTGGCCAAAGAAGGAGAGCGCTTCCGTTTCGAATACAACCGCCCCAAATCCATCGGCAAGGTCCGCTCCTTCTACGGAAACTTCGGGGTCCTGGTCCGGGCCTATTCCTACATTCTCTCCATGGGCCCAGAGGGTCTCAAGAAAGCCAGCCTGCTGGCCCTGCTCAATGCCAACTACATCCGAGCTCGGCTGAAAGGCACCTACAGCCTCCCCTACGATTTTCCCTGCATGCACGAGTGCGTCTTCAACGACAAGGTGCAGAACAAATTCGGGGTTACCGCCCTGGACATAGCTAAGAGACTGATGGATTATGGCTTCCATCCCCCCACCATTTACTTCCCCCTGGTTGTCCACGGGGCGCTAATGATCGAGCCTACGGAGAGCGAGGCCAAGGAGACTCTGGACCAGTTTATTGAATCCATGATTCAAATCGCCAAGGAAGCCGAGACTGATCCGGAGGTGGTTCGCAGCGCTCCCCATCGAACCAAAGTCTTCCGCCTGGATGAAGTCCTGGCCAACCGGAAGCCAAAACTGCGCTGGAAACCGTGAAAAGCTAAATATTAGATACTGGATGCTGGATACCGGATATCCATCCAATCGGAGGAATCATGCCTACCAAGGAAGACTTGAAGAAAAAGGTGATTGGTTCTGTCGAAAAGCGGGCCAAGGAAATCACTGAAATCGCGGAGACGATTCTACGCAACCCCGAATTGGGTTACAAGGAAGTGAAGACCGCCGCCCTGGTCGAGGATAAATTTCGCTCCATGGGTTTGTCCTATAAAAAGGGGCTCGCTTTGACCGGGGTCGTCGCCCATATTGCCGGCAAGTCGAAAAAACTCCAGGTGGCGGTCATGGGCGAACTGGATTCCATCCGCATACCCGTCCATCCCTTTGCCGATCCGCTGACCGGAGCGGCCCACGGGTGCGGACACAACGCCCAGATCGCCGGCATGCTCGGAGCAGGGATGGGCCTGCTTGACTCCGGTGTAATGAAAGAGCTGGACGGGGACGTTTCTCTCATGGCTGTCCCGGCAGAAGAGCTGGTTGAACTCGAGTACCGCAACAAGCTCAGGGAGGAAGGAAAGATCGCCTTTCTAACCGGTAAGCAGGAATTCATCCGCCTGGGGCTTTTCGACGCCATCGATGTGTCCCTCATGTTCCACACGGAGCTCGCCGAGCCCCCTCAGAAAGTGGCCGTGGGGGTCACGATGAACGGCTGCCTGGCCAAATTCATCTGCTACAAGGGCAAAGAATCCCACGCCGGCGGGGCTCCCCATCTGGGGGTCAATGCCTTGAATGCAGCGCTCCTCGGACTCATGGGAATCCACGCCCAGAGGGAGACTTTCAAGGATGAGGACAGCATCCGGGTTCATCCCATCCTTACCAAAGGAGGAGACCTGGTCAACGTAGTGCCGGGAGATGTCCGCATCGAGACCTTTGTCCGAGGCCGGACCGCAGAGGCTTTCCAGGATGCCCACCGAAAGGTCAACCGGGCTCTCAAGGCTGGCGCCATGGCCGTGGGCGCCGAGGTGGAAATCCGTAACCTCCCCGGCTATCTTCCCATGCAGAACAGTGAGCGGTTAGACGGGCTTTTCGCCGCCAACATGGCCTATCTCCTCGGCCCGGAGGCTATAGGCCGGAGCCCCCACCTCACCGGCTCTTCGGACATGGGAGACATCACCCATCTCATGCCCGGATTGCACCCCATGATCAAAGCCGGGAGCGCTAAGGTGCACACCGAAAGTTTTTGCATCGAAGACACCCGCCTCGCCTGCATCGAAACCGCCAAGGGATTGGCCATGACGGTCATAGACCTCCTCTGGGACGGCGCCCGGGAAGGACTGGCCATCAAATCTGCCTATAAGCCCAAATACAATAAAGAACAATTTCTAAAGTTCTGGGAAGAATTGTGTAAAGAGGCCTGAGGCCTTTGAATCCCAAGGACGAATTCCGAAAACTGTTTATTCCGGAGATTGCGCAGAAAGCACAGAGATATCAACGCTAGGAATCAAAACAGTTCCTCAATACTCAAATGAGTTTCCCCATAGGGTCATTCCAAAGGAGGCACGATCATGGCTGAAGTCAAGGGAATCGGCTATCGCGTCGTCGGGACCATTAAGAGCGTCAAGGGTCATTGCAACGCCGGGCACAAAGCGGGGCAGCAACTTGAACTCAGCGGCCATAACACGGCCGGGATGTGCGGCTTTTTCTACCACGATGCCTTTCCCTACATCCTCATGCTCCAGTTTGGGGGCGGCTTCCCGATGGAATGGGGCGGGCCCGATAAGGTCGAATTGGAGTGTATGGATCGGACGAATGCGGTCACGATTGAATTGAAAAGGGCCCGCTAATCCCCCTCTTTTCGAATCCAATCATGACCTCGAGCAGAGGTGGAGGTACGAGAAACAGTGAACCACTCAAAGCGGACTGAAATGGGCACCACCTAAAGGCCGTTTTCTACCAAGTGCCAGGCCCGGGGGCAAGGACCTTCTGTACAAAAATCATGAAGTAGGGTCAATTCATGAATTCTCTCTACCTTTTCCTCATCAAAGCGAATAAATCTCTCTGTCACTCAGGATGGTAAGGCCTTCCTCCTTCAGGACCTTCTCCGCTTCCTGGATTTTTCCCACATCCACGACTAGAACGGCCCGCTTCTTGTCCTCGATGACAAAGCCGTAGGCATCGTCGATGTTGATCTTCTTCTGGCCGAAGACCTTGGCGATCCGGTGCAGCCCCCCCGGACGGTCATCCATGAGGATGGCGATGATCTCCCGCTTGTGGGCCGATATCCCCTGGGACCGGAGGGCCTCCAGGGCGATGTCGGGTTTGTCCACCAGGAGTTTGATCACCCCGTACTCGAAGGTTCCCATGACGGTTATGGCGCGGATATTTACCTCCGCCTTCATCAGAAACTCGGTCACCCGCTCAATCCGCCCTGGCTTGTTCTCGACGAAAACCGAAATTTGATGGGCCATAAGCCCTCCTTGCAGAATTCAGAACCCAGAATTCAGAAGTCAGAACCCAGGAGCCAGAATGAAGACAATTTTTCCCCTTCTGAATTCTGACTTCTGACTCCTGGATTCTGTTCTCATTTACATTTCCCGTTTGTCCATGACCCGCACGGCTTTGCCCTCGCTCTTGGGGAGGCTGTCGGGTTCCACGAGTTCAACTTTCGGGGTAACCAGGAGTTCGGACTTCAGGGCCTCGGTAATCTGTTTGCGAAGTTTCTCCAACTGCCACAGGTCTCCTTTAAAGAATTGGGGCCGGACCTCCACCCGGACGATCATCCGGTCCTCGAAATTTTCTCTTTCCAGAACGATCAGATAATTCGTCCCCACTTCAGGGATATTCATGAGGGTCGTGTCAATCTGCAGGGGAAAGATGTTTACTCCTTTGAGGATGAACATGTCGTCGCTTCTCCCCTTGATCCGGCTCATGCGGCGGTGGGTCCTTCCGCAGGGACAGAGCTCGGGAAAGATGGTTGCCAAGTCTTTGGAACGGTATCGGATCATGGGCATGGCTTCCCGGTTCAGGGTCGTATAGACCAGTTCTCCTTCCACTCCATCCGGCAGAACTTCCCCGGTTTTGGGGTCGATGACCTCCACGAGGAAGGCATCTTCCCAGAAATGCATTCCTTTTTTTTGGGGGCACTCAAAGGCCACCCCAGGTCCATTCATCTCGGAGAGGCCGTACGAATTGAAAGCATCCACTCCGTACATTTCTTCGATCCGCTGGCGGGTGGCTTCCGAATGCGGTTCGGCCCCGATCAACAAAATCCGAAGTTGGGTGTCTCTTTTTGGTTCGAGGCCCATTTCCCCGAATACTTTCCAGAGGTGGAGGGCATAGCTGGGGATGATATGGACGACGGTAGTGCCAAAATCCTGCATGAGGTGAATCTGGCGCTTGCTGTTTCCCGAGCCGGAGGGAATGGTCAGGGCCCCGAGTCGCTCGGCCCCATACTGGAAACCCAACCCCCCGGTGAAAAGGCCATAGCCGCTCATATTTTGGAAAACATCTTGTTTGCGGACCCCGGCCATATACATGCAACGGGCCACCAGGTTCGCCCACCCATCCAAATCCTTTTGCGTATGAAAGACCGCTGTGGCCCGCCCCGTGGTCCCGGAAGAAGAGTGCAAACGGACGATCTTTTCCCGGGGAACGGTAAGAAGACCATAGGGGAATTGATCTCTCAGGTCCTGCTTGGTGGTAAAGGGAATTTCCTTCAGGTCCTCCAGAGATTCGACCTTTTCCGCGGAGACCTGGTGTTTTTTGAAAAGACCAGAATAAAAAGGTGATGTGGCGGCCTGTCGCAGTGTCTTTTTCAATCGTCTAAGCTGCAGCCGGCGTAGCTCTTTGGGTTTTAGGGTCTCGATTTCTCTTTCCCAGAATGGATCAGCCATAAGAACTCCTTTTCCTAAACGGCCTTTCCGCCGCTTCAAATCCCCTCTTTTGCCTATTTAGCATGAGCGGGATGTACTGTCAAAATGAAAAATGAATTATTTTTGGTCTGTTGACAAATGAATGCAGGGTTGATACATTCATTTCAAAATTCCGGTTTTCCAGCCCGAAGGAAAAGGCCATGCAAGTCAAAAATCAGATGTCCAAAAAAGTCGTGACCATTCCTCCGGATACCAGCATTCTCCGGGCGATTGAGATCATGCACGAAAAATCCATCCGGCACCTCCCCGTGGTAGAGGAAGGAGACCTGGTCGGGCTGGTTACCGAGGGTGACCTGCGGCAGGCGTCTCTTCTATCTTTGGTGGATAAAGTCTCTATCGAAGACGTGATGATCAAGAAACCGGTCACCGTTTCCCCCGAAGACAGTATCGAAGAAGCGGCCAAGCTCATCTACCGGCACAAAATCGGCGGGCTACCGGTCGTGGCCGGGAAAAAACTTGTCGGGATCCTCACCATCGTGGATATCCTGGCCGCCTTTATCCAGCTTCTGGGAATCTTGAAATCAAGTTCCCGGATTGATGTGGTCTTGGGGGGAAGAGCCCATGCCTTTGAGGAGGTATCGGCCATTTTCCGGAAACACAAGACCGAGATTATCAGTTTAGGCATGTCCAATCACAAAGATCGAAAAAAACGGGTTTACTATTTCCGGGTGAGGAAATACCCGGTGATCCCCCTCGTGACTGATTTGCAGAAAAAAGGATACAAAGTCCTATCCGTGGTTGAACCATTCAGGAGGCCAGGATGATTGACGATAGCACGACCCCGGAAGAAGCCATTCGCCTTGCCATGCAGCGGGAAAAGGCTGCCTTTGAATTCTATACCAAGGCCGCGAAAATCGCCAAATATCCCGGAACCCGGGAAATGTTCGAATCCTTGGCCAAAGAAGAACTGAGGCACGCCAGGCTGCTCGAAGAGGAATTGAATAAGGATTATTATAAAGAAATGTAAAAATAGTCGCCCAGTCGATTAGCCCTCCGGTCGGATAATCAAGAATTTCATTTCTCCACAGCCGATTTTTGGCCATGCGGCTAGGATGCAGATCGACTACTGGAATAGACCACTGTTTGACTTGGGTCCCTCCCTTTTTTCCCTTTTTCCTCTATAATGTGTCTATGAGCCAAAGCCAGGAACCACTCCGGTTACGGATCGTTACCTATAATGTGCACAAATGCCGAGGAATGGACGGCCGGACCCACCCTGAACGGATCGCCTCGGTGCTGGGACGGCTGAACCCGGATATCGTGGCCTTGCAAGAAGTGATCGGAGCAGGCCCTCGAGGTTTTGGGCAGGAGGAGAGGATCAGCCAGCGACTGGGTATGGCCTCCGTGCTGGCCCCGGCCCGTACGCTGCGGGGGCATCTCTATGGGAATGCCCTTCTGAGCCGGATTCCCATCAAGCATCAATCGGCTTTCGATCTGAGCGAAGATGGCCTGGAACCTCGTCTTCTTCAGAGGGTCGATCTTTCCTTTCAGGGTCATAGGATTCATCTTTACAATGTGCACCTCGGCACTTCCCAAAAGGAAAGAGAGCGGCAAGCGAGAAAGCTCATCTATTTTCTCTCCGACCCATCGGTTCGTGGGCCAAAAATTTTACTGGGGGATTTTAATGAGTGGAGGAAAGGACCGGCCTCAAGGCTTCTGGCTGAAACCTTTCAGCGCCTCGCTCTCCTCCCTTTTCTGAAGTGGCGCCGCACCTACCCCGGATTTCTTCCGATCTTTCACATCGACCATATCTACTACCAGGGACAGGTTGAGGTTTTGAAAGTGGAAGTTCCCCGGACTCTGTCTGCTTTGATCGCTTCCGACCATATGCCCATTCTGATGGAGCTGCAGATTTCGTTGAAGAAATAGGCCCCCCAATGAAAATCAAATCTCTTTTCCTTGGAAGAAAACGGCAATGCCAGCGGCAAGGTTCCAGAGGCACCCATGGGTAGGACTTCCATCGATTTGAAACGAGCCCTGACCGCGGACGCCTTCCTGCGGGCCTCGGGGGCCCCGCTGGTGCATGGAAATTCCCTGCGCATTCTGCGGGACGGGGAGGAGAACTACCCAGAATGGCTGAAAGCCATCGAAGCCGCCCAAAAAACAATCCACCTGGAAATGTACATTATTCACAACGACCAAACGGGGCGGCGGTTCCGGGACCTTATAACGGAGAAGGCACGCCAGAGGGTCAAGGTCCGGGTTTTATACGACTGGGTAGGCTCCCACGGGCCCCTGGCCTATCGCATGTGGAAGCCTGCGCGCGAGGCCGGGGCCGAAGTCCGCGCTGCCAACCCGCCAAGCATGGACAGTTTGTTGGGTTGGGCCAGCCGGGATCATCGGAAGTTGCTCACCATAGATGGTTCTTTGGCCTTCATTTCCGGACTGTGCATGGGGGATGCATGGGCGGGAGACCCATCCCGGGGGATTCCTCCCTGGCGAGACACGGGGGTAGAAATCCGCGGACCAGCCGTAGCCGATGCCGAGGTTTCCTTTGCTGAGGCCTGGAAAACCGTCGGTGGTTCCATTCCCGTGGCCCAAATTTCCCGTCGGGAAAACCTTCCTCGCGCCGGCAATGTATCTCTCCGCGTTGTCGCGGCTTCACCGGATACCGCTAGTCTGTACCGCTTGGATTTGATGGTGGCCGCCTCAGCCTCTAAGACTCTATGGCTTTCCGACGCTTACTTCATCGGGACGACCGCTTACCTTCAGGCTTTGCGCTCCGCGGCCCTGGACGGAGTGGATGTGCGCATCTTGGTGCCCCATGGAAGCGATATTCAATGGATCGCCAATGTCTCCCGCACCCTGTATCGGTCCCTGCTTGAAGCGGGCGTGCGGGTCTTTGAATGGAACGGGCCCATGATGCACGCCAAAACGGCCGTGGCCGATGGGCGTTGGGCGCGAGTCGGCTCCACCAACCTCAATATCGCCAGCTGGATCGGGAATTGGGAATTGGATGTGGTGGTGGAAAACGAAAACATCGGCCGGCAATTTAGCCGGATGTTCCTGGAAGACCTGGCCAACTCGACGGAGATTGTCATCACTCGGCGGAACAAAGTCCGCCTCACCCAGCCTTTGCCCGTAGCAGGCCAAACCCGAACTTCTTCTGGGAGCGGGAAGCACGTATTAACCGGGGTTTTTCGTGTGAGCAGCGCCATCAATGCCGCAGTCACCGGCCACCGGGTATTGAGCCGGACGGAATCGACCTCCCTCTTGAGCATTTGCGTTGCGGTGCTGGTCCTGGCTTCTGTCGCCCTCTTTTTACCCAAGGTTATCGCCTACCCTGTGGGCGTGATTTTAGCGTGGATGGGAATTCTGTTGCTTGGCAAAGGCCTTCGGATTCGCTTCAGCAAAGAGGCCAGGAAGAAAATCCGGGAAAAGAAGAAGGCCCCCTGAATTGCTCCCTGGCCTCTATCCGATTCGCCCTAAGTAGGGGCATGATGCATCATGCCCTCATGGCTGGCCGGTTCTATTTTTCCCTTTTGGCTTTGCGCCTCGGGACCGTGGCTCTCTTCCTTACGGATTTCGCCCGCTTCACCGTTTTCGTTGTCTTGACGTTGGCTGTTTTCTTCTTTGAAATCTTTTTTCCTTTTCTCTCTTCTTTGCCTTTCACGACTTTTCGCCGTTTGGCCTTTTCCCCCTTTCGCCCTTTTTGGCCCCTGTCTCCTGCCTTCTTTTCTTCCTTGACGGGCTTAAAGTAGAGAATATCCAGCATGTTCCCCTTACGTTCTTCTTTGAAGACCGCCTGAACGCGCATGCCAATGCGGGGTTCTTTGCCCTTTAAATCACCGACCATATGGGCCAGGCCAGTATCAGCACCGTCCGGTTTGATGATTCCATAATAGAAAGGGGCTACGGCGGGCTGAACCGGGGTTGAATAACGAACCTGAGTATAGGTTTCCAGTGTCCCCTGGTTGCCGACTTCAACCCATTCATGGAGTTGGGAGAAGCAGCGCCCGCATGTGCTGCGGGGAGGGATGAACACCACATCACATGAGGGGCACCGGATTCCCATGATTTTCTGATGATCCCGGATTTCGATAAAGAACTTGCTCGGTACCGCTCCCATGGAATACCGGTAAGGCACCCTTAAATCCTGGTGGACCACAACAGGTTCTAACCCTTCGAGCCATTTTTCCATGATCAACCTCTTTTCTTATTCTTCTATCGCTTTGAAATAGAGGATATCCGTCAGGTCTCCCTTCCGTTCGTCCCGGAAGACGGCCTTCATCCGCATCCCGATCTTGAGCTTGTTCAGGTCCGAAGCGGTGACGAAGTGCTGTAGCCGGGTCGCAGCCCCTTTCAGCTCGATAAACCCATACCCGTAAGGGATGGGGCGCTCCGCCCCAGTGAGAGGGTCGAGGAAGGGGAACTGAACGACGGTGTAGCCCCAGAGCGTACCCTCATCCCCTAGCTCGACCCAGTCGGTGTTTTTCACAAAGCAGTACCCGCACGCCGGACGGGGCGGCACGAAGACCCGGTCGCACTTGGGACAGCGGATCCCCATGATCCTCTTTTCATCCTTCAGTTTCTTGAAAAAATAGCTGCCATACCGCCCGGCGGAGTAGTCGTAGGGGAACTTAGCGTCGAACTCCGCCACCAGAATCGAACCGCCCTTATCATTCATGACTCCTGCCTCCTTTAACAGAGGATCCAAAATTCTAAGTTGGTCTAAGTCTGGACAGCCTCTCCGATAACTCTGAAATTCGAAGCACGAAATCCGAAACAAATTTTAAATCCCAAATTTTCCAAAGCCCTTTTCAAATTTTGTATTTTGCCTATTCGGGTTTGTTTCGAATTTCGATATTCGGATTTCGAATTTATATTTATGGGGTTCTTGAAAGAATCATCACATCGGACCACCAGCTCCCCCCGAAACCGGTGGCGATGGCCCGGTTGACGTTGGGGACCTGCCTCTTTCCCCCTTTGCCCATGACCTGGATGGCCGCCTCAGCCACCCGGATCATGGCCGTGGCCCCGATGCAGTTGGTCGAAAGCACTCCTCCGGAAGGATTGACCGGCAGCTCTCCGTCCATCTGAGTGGCCCCCGAATCCATCAATTTCCCTCCCTCCCCGGGGCCGCAGAAGGCCGTGGCCTCGTACCAGGAGAGTTCGGCAAAGGTGCAGGGCTCATAGAGCTCGGCCACGTCAAAATCTCGCAAGGGGTCTTTGATCCCGGCAATCTTGTACGCCTCCTCGGTGGCGGAACGGAGGGTCCGCAGGTTCATCACCATTTCCAGGTCTCCGCCGAAGGGTTGGTCGTGCCGGGTGACCGCGGCAATGACCCAGGCCGGGGTCGGACAGACTTCCTTGGCTTTCTTCTCCGAGGCGAAAATCATGGCGCAGGCCCCATCCGAGGTGGGGCACATGTCCAGGATCTTAATGGGATAGGCCAGCATCTTGGAATTGAGGACCTGTTCCACGGTGAGGTCCATCTTCAGATGGGCATGGGGGTTTTGAATGGCATTCCTGCGGTTTTTCACCGCCACCTTGGCCGCCTGTTCTTCGGTGATTCCATATTTATGCATGTAGGCGGTGGCCGAACCGGCAAAGGACCCAATGGCCCCGGACATAGTGGCCCGCTCCCAAAGGGGATCGGCCTGGAAAATCAATCCGGCTGTGGTTTCCCCCTCGGACTGCTTTTCCCAGCCAATGGTCATGACCGTGTCAAACAATCCCGAGGCCACATGGTAATAACCGGCCTGGGCCAAGGAGCTTCCGGTCGTCCCGCCGGTGGTGATCTTCATCCCGTGCTTCAGGAAGGCACCGGCCGCGTCCACGGACCACATCTCGGTAAAAAAAATCCCTTCAAAATGTTCCATATTGCCGATAACGATCGCATCGATCTGGTCCATGGTCATACGGGCGTCGGCCAGGCACCGGCGCACGGCTTCGTTGATCATTTCCACAATATTCACATCCGGGCGCTTGGATCGATGATCGGTCTGTCCGGTCGCCACAATCGCCACGTTTCTTTTTGATCTCCTGGCCATGGCCGTTAAACCCCCTTTTCCAGAACGATTACACAATGGCCTTGCCCGCAGGGCCCGCAGTGCCCCTGGGCCAGGGCTGTCTTGGCCCCCTCCACCTGGTGCTTTCCCGCCTGGCCCATGAGCTGCAGCGCGGCTTCGGCCACGCGGATCGCACCAGCCACGGTGACCGGATTTCCTGAAAGGATGCCCCCGGAAGGATTCACCGGAAGTTCCCCTTCCAGTCCCGTGATTCCCTTTTCCACCATTTTCCCCGCTTCTCCTCGGCGGCAGAAACCCATCCCCTCCAGCCATAGGAGCTCCTGGTAGGAGTAAAAGTCGGAGAGTTCCACCAGGTCGATCTCTTTGGCGGGATTGGAAATCCCGGCCATTTGATACGCTTTTTGGGCGGCTAGGGTGAGGGAGGCTGTTTCGGCCAGGTCCCGGTCTCCCAGATAGAAGGAATCCAAGCGGCTAGCCATTCCGGCGAGCCATACGGGGTTTGGACACCATTTTTTGGCCTTCTCTTCGCTGGCCAGGATCATGGCGCAGGCCCCGTCAGTAACTGGGTATGCATCCAGTTCCTTGATCGGGTCGGCCAGCTTGGCGGAACGCAAGACTTGATTGATATTGACCTCCATGGCCCGATGGACATGGGGATTGAGCTTTCCATTCCTCAGGTTTTTCACCGACACCCGGGCGCACTGTTCTTCACTTATCTTGTGTTTGTTCATGTACCTTCTCGCCTGAAGAGCACAGGTGGAAACCTCGTCAAGCCCCAGGACCCGCTGGTAAAGAGGGTCGAACATGGCGTTGTTGATCAAATGAGGGTCCCCCTCGGACATCTTGCAGTGCGATACAAGGAGACAGGAGTCATAGCAGCCGCTCAAAATGCGCATGGCGGCATAGAAGACCGCGAAACTCCCGTCCATAGCCACTTTCGACTCGGACCGCAGAACGGACCCGCAGGCTTCGCTCACCGTTCGGTTGGAGATCGTCCGCCCGTCCCAAAAATCTTGAGAATTGGTGACGATCTGGTCCATATTCCCAATGGTCAATCCCGTTCCCTCCAGCACCCTGCTGGAGGCTTCAAAGACCAATTCCGGATAGCTGTCAAAGACCTTGCGCGGTTCATACTTCGTCTGATAGATTCCCACAATTCCGACCCGATCAGCCATCGCCTTACCCCCTGTTCCATAGTCGAATCGCCATCTGCGCCGCATTGTAGTAAAATGACCGAGTTGTCGCAAGAGAAATTTCATGTCAGAATGGATTTTGTGCGGGCGCTTTAGGTCTGGCTAAAAGGAGGAAGAAATGAAAGCAATGGTCAAAGAAAAACCGGGGGCGGGGGCGGCAATAAAGGATTTGGATATTCCTAAGCCGGGTCCCCGGGATGTTTTAATCCGGGTGAAGGTGGGAGCGATCTGCGGCTCCGACGTTCACATTTTTGAGTGGGATTCGTGGGCCCAATCGGTGGTCCCCAAACTTCCGCAGATTCTGGGGCATGAATTCGCTGGAGAGGTGGTGGAAGTCGGG
>DASPRR010000109.1:0-2051 GCA_035624375.1 Thermodesulfobacteriota bacterium | reverse complement strand
GGAAACGGAAGTCCAAAAGAAACGGGTGGAAAAATTGAAGAAGATGAGCCCCGCGGATATCGCACCCCTGGTGGCATACCTGGCCAGCGATGAGGCCCAGTACGTGTCCGGTCAGGTTTTCGGTGTGCGCGGCAAAGAGATTTTCATCTTCTCCCAGCCCAGGCCGGTCCGCTCCATCCATCACTCCGAAGGATGGACCCCGGATCGTCTTTCTGAAATGTTCAAAGGATCCCTGGGCATGCATCTGGTTCCTCTGGAAACGTCCGGACAGGTTTTTAGCTACGATCCTCTGGTTTGAGTTATGACTCCATAACCGAAAAAAGGGGTTCAGATTTTTTACGAGACGATCTTTCTTTGCCCCTTGCAGAACTTTTCTTGAGGAGGTATCGGATGTCATCCATTTTGCCTGAAGGGACAAGCGTGCGGAAAGCCGTTCAATGGATATCCAAGGAGCGAGAGGAAGGAAAGACCCCTCTTCCGACTCTGGTGGAACAGGCCTGCGTGCGTTTCGACCTTTCCCCCAAAGACGCCGAATTTTTAAGCCGCTTCTTCACTGAAGGAACAGCCGCAAAAAAGTAGGGTGTGGTCCTAGAGGTACCGTTGATAAAATATCGACGAAATGAATCGGTTTAGCCAGAAATGGGGGATATGTTCCCCCAACCCGCGGATCATGCCCTTTCTTAGGAAAATGCTCTGGCCCTGCCCTCTTTTTCATTCACCGTAAGAAGAAGGGCCCCTCCACCGATGAAAAAAAGCACCAGGGCCACAACACTCAGGCGGCTGGACCCGGTCATCTGCCCCACGATTCCAAAGACGAAGGGCCCAATGATCCCGGCAAATTTGGAACTCACGTCTAAAAAGGAGAAGAACTCCGCGCTTCGGCTTTTCGGAACCAGGGTGCCGAAAAGGGACCGGCTCAAGGCCTGGGTTCCACCCTGAACGAACCCCACCAGAACGGCCAAAATCCAGAAATGGAGGGGGGTTTGGATAAAATAACCCCCGAGCGAGATGCCGGTGTAAACCGCCAACCCCAGAAAGATCGCCCGCTTCGTCCCCATCCATCCCGCCAGCCGCCCGAACAGAATCGAGAAAGGAATCCCGATGAACTGCACCGCCAGAATGGACCCGATCAGGTGGGCTTGGGGAATGTTGATCTCCGCCCCGAAGATCACTGCCATGCTGATGATCGTTCCAATCCCGTCGTTGTAAAGCCAGAAGGCGATCAGGAATTTGAAGGCCTCCCGGTACTGCCGAAGGTTGTGAAAGGTCTGGGATAGACGTTGAATGCTGGCCCGGAGAGGATGGGTGCTCTCTCCCTTGATGGGAACAATCGGCGGCTCGGGGACATTTCTAAGGATCGGTATGGAAAAAATAATCCACCAAACCCCCACGGTTAGAAAGGAGCAGCGGGTTCCCCATTCGGCGTCGGGGATTCCGAACCAATGGGGTTTCAGGATCATGGCCAGGTTGAAGGCCAACAGGATCCCTCCTCCCAGATACCCCAGGGCATACCCGTAAGAGGAAATGCGGTCGATATCCTTTTCCCCGGCCACGTGAGGCAGCAGGGAATCATAGAAGTTGTTTCCTCCTGAAAAACCAACCATGCCGATGATGTAGAGAAGGGAGGCGAGAAACCAATCTCCTCTACCCACGAATACGAGCATGGTTGTGGAGATGGCGCCCATCCCGGCAAAGAGAGCCAGAAATCTTTTTTTTGTCCCGCTGTGGTCGGCCAGGGCCCCTAGGATGGGAGCGGTGGAGGCCACGATAAGCATGGCGATGGTGTTGGTGTAACCCCAGTAGCTGCTGGCCATGGTCTTGGAAAGGTTGGCCCCGGCAATCGAACTGTAGAACACCGGGAGAACGGCAGCCATGATGGTGGTGGCAAAGGCGGAATTCGCCCAGTCATAGAGACACCAGCTAAGGATCAATTTCCGCCGGTCTTTTTCCATAACCAACTTTCTCTCTTTATGAGGCCTGAAATCCGCATTCTATTCTCCTTGCCAGCTATTTCCCTTTCCTCTATACTGAAGCCATGCATGAATGGAAGA
>DASPRR010000103.1:0-13712 GCA_035624375.1 Thermodesulfobacteriota bacterium | reverse complement strand
CGGATTCTGGCATTCTTGGCCCCCATTCCCAGGAATCCGCTGGAACCGTTGGAAAGGACCTCGATCTCCAACTCTTGCCGGGGAGCTCCCAGTTCTTCGCAGGCTTTATGAATCGCTTCCTCCGTGCTTTTGCCCTCAGTTTCGACAGACTTCATGGGTTCCCTCGCCTCTTATTTGTTTTTCCGGTTCATGTAGAGCTGCTGCCCGATGGAGAGCAGGTTGCTGAAGAACCAGTAAATGACCAGGCCCGTTGGAAAGGATAAGAACATGAAGGTAAAGACGACCGGCATAATCAGCATCATCTTGGCCTGGGTGGGGTCCCCGGTGGTGGGGGTCATCCATTGCTGAACGAACATGGATCCCCCCATGAGAATGGGAGAGATGTAATAGGGGTCCGCGGCCGAAAGGTCTTGGATCCACCAGTAAAAGGGGGCATGTCGCAGCTCGATGGAGTAGAGCAGGACCTTGTATAGGGCGAAGAAGACCGGAATTTGGATGGCCATGGGCAGACAGCCGCTCATGGGATTCACCTTGTAGCGGCGGTAGAGCTCCATGAGCTCCTTGTTCATCTTCTCCTTATCGTCCTTGTATTTCTCCCGCATCTTGGCCATCTCCGGCTGGAGCTTCTTCATCTCCGACATAGAGCGCATGCTGAGCTGGGTCGGGTACCAGAAGATGATCTTGATGATGATGGTGAGAAAGATAATGGCCAGGCCGTAGTTCCCCACGTACTGGTAGGAGAATTTCATGGCCCAGAGCATGGGCTTGGCCACGATGTCGAACCACCCGAAGTCCAGCGCTTTGTCCAGGTCTTGCCCGAAGGCCTTGAGGATATCGTAGTCCTTCGGGCCTAGGAACATGAGATAGGACTGGGAGAACTGGGTTCCCGGGGAAAGAGAGGCCTTGGGGCCGGCCATGCGCAGTTCGCCGGCGGTGTCGGAGATTTTCTTCAAAATGAGCTCGGTGCCTTCCATCTTTTGAGGGATGAAAGCGGCCAGGAAATACTGATCCTGAAATCCCCCCCATTGGACTTGGTCGGCGAAACGCTTCTCTCCGCCCTTCAGGTCGCCCAACTCGATTTCATGAAATTCCCTTTTGATCAGCGCCGTGAAGGGAGGAACGGCCGCCGTCGAACTCCCGCCTGACCCGGGGATACAAGCCATGCCTCCCCCGCCGGAGTGAGGATGGAGCTTGCCAGTCCACACCAGGGTCGGCCTTCCCTCCACGACCTGGGAGGAAAGATTGGCCATCTGGAGGTTGATGTCGATCCGGTAGCTGTCGGCATGGAAGATCATCTGCTGGGTGACCTTGATCCCTCCGGGGGAATTCCAGCTAAACAGGAGTTCTCCCTGGGTTCGGTCCGGGCCCAGTTTGAGAGTTTCGGTATTAACCTGGAAGAGAAGGTCCGGGGAATAAGGGAAATTGGTGTGGGTCATTTCCACGCCGAAAGGATAGGCGCTTCCCAGGTTCTCTGTGGCCAGATCAATCGGCTTGGCCCCCTCGCCGATTTTATCGAGGTATTTCTTGACCCGGAAATCCTTCAGGCGGGCCCCCCGGGTGTTGAAAACCGCCGTGTAGAGAGGAGTCTCGATGGCTACATCTTTACCCGGTTCGGCTTTGATAGCCGGAGTGGGGGAAAGCTGGGGCGGGGGGGTAATCCCGGGGATTTTTTCTCCGGGGGAAACGGCCTTCACCGGTTCCTCCTTGGCCGGAGCTGCGGTCTGGGCTTTTTCCGGAGCCGCTTTTTCTGGAGGAGCAGGGGGGGGAGCGAAATAGGCCTGATAAATGACCAGAATAATCAATGAAATAATGACTGCCAAAAGGGCCCGAATCTGCATAGATTACCTCCGTGGGCTTAACTCCGGGCTGACCGATCGGGTGTTCTTCACCACGGGATCGTAGCCGCCGGGATGAAAGGGGTGGCACCTCAGGATTCTCCAAGCTGCCAGGAGCAGCCCCTTGGCCGGGCCGAACCGCTCCACTGCCTCCATGGCATAGGCAGAGCATGAGGGCACAAAGCGACAAGAGGGAAAGGTCAGCGGGGAGAGAAAATAACGATAAAATCGAATGAGACCTAAAAGGGCTTGGGTCAACATCCTGAATCAAAAGGGGGCCATCACCCCCGAAACAATCCTTTCAGTTCTTCCGATACTTGCCAAAAATTCAGGCTTGCGGCGCCCTCTTTGGCGGTAATCAACAGGTCCGAAGAAACCGGAAACCGGCCTTTGTTCTGGCGATAAAACTCACGAATCCGGCGCCTGAGACGATTGCGCTGAACCGCTGACCCGATCCTTTTCCCCGCCGTAATCCCCAGCCTGCAATGGGAAAGCCCGTTGGGGCTGATGGAAATCCGAAAATGGGGGGTTTGATATCTAGCTCCTCCTCTTAAGGCCCGCTGAAAGTCGGCCCGTTTACGAATCCTCTCCTCTTTGCGGAAGGTATACAGGGCCATCTTCCAGGGCTCCGATTTCTAATGAAAATCGGTTCTAGGATTCGCTCGCCTTGACGATCAGTCTCTTTCTTCCCTTCGCCCTCCTCGCCTTGAGGACCAGTCTCCCACCCTTGGTTGACATCCGCTTTCTGAACCCGTGGGTTCTTTTCCGCCGAATATTGCTAGGCTGATAAGTTCTCTTCACCCATGCACCCCTGTTTGTCGTTTTTTATCTTAGAAATTTTTATTGAATTCAGGCTCTTGTCCTGAATTTGGAGCGAAGGAAAATTCAGATTTTATTTAAAAAAATATTATATTCTTTTCATTTTCAAACCGCAAGTTTAAAATAGGTTGAAGAAGCCCTCTGAGGGCGTTTATCCCTAGGATCTTTCCGCCAGGCTTTGCGGATCATCTTTTTTGATTATGGTCGATCATCCCACAAATCAAATCTGTTTTTTCGATATGGACAGGACCCTGATCGATGGCAACTCGGGGGTTTCCTTTATGCGCTATTCCTTGCGCCGGGGAAAGACCACGCGATGGAGGGTTCTTAAATCGATGATCGATTACCTCCGATACCGGTACGACCTCCTGAATATGGAGAAAACCTACCGGGATTCGCTGAAGCCGATAGCGGGAGTCCGGGAAGGAGAACTCATTCAGTTCTGCAAGGAATGGTTCGAAGATGTGGTCCGCCATCGGGTTTACGCCGAAGCCCGGGATTTTGTACGCCAGCATATTGATCAGGGGGAGAAGGTGGCCATCATCTCCAATGCCACCACTTATGCCGTAGCCCCCCTGGCTCAATACCTGGGGGTCCCTCATGTTTTGGCTACCCGACTCGAAGTCCGGCAGGGGGTCTTCACCGGAGAATACATACCTCCTCTCTGCTTTCGCCAGGGGAAGATATTCTGGGCGGAAAAACTGGCCCGGGAATTGGGAAGGGAGGTCAACCAGAGCACCTTCTACACAGACAGCATCACGGACCTTCCTCTCCTGGAAAGGGTCAAAAATCCCAGAATCGTGAATCCGGACCCGAAACTCCGGAATCTTGCCAGGAAGAGAGGCTGGCCCATCCTGGATTTTGCGGCCCCTCCCGGGAAAAAAAAGAAGGCATCCTGATGGGATGCCTTCTTTTGAGCGGGCGCTACGGAGAAGGAACCTAGAACCTTGCGAGCAGGCTTCCTCCACCCCATGGGAGGCGATCCGGTTTTTGGGAAAATCCTTTCATCCTCCCCTGTCCGTCAAAAACGGGCGAATTTATAGGTTCTGTTCAGAAGATTTTTTTGATCGAGGTTACGCTCTTGCCGGTCACCCACACATTGACCACATCCCCCACGTTGATTCCAGCCAGGTCCTGAGCGGCTTTCTTCCCTACCGCCAGGGTGACCTTCTTCTGCTGCTTCACCGAATTCTGAGCAATGGTAATCTTTTTGGCCGCTGCATCCAGGGCAGTTACCTGTCCGCCCAGCCGGTACACAACGGGTTTGGGAGGAGGTTCCTTCTTGGGCTCTTCTTTCTTTGCTTCCGCCGGTTTCGCGGGTTCGGCCGGTTTGGCGACTTCCGCTGGTTTAGCGGATTCGGCTGGTTTGGCCGGTTCGGCTGCCTTTTCAGGTTTAGCCTGGGCAAACGCCAGGCCGGTCAAGGAAAGAGCAAAGATTAGCGCGATGAGGAGCACCAAAATCTTTTTCATCCTACTTTACCTCCTTGTTTTTTTAGGTATTGCCAAGGATAAATATATCCTTTTCAAAACTTCATTGCAAGAATACAATAAGGATGAGAATAATGCAACGGAAATTTGGACGATTTGGGTATTTCCTCTTTCGGGGGGAGAGATCAAAATCAAGGGGGATTTCCATTTCTAAAAAGGAGTTTCCCGTCTCCAGACGGGCTTTCGAAAAGATGGTGAAAGAGGCCATAGAAAGCATCCCCCCGGAAATGAAGGAACGGCTGGAGAATGTGGCTTTCCTTGTCCGAAAGAATCCCTCGGACCTCCCCGATGACTGGGAGGAAGAGGATCAAGGTCTGCTCGGCCTTTACCACGGAATCTCCCGCAAAGATCGAGGGGTCAGCTATGGCAACGTGCTTCCGGACCGAATTGTCATCTACCAAAGGCCCCTTGAAAAGATCAGTTCCAACCTTGAAGAATTGAAGGAAAATATCCGCCAGACGGTGATCCATGAAGTGGGGCACTATTTCGGTTTTGATGAGGATGAGCTACGGCAACTGGAGGAGGAAGGATTCCAAATTCAACAGGGAGATGAACCGTAGGAAATTCGAAGGGTCAAAATGAAGAACGAGCCTTCCCAACCCATGCTGCTTTCATTCGAAAATACGGGTCTATGGAGTTTTCTTATTCCTAGATCGTTCAGGCCGCCATCTACCGGAACGGGCAGGCGCAAGGGTTGGAGGAACACAGGGGGCATACCCGGGGATATTTCTTCAGAACCTCGGCTTGCAAGTCGATTTCCAGAAGGTTAGCCATAGAAACCATCCAGGCCAGGACATCGGCCATTTCCGTCCCCACATGGTCTTCTTTTCTGCGGTAAGCCCGAGTGAGCTCCCCCACTTCCTCAAGGAGCCAGAGGAAGGTTTTATCAGCTCCTCGTTTTTGGTCCCTTTCCAAGTATATTTGCCTGATCAGGTTCTGAAATTCTTTGATTTCCAAGGGTTTTTCCCTCCGTCCGGGAGATATAAAAATGATTATTCATTACCATGACCTAGGGGGTAAAACAAGCTTTTTAGGGAGATATTTTTCTTGACAAAGAGGTTTTTCATTATATATTAGGATTTTTATATTCGATTCGCAGCTCAGGGGTACCCTTGATCATTCAAGTCGAAGACGTACCCGCTCAGGGGAAGCAGGAGTCTTTTCTTGAAGAGGAAGGACCCCTGAATGAGCGTTTGGGGGGAGAAACCACCAATTTGGGCCTTCATTTTTCGGGTCCGATTCAAGTTCGGTTGGACCTTTCCCGTACCGGAAAGATTCTCTTCATTAAGAGCCGGGTCGATGCTCAGGTCAGATGCACTTGCGCCCGCTGCCTCGACCCTTTCGCCCTGACTCTTTCCTCAGAATTTAAAATGAGCTTAAGACCCAGGCCCGACCCCAGACTCGCTCCTTCGGAGGAGATCGAACTCAGCCGGGAAGACCTGGAGACCGATTTTTACGATGGGGAAGAGGTCGATTTAAGCCCCATGATTCAGGACCAAGTTTTGCTGACTCTTCCCCCCAAGGTCATCTGCCGGGAGGATTGTCGCGGGTTATGTCAACGGTGCGGGAAAAACCTGAACCGGGAGACCTGCCAGTGTCCCGGCGCGGAAGTTGACCCCAGGCTCGCGCCCTTGAAACATTTCCGGGTTCATTGATGGCGAGGTGATTGGTATATGCCCAACCCTAAAAGAAGACATTCAAAAACCAGACGGGACAAGCGACGGACGCACGATCGGCTAGCCTCTCCCCAATTTTCCGTCTGCCAGAATTGCGGGGAAGTCAAGGCGCCTCACCGGGTCTGCCCCCACTGCGGAAGCTACCGAGGGCGGACGGTGATCGAGACCGAAGAAAGCTGAAGGAACTCCGAACGATGAAAATCGCTGTGGACGCCATGGGCGGGGACTTCGCCCCCCAAAACATCGTCGAGGGGGCGGTTCTCGCCGCCCGCGAATACGGGGTTTCCGTGGTACTGGTGGGGGACCAAGAGGCCGTGCGGAAAGAGATGGCTCGGCATCCGGGCAGCGATTCCCTTCCCCTGACGTTCGTCCATGCCTCCGAAGCGGTGGGCATGGATGAATCTCCCCTGACCCCGATTCGCAAGAAGAAGGATTCTTCCATCAAAGTCGCCTATGACCTGGTCAAGAAGGGAGAGGCCGCCGCGCTCTTCAGCGCGGGGAATTCCGGGGCAGTCCTGGCCACAGCGGTCTTCGTCCTGGAAAAAGTGAAAGGGGTGGACAGGCCGGCCATCGGGACGATCTTTCCGACCCTGAAGGGCTGGACCCTCCTGCTCGACGCCGGGGCCAACGTGGATTGCAAATCCTTCCACCTGGTTCAATTTGCCATCATGGGCGAAGCCTATGCCAAATACGTCCTGAAGATCAAAAAACCTGCGGTAGGCCTGCTCAGCAACGGGGAAGAAGAATCCAAGGGCAACGAGCTTATCCGGGAAACGAACGCCCTCCTGCGCAAAACTTCGATCGGGTATGTGGGTCCGGTGGAAGGGCGCGACATATTCAACGGGCGCGCCGATGTGGTGGTCTGCGACGGCTTTGTGGGGAATGCAGCCCTGAAGATCTGCGAGGGGTTAGCCGAAGCCATCGGGGCCATGATCAAGGAAGAGGTCAAGGGCAGTCTCATGGCCAAGCTGGCGTATCTTCTCGCCCGCGGTGCGGTCGACGACATCAAGAAGAAGCTGGACTATTCTGAATACGGGGGGGCACCCCTCCTGGGAGTCGATGGTGTGGTGATCATCGGCCACGGCCGTTCCTCGCCCAAGGCCGTCAAGAATGCGATCCGGCTGGCGCACGAGTACGCCCAGATCGGCCTTCCCAAGCTCCTCGTCCAAAGCCTGGAGGAAAACCAGGAACCCCAAACACAGGGCGGCCTAGCCAAGGTCTGGGAACAGATCAAAGAAAAGATTATCAGCTGAAGGGGTCTTTCCATAGGCTCCTTTGCCTTCTTCCCTACCCGGGAGAAAGCAGGGGGGAAAGGGGTCTATGAGGGGGAACAGAGAAATCAACATGATCAAGCCGCGCATCATCGCCACTGGTTCTTACGTCCCTCCCAAAGTCCTGACCAACGCCGAGCTGGAAAAAATGGTGGATACCACCGACGAATGGATCACCAGCCGCTCCGGAATCCGGGAACGGAGGATCGTGGAGAGGGATGTGGCCACCTCGGATTTGGCCACCCAGGCCGCCCTGAAGGCTCTGGAGATGGCCGGCCTTCCGGCGGAGGAACTCGATTTCATCATTACCGGGACCAACAGCCCGGATATGTTTTTCCCCTGCACCAGCTGTTTCCTCCAGTCCAAAATCGGGGCCAAAAAAGCGGCGGGCTTCGACATCCTGGCAGGGTGCACCAGCTTTATTCACACCCTTTCCCTGGCGGACAAGTTCATCAAAGAAAACCCGAAGCGGAAGGTCATGGCGCTGGGCGCCGAGATCATGTCCAAGATCACCGACTGGAAGGATCGGGGCACCTGCGTTCTCTTCGGAGACGGGGCTGGGGCGGTCATCCTGGCGGGAGAGGAAGGGGACCGGGGGGTCCTTTCCACCCACCTCCATTCGGACGGCTCCCTCTGGGAGCTTCTCTACATGCCCGGGGGGGGATCGGCCAATCCTCCTTCCCATGAAACCGTCGACAAGAATATGCACTGCATCAAGATGGCGGGAAACCAGCTCTTCAAGGTGGCGGTGCGGGCGCTGGCGGAGGTGTCCCAGGAGACCCTGGAGTTCAACGGCCTGAAGAGCGCGGATATCGACTACATGATCCCCCACCAGGCCAACACCCGGATCATTGAGGCCGCTGCCAAAATGATCAACTTCCCCATGGAAAAGGTGTACCTCAACATTGATCGCTACGGGAATACGTCTTCGGCCACTATTCCCATCGCCCTGGACGAGATGAACCGGTCCGGGATGCTGAAAGCCGGCAACCTGATCCTCCTGTGTTCTTTCGGCACCGGCGTCACCTGGGGAGGAGCCCTGATCCGCTGGTGAAAACCCGAATGGAACGCGGATTCACGCAGATTCACAAGATGTGAGAGGAAAAGACGCGGAGGAACACGGGTTGTAGGTTATGTTTTTTCCCGGGTTTTTCCTGGTTGATCCGCGTCCCCTCCCGTTCTCACTCATTCTCTGTCGTTAGCCATTTGTTTGAAAAGTATTTTATCCGCTTTTTTCTGCGGGAATCTGCGTCCCATTTTAGGAGATAAGGAGAAATACGACGCATGGATTATTTTCTGAGCGAAGATCAAAGGTCCATCCGGGACTTGGCGCGGAAAATTGCGGAGGAGCGGGTGCTTCCGGTGCGGGCCGAGCTGGACGAAAAGGAAGAATTCCCCTGGGGACCCCTGAAGTACTTGGCCGAAGCCGGCCTGTTCGGAACGTATATCCCCGAGGAGTACGGCGGGCTGGGATTCGGGTCCTTTGAGAACTGCTTGGCCATCGAAGAAGTCTCCCGGGTCTGCATCGGGGTCTCCGTATCCTTCGCCGCCTCCGGCCTGGGGTCTTACCCCTTTCTGCTCTTCGGGAGTGAGGAGCAGAAGAAAAAATATCTCCCCGACGTGGCCTCTGGGAAAAGACTGGCGGCCTTCGGCCTCACCGAAGCGGGCGCCGGAAGCGATGCCGGCGGAATCCGGACTACCGCCCGAAAGGACGGGAATGATTACATCCTCAATGGGACCAAGCAGTGGATTACCAACGGGGGGGAGGCTGAGATTTATTCGGTCATCGCCCTTACGGATAAGAGCAAAGGGCCGCGGGGAGCCACCGCCTTCATCTTGGAGAAGGGGATGCCGGGGTTCGACTTCGGGAAGAAGGAAAAGAAGCTGGGTATCCGCTGTTCGGCGACCCGGGAGTTGGTCTTTGATGACTGCCGCGTCCCCAGGGAAAGAGTCATCGGCCGCGAAGGAATGGGCTTCATCGTGGCCATGCGCACTCTGGACAGGACCCGCCCGGGAATCGGCGCCCAGGCCGTAGGATTGGCCCAGGGGGCTTTTGAGGCCGCCGTGGCCTACGCCCGGGAGCGCCACCAGTTTGAGAAACCGATTATCTCCTTCCAGGCCGTCCAGCATATCCTGGCCGACATGGCTGCGCAGATCGAAGCGGCCCGGGCTCTGGTCTATGCCGTGGCCCGCTGGGTGGACACCAATCCCAAGGATATTTCCAAGTACTCGGCCATCTCCAAGCTCTTCCCCAGCGACGTGGCCATGAAAGTCACCGTCGATGCTGTCCAAATCTTTGGGGGGTACGGATTCATGCGGGATTACCCGGTGGAAAAAATGATGCGGGACGCGAAGATCCTGCAGATCTACGAAGGAACCAACCAGGTTCAGCGGAACGTGATCGGCCAGGCGCTGATCAAGGAGTTGGCCAGTAAATGAAGAAGACGGCCTTGATTTTTCCGGGACAGGGATCGCAGTACGTGGGAATGGGGAAAGATTTTTTTGACCGGTCCCCGGCCGCCCGGGAGGTGTTTGCGGAAGCCAATGAAGCCCTGGGGTACGATATCGCCAACCTTTGTTTCCAGGGGCCGGAAGAAGACCTGAAGCTCACTGCCAACACCCAGCCGGCGATTCTGGCAACTTCCATCGCCGCCCTGCGGGTGATGCAAACCGAAACAGAGGTCATCCCCGTCGCCGCCGCGGGGCACAGTCTGGGAGAGTACGGCGCTCTGGTGGCTGCGGGGGGGCTGCGCTTTGCCGATGCCGTTCGCCTGGTTCACCTGCGAGGGAAGTTCATGCAGGAAGCGGTCCCCGTAGGGGCGGGGGCCATGGCCGCAATCATGGGAATGTCCACCGCTGAGGTGGAAGCCCTTTGCCAGGAGGTGGCCCGGGGGGAGGTTCTTTCCCCTGCCAATTTCAACTCCCCCGGACAGATTGCGATCGCCGGCCACGCCGCAGCCGTGCAGAGGGCCGTGGAGATCGTTTCCAAACAGAAGGGAAAGAAAGCTGTTCTTCTGCCGGTGAGTGCCCCTTTCCACAGTCCGCTGATGAAGCCTGCCGGCGAACGGTTGAAAGAGGAGCTGGACAAGGCCGAGGTGGGAGAGCTTCATTTCCCCGTCCTTTCCAACGCCGAAGCCCATTTCTACCCGGGAAGGGAAAGCATCCGGGGACTTCTGGTCAAACAGGTGGATCATCCAGTCCGCTGGGAGGAATGCATGCAGGAGCTGTTGGCCACGGGAGCCGACCTGGTGCTGGAGGTGGGGCCGGGAAAGGTCCTCACCGGTCTCATGCGCCGGATCAGCAAGGACACCAAGATGGCCAACGTGGAGGACGAGGCTAGCTGGGAAAAGGCCAAAGAGCTATTGAAATAGATGGAATGGTACGCGGATCCAAACGGATTCGAATAAATTCCAAATTCCAAACACCAAGCACCAAACAAATTCCAATCATGGAAACATGAAAATTCCAAACGTTTGGTTATTGGAACATTGAGATTCGGTTTTTATTTGAGATCTGGGGATTGGAATTTGGGATTTACTAATCAGTCCATAATTGTGTGGACGCTGAGGGGAAAGCCGTTCGTGCTGAGCTTGTCGAAGCATGAACGGCATTACGACGCACCCTTCGACAAGCTCAGGGTGAACGGTGACAGGCGAAGTGAGGAGGATCGGGGTTAGGGAACATTCTTAGAAAAATGTGTCTTTTCAATTATGGACTCCTTAGTAACATGCGGGTTGAAAAAATCGGAGAAAGATCATGGGTAAATTGGATGGCAAAGTCGCTCTTGTGACCGGGGGGGCCCAGGGGATCGGGAAAGCGATCGCTCTGGCTCTGGCCCGGGAAGGGGCCCAGGTGGCGGTGTCCGATATCAACCTGGAAAAGGCCCGGGAGACCTGCAAGGAGATTGATCCCCTGGGAAAGAAGGCGGTGGCCATCGGCGGAAACGTCGCCGACGCCAAGGCTGCGGAGGCCATGGTGGAAAAGACTGTGGAAGCCTTCGGGGGTCTGGACATCCTGGTGAATAACGCCGGAATCACCCGCGACGGGGTGCTTCTGCGGATGAAAGAGGAGGACTGGGACCTGGTCCTGGCCGTGAACCTGAAGGGCGCCTTTCAATGCACCAAGACCGCCCTGCGCCATCTTCTCAAACGGAAGGGAGGCAAGATCGTCAACATTGCCTCGGTCACCGGCCAGATGGGCAACGCCGGCCAGTCCAACTACGCCGCCTCCAAGGCGGGGTTGATCGGCTTCACGAAATCCGTGGCCCGGGAGTATGCCAGCCGGAACATTCAGGTAAATGCCGTGGCTCCCGGGTTCATCGACACAGCCATGAGTCAGGCCATCCCCCAGAAAGAGCGAGAGATGCTCCTGAAATTGATTCCCATGGAACGGCTGGGGACTGCCGAGGACATCTCTGAGGCCGTCCTCTTCCTGACCAGCCCGGCCTCCGACTATATTACCGGGCAAGTGTTAAACGTCAACGGGGGTATGTTCATGTAGCGTACCCCAGGCCGAATTCCCCTTGAAATTCCCTTGACAGGGGGGGATAAAGAAAGTAAAAAGATTCATCCATCGGGAAAATCATAAAAAGTTTCGTCAGGAGGTGGGATTGTGGAAAAAACAGTGGAAAAAAGAGTCATCGAAATTATCGTGGAGCAGCTCAAGGTCAGCCCGGAAGAAGTGACCCTGGAGGCCTCCTTTATTGATGACCTGGGAGCGGATTCGCTGGACCTGGTCGAGTTGATCATGGCCATGGAAGAAGAGTTTGGTCTGGAAATTTCCGATGAGGATGCCGAAAAGATCCAGACCGTGCAGGACGCGGTGAATTATATCAGCGAACATATGTAAGGAGAGGGCTGGCTTTCCCCCGAAACGGTGGATTTTCGCCGCGGCGGGAAGGAGGCAAAGCCAGAGGGGAAAGGGCCTTCTCGGTTGAATCGGGAGGTTTTATGTCGAGTCGGAGAGTGGTGGTCACCGGGTTGGGAATGGTGTCCCCCCTGGGAACCGGGGTGGAAAAGAGCTGGCAGGCGCTCATCCAGGGAAAATCCGGAATCGGAAAGATCACCAAATTCGACACCAAGGGATTCGAGACCACCATCGCCGGGGAAGTGAAAGATTTCATCCCGGAGAACTTCATCGACAAAAAAGAGATGAAGCGGATGGACATCTTCATCCAGTACGCCGTGGCTGCTTCGGTCATGGCCATGGAAGAGTCCGGGCTCAGGATTACCCCGGCCAATGCGGACCGGGTCGGGGTCGTCGTGGGCGCGGGACTGGGAGGACTGACCACCATCGAATCTTTCCATAAGGTTCTGCTGGAAAGAGGGCCCGGGCGGATATCTCCTTTCTTCATTCCCATGCTGATCGTGAATGAGGCACCGGGCCAGATCTCCATGCGTTTCGGGGCCAAAGGCCCGAACACTTCGGCGGTCACCGCCTGCGCCACCGGGAACCATAACATCGGGGACGCCTGGCGCATGATCCAGCGGGGAGACGCGGACGCCATCATCAGCGGAGGGGTGGAAGCAACGATCACCCCCCTGGCGGTGAGCGGTTTCAACGCCATGAAGGCACTCTCCACCCGCAACGATGAACCGGAGAAGGCCTCCCGTCCTTTCGACAAGGACCGGGACGGATTTGTCATGGGCGAAGGAGCCGGTATTTTGATCCTGGAAGAATTGACCCGGGCCCTCGACCGCGGGGCAAGAATCTACGCCGAAATCGCGGGCTATGGGCTCACCGGGGATGCCTACCATATCACCGCCCCGGCCCCGGACGGAGACGGCGCGACCCGATGCATGGACATGGCCCTGCGCAGTGGGAACATAGCCCCCGAAGAGATAAATTATATCAACGCCCACGGGACTTCCACCCCGATCAATGACCCCATCGAGACCAAGGCCATCAAAGCCGTTTTCGGGCAACACGCCGGGAAACTGCCCATCAGCTCGACCAAATCCATGACCGGCCATCTCCTGGGCGGGGCCGGAGGGGTGGAGGCGATCTTCACCATTCTCACCCTCTATCACGGAATTATCCCCCCCACCATCAACTACGAAACCCCGGACCCCGAGTGCGACCTGGATTATGTGCCCAACAAGGCCCGGAACGCGGATGTACGCGTGGCGATGACCAACTCTTTCGGCTTCGGCGGCACGAATGCGGTCCTCATCTTTAAAAAATTCGAGAAGTGACATGAAAATTGCCCTGGGCAGCGACCACGCCGGCTTTGAGCTCAAGGAAGACCTGCGATCCTTTTTAGCCGAGCGACAGGTCGAAGTTTTGGACCTGGGCGCATTTGGCGAAGCTCCGGTGGACTATCCGGATGTGGCCATTAAGGTGGCGGGGAAGGTCTCCCGGGGAGAGGTCGAAAGAGGCCTTCTGATCTGCGGTACAGGAATCGGCATGTCCATCGTGGCCAACCGCTTTGCCGGAGTCCGGGCTGCCCTCTGCCATGACCCGTACACCGCCCGGATCAGCCGGGAGCACAATGACGCCAACCTCCTGGCTTTGGGGGGACGGCTGATCGGGAAAGGATTGGCGAGGGAGATTCTGAAGGTCTGGCTGGAGACTGAATTCCAGGGCGGCCGGCACCAGAAGCGGCTCGACAAGATCACCGGCCT
>DASPRR010000099.1:0-3901 GCA_035624375.1 Thermodesulfobacteriota bacterium | reverse complement strand
CAGGCACAGCTTTCCGAATTCTTTCTCCGCTTTGATCTCCATGGTCCGCGGTCGGGGCAGGTTCACCTCGATGGCCGCCACCATGCGGGCCGGCCGGGCACTGAGAACAATGACCCGGTCCGCAAGGAATACCGCCTCTTGGATCCCGTGAGTTACAAAGAGAACCGTTTTTTGGGTTTCCTGCCAGATACGCAGGATTTCCAGGTTCATCTTCTCCCGGGTCAGGGCGTCAAGCGCGCCAAAGGGCTCGTCCATGAGGAGAAGCTGAGGGTCATGGATCAGAGCCCTGCTGATGGAGGCCCTCTGCTGCATCCCTCCGGAGAGCTCGTTGGGGTAACTCTTTTCGAACCCCTTCAAGCCCACCAAGTCCAGGAGCTTCATCGCCTTTGCATGGTAGTCCTGACGGTTCAAACGGAGGATGTCGATCGGGAGGAGAACATTATCGACGATGGACCGCCATTTCAAGAGGACGGGCTTCTGGAAGACCATTCCCACCTCTCGCCTGGGGTCGAAGTCCCCCTTCGAAGAAAAGTCGAGCTCTCCCTCGCTCTTGGTTAGAAGTCCTGAGATGATCTTCAGAAGAGTCGTCTTGCCGCACCCGGACGGGCCGACCAAGGTTATGAACTCTCCCCGATACACATCAAAAGTGACGTCCTGAAGGGCCGGAACGCTCCCGGTCTTGGTTATGTAGGTTTTTTTCAGATTGCGAATGTTAATGAATGGCGTCCGGTTGTTCATAAAAAGGCTTTTAGCTTTCGGCAGTCAGCCTTCAGCTTTTTATATTTTCCTGCATTTGCTGACTTCTGATGGCTGATCGCTGACCGCTGAATTTTTCATTTCACCTCGATGGGCAATGGAATTTTGGTCAGGTATTCGTTGGTGTAGAGGTCGCTGGTCTTCATGTCCGCTTTCAAGTCCCGGTACTTGGAAATGATCTTGATGGAGTCCGCCATTTTCTTCTCCTCCACCCAGCCGATCCCGTTCTGCTTGTATCGGTTCGTCCGGAAGAGATCGATGATCAACTTCAGATTGGCCAGCATGACCGGTTTGTCGATCTCCGTGCGGTACTTGGCCATGATGTTGATCGCTTCTTCCGGGTTTTTCAGGGTGAATTCCCAACCCCGGAGCGACGCTTTGACGAATCTTTTAATGATGTTTCCTTTTTCCTGCGCGTATTTATCGGTCACCACGATGGCGTTGGAATAAACGTCGACCCCCCAGTCAGCGAACATCAGATGGGTCACCTTGTCCTGCCCGATGGCTTTGTAATAAAAGGGAGCCCCCGAATAGAAATCAAAGATCACATCCACCTGCTTGGCCGCCAGGGCGCTTATCTTGGCCTCGGCGCCGATGTTGACGAAGGTTACCTTGTCAGGGTCCAAGCCGTTGGCCGCCGCCAAGGCCGGGAAAATCGTCCGCTGGGCATCCCCCGGAGGAGCCCCGATCTTTTTCCCAGCCAAGTCCTTGATGCTGTTGATTCCAGATTCCTTCCACATCCACATGCAGTAGGGGCTTTTGTCGAAGAGCATGGAGACCACCTTGACCTTGGCCCCCTGCGCGCGCGCCACGATCAGGACCCCGGTATCCACGATTCCGAATTCGGCGGACCCCACATCGATCTTCTTGACCACATCTCCCGATCCTTTTCCGGGGATGATATTGACATCCAGGTCCTCCTCCTTGTACCATCCTTTTTCGGTGGCCACGAAATAAGGAGAATGGTCCCCCACGTAAAACCAGTTCAGGTTCAGGGTCACCTTGTCCGCCGCCGGCGCCCAACCGCCCCAACCTAGAACCAATGTCCCAATCACCAATGCCCAAATCAGCTTTTTCATCTTCGCTCTCCTTATTGTTTCCATTTCTTTGCTCCTTTTATTTTGCTTTTTTACCCTTTCCCCTCTTCCCCTTTTCGTCTTTTCCCCTTCTTTATTTATTCTGTCTCTCCCACGGCATCAGATACTTCTCCAGCCCTTCGACCGCCCAGAAGAGCCCCATGCCGATGACCGAAATATAGATGAGGGACCCGAAGATGGCCGGCGTGGAAAGGGTCGTTTGGGAAGAGATGATCACCGACCCCAGCCCTTTGTCCGAGGCGATGAACTCCCCGACGATAGCCCCCACCACAGCCGTGGTGGAGGTAATCTTCAGGCCGGAGAACATATAGGGCAAAGAATTCGGCAACTGGATCAGCTTG
The DNA here is from genome assembly GCA_035624375.1 of Thermodesulfobacteriota bacterium. Lineage (GTDB taxonomy): Bacteria > Desulfobacterota > SM23-61 > SM23-61 > SM23-61 > SM23-61. The sequence continues at coordinate 1,707 of DASPRR010000099.1, read as the reverse complement.
AGTTTCTGCCACTTGGTGGCATGAAGGTAACTTACCAGGTCGATCAAGTCTTCCTCCACGGCCACCAGCCCCGTGGCTGTGTTGATGACCATGGGGAAGAAGGAGATGAGAATCACAATGAGAATGTTGGGCAGGATTCCATACCCGAACCAAACTAAAAAAAGAGGAGCTACTGCGATTTTCGGAAGAGTATTCAGAAACACGAGAAAAGGGAGGATGGTTCGCTTGAGCCATTCCGACCAGACGATGGCTATGCCCAGGAATACTCCCACGGCCGCGGATAGAATAAATCCGCCCACAACTTCATAGAAGGTGGCCATGAAGTTCATGGGCCACCGGTACTTGGCCTCGAAGAGGGTCTTAATGGCCGCCCATGGAGTGGGTAGGATATACTCCTTGATCCCCAGCAGAATCACCCCGAAATGCCAGACCAGCAGCATGATGACGAAAACGGAAATCGTCTGGGAGTTATTCTTCACCCATTCCGAAAGCTTCAAATTCCACCTCAACTCATGAAACCTGCCAGAACCTTCTACGGAACATAGGGGCGGGTTTCAAACCCGCCCCTACCTGCTGCCTAATCCTAATTTCGAAGGCGCAATTCATGAATTGCCCCTACATCATTCCCAATGCTTATCTGCGGGTTTTTACACCTTCACTTACACTTACACCTCATTTCAGAAAATCCAGGTCCTTCTTCTCCACACCTTTGCGGATCATAGATTCGGCCAGCCGAAAGCAAGCCTCCATATCTCCCAGGTGACACACCGAAGAAGGTGCGTGGGAATAACGGATCGGGATTCCCAGGGAGATAGAGGCAATTCCTGAAAACTCCTGGGAAACGGCGGCGGCGTCGGTGTAGGAATTGCCGAAAATGGCCTGGAGCTGAACGGGAATGGATTTCTCTTTGCCTGCCCTAAGGGCCAATTCCTTCAGACCCGGATTGATAAAGTACCCCCTTTTAGGCGACTCTAGGAAATCCCCCAGGCTGATGACCACCCCTCCCCCCAGCCGCACAGGTTCACTGCCCGCCGGATTTTCCGGGGTATCACTCGCCAGGGCTACATCCAGGGCCAGGAACCAGTCAGGCCGGACAAACTGGGCTGCCGTCCGGGCTCCTCCCAATCCCCTTTCTTCCTGAACGGTTCCCGCAACCCAGAGGGTTCCCGGAAAATCGTCGTCCGTGAGACTCTCCATGAGCGCCACGGCCACCGCGCAGGCAGCGCGGTTATCGATCGCCTTTGCGCAGCAATAATCCGGGTCGTGCCACCGGCCGAAAGGCACGTCGAAAGCGATGGGATCCCCGATGGAAATCCCCATCTTCTCCACGTCAGCAGCGGTTTTGGCCCCTACATCGACATACAGGCTTCGATGCGGGAGAACAGTCCGCTTCTCCTCCTCGGTCATGAGGTGGCCGGACTTGATCCCCACTATTCCAGGAATCTTTCCCACCCGCACCCGCGTCCCCGGAAGGAAGGAGTCGCTAAACCACCCGAGCTTATCAAAGCGGATCATTCCGGAGGAATCGATGTCCCGGACCACCAGCCCGATTTCGTCGGTGTGGGCTGACACCAAGACCTTCAAGCCCGGTTTGCGCCCTGTCTTCCGGGCATAGATGTTTCCATTCACTCCGATGTGCACTTCCTCCGCAAGAGGTTGCAGCTTTTCCTTTAGGTATCGGACGACAGGCTGCTCCTGCCCGGGAAG
>DASPRR010000093.1:0-6176 GCA_035624375.1 Thermodesulfobacteriota bacterium | reverse complement strand
CGTCACCCTTACTTTGGCCCCCGGGTCTACCATCAGGCTTAGCTCCCGAAGGACCTCCAGCGGGGACCCGCCACCCGGTCCTCCTCCAAGAGAGCCCAGCTTGGCTTTCTCTTCTTGAACCCGCGCCTTCATCTGCTGGAGTTCATTGACCACCTTCTTCACCTCGGGCAGAGCCTGAGAAAACTCTTTCCGGATTTGGGCTTTCAGGTCCTGATATTTCCTTTCTTGAAGGTAAAGGTTCAGAAAAAGGGATGCACCCCCCAGGATTCCCAGAATGACGGCATAGGAAATCAGAATCTTGAGACGGCCTCTCGCTCTCTGAGCTTTCTGCACAGGAGCGAATTCCTCGCGCCGAAGATTGACCCAATCGGCTGAAGGCTCACCCCACGCGGCACCCAGGGCCGCCCCCAGAACGGGGAGGTACTCCTTGGGGGCTTCACCGGCTGCTTCCCCCAGGTCCAATGCGGAAACGTTGTTTCCCAGAGACTGGCTCAAGCTCTGGTCCACACCGGGAGCCAATGAACCGCCCCCGGTGAGATAGACTTTCTCTACGGATTGGCCTCCTGCACTGAATCCCGCGGAGAGGAAGGTCCGTTTAACCTCTTCAGCCAGGCGGGCTAGGTTGGGATTGTCCGCGGCGGTCGGTCCCCCCCCGGACATGGGAATAGACCGGGCCAGGGTCATTCGGTCCCCTTGCCATAGGATCAGGGTGGCCTTTTCCTGCCCCAGGTCCAGGAGGGCCCCCGGGCCTTCCGAAGCCTTCCCCAGCCCGCGAACCAGCCAGAAAAGGGCCAAGGCTTCGGGAACCACGCTCTCGGGGTCCAGTCCTGCTTCTTTCAACATGGACAGAGACTCACCCAGGTTCCCCTTCCGGGCGGCAAAAACCAGGGCTTCTTTCCCTGCTTCGTCTTTTTCCGCGGAATAAAAATCCACCACCACTTGATCGGCGGGAAAAGGCAGCAATGGCTCGACCTCGAACTTGACGACTTGCTGGTTCTTCTTCCGGTCCCGGAACGGGAGGGGGATTCGATGGACCATGGTTCGGGAAGAGGGGAAGAGATACACCCCGTCCTCACCCTTCCCCTCCAGTTTGGAAAAAACTTCTCGAAGGCGGCGGATGACTTCGGCGCGGGAATCTTCTTTTTCTTTCCGGTTTAGGGGAATGACTGCGTAGTTGGTCAGCCTTGGCCCCCGCAGGGTTCGGGTGACTTCCACAGCCTTGATCGCGGTTGTCCCGATGTCCAATCCCCAGGTCTTCGATTTCATGGTCTATCCGGCCTTCCAGACAAGAACCCGGGTTCGTCTTCCTTCTCTGCGGACTACCGCCTGCACCAGGGCCCGGGCCTCTCGGTAATTGCCCACAACTTCTATGAAAAAATAATTGCTCTGCACCGTGATCTCGCTGCTGATGGAAGGATAGACGGCATCCCACCCGGGCAGAGACCGGAGGACCTCTGGGTTCTGAAAAGATTTCTCGCTCCGGTAAGCGACCACTGCCTGGGCCATGGTCTGGTCGATCTTGGGGGAAAGGCTCATGATCATCAACGGGCTGGCGGTGTTGAGATTGATCCTTCCGTCGGAATGCACCGTTAGGTAACCCTCCAGCCCTTCCTTCCCCTCCCCTCCGTAGTACAGGGAAGGGTCCACCCCTTTGATCAGAAGTAATTCCTCCAGGGAATCCAAGGGGCCGTTCTTCGCCGGATAGGGCTTTTTCTTGCTGAGGTAGAAATCCCTTTCCGCCCCCCCGGGCCTTGGCTGATGGTCCGTGTCCATCCAGTCCAGCAAGGCTTCTATCCAATCCACAGGGTGGCCCAGAAGGCCGAGGAGACGCTCCAGTTGCTCCCTTTTCTTCAGATTTACGTTCCCGTACGGGTCCAGGAGCCCGTTGGGGTTAAACCGGCTGTTTTCGTCGACAATCCGCCCGGTAAAACTTCCCTCGGGGAAAAATCCCGAAGAAAGAAGGGCGAAGTTTTCGAATTGGGCCCAGGTCTCGTCCGGGCCGTCGTAAGCGGGGTTGTCACTCTGGATCAAAGCCCGGGCAACCTCCACTCCGGATTGAGCGATGTAAGAGGCCTGGGTCAGGTCGCGAAAATTCTCGGCCAGGGTGGCCTCCACCCGAACCGCCCGATTCATTTCCAGGCCGGTCACTACCAGAAGGGTCAGGATCAAAAGGGTCAGCACCAAAGCAATGCCTCTTTGATTGCGAATCGGTTTGAACCTCATCCCCATCCCCTGTTGTTCCCTCTACCATCTTTTTACATGGTTAGAACTTGTCCGTAAATAATAATCCCCCCCCTTTGCAAAGGGGGGTTGGGGGGATTTTTTCAAGTGATCTAAAGCAAATCCCCCTATGTCCCCCTTTTTCAAAGGGGGATTTAAAGGTAGATCCATATTTAAGGATAAGCTCTTAGTTTCCATCCGGAAATCCGCATTTTCCCCTCCCCCTCAAGAGACTGTGTCATAATCCGTTCATGGTTCGACAAGCTCACCACGAACGGATTATGAGGGCATTAAAATTCATCCCACTTTGCCGTTCGCCCGCTCGGCTGAGCTCGCGACGAAGCCTGAGCCTGTCGAAGGGCGAGCGGCGGATTACGACACAGCCTCCAACGGGGAAGGGATAGGGTCCCCCTCACCCCATCCCTTTCCCGCAAGGGGAGAGGGAGTTTCCGGGTGGATAATCGATCGCGCTTCTTCTTACTCGCTCATGGGCAAATAGGTCTGGGTGCGGAACTCATGTACTCTTCCCCGCGAGTCTTCCAGCTTTAACTGAATCTCCACCCGGGAGGGAAGGAGATTGCGCCGCTCCCCTTCCAGAGAATTCCATTCTTTCCCCCTTCCACCCTGACGGTCATAATAGGAGAAGCCCAGGCTTCGAACCCGGTCGCAGATGGCTACCGACCGACCCCCCTGAAGAAGATTGCCATCCATCCCATCATCCTGCCTTCGAAATAGGGTTAACCCCTTTCCTCCCGGGGAACGGTCCAGGAAATAGCCCACCTCGAAAAAGCCCCATCCTCCCTCGGGGCGAGACGAAAAAGAAGGCAGGCCGGTAGTGAAATCCATGCGGTCCAGGAAGTCCTTCCCCTCGCTCGTAGAGCGGCCGACCAAGCCTGTACGGTAGGCCTGGAACCCCTCTTTCTGAGCTATAATTACGGCCCCTTTCAGGTCTCCCGCGATCCTCTCCAGGATCATCCGGCCTTGCTGGATCACCTCCGCCCGGTCATCGGTCTCGGCCATGACCGCCATGGATTGATGAAAGGTCAGATAGAGCAGGGAAAGAACGACTCCCAGAATGGAGAGAGTCATCAGGACTTCGAAGAGGGTAAAACCGCTTCCCCGGGGGAAGAGTTCGGGGTCTTCCGATTGCGCATTGCGCATTGCCCATTGGGAATTGAAAAACACAAAATCGCGACCCGATTGCGGATTTCGGATTGCGGACTGCGGATTGAAAAATTGCTTGAGGTTCGCTTTCATTCTTTGGCTCACACGGTCACTTCGCGAGTTCCGGGTTTCGGGTTTTTGTACTGACACTAAGAACTGACACTATATTTTATTTCTGGGCAAAGTAGGCCACCAGCTCTAAGGTTCGTTCCCGCGTGCCCTCCTTCCAGAGAACCCGGACCAACGCCTGACGGAGGGCCGGGAGATCTGTGGAGGTCACGACCTGTTCCCAGCTGAACAGGGGATAGGCTTCTCCTCCTGTTCCCGAAGATTTCCCCAACTCGGGAAACCCCACGCTTTCCAGCTCGGCCATTTTCTCCCGGGCTAGAAGGGTAGCCAGGGAGATTTGGCTCGATTCATCCAGCAGGCGGACGCTGCCGGCCTGGGCCCGGAGAAAGGCTACGCCCACCAAAGCCAGAAGGGCCAGGGCGATCATCACTTCGAGGAGGGTAAACCCTTTCTTCATTTTAGGAGGTTTTCCTCTCCACGTAGCCTGCGCTAACTTCCATCTTTCCTCCCAGGGGATGAATGAAAATGGTGAAGACCTCTTCTTCTCCTTTGCCAAGATGAATCTCACACTCATCGGCCCAGCCTGTGGGAGAGAAATCAATGTGAGCCGTTCCTTCCCGCAGTTTGCCCCTCTCCGGGTGAGTCACGTCTAAGAAGACCACCCCGGCGGGAAGGTAATCGGGTTTTCCCATGGGGGAGGAATCCCGCAGGAAGGTATCTCTCTCTCCCTCTCGGCTGACCCAGTAGGCGTTTTCCTTTATATCGATGTTCAAGCGAAACCTCTGCTTGGTGGCGGCCGCCTGGCTCTGGGCGTAGCGCAAAGACCCCGCCAGTCGGACCGTCGCCCTCTTGATGTCCCGGGGCTCCAGCAGTTCTCGGAAGTTGGGAAAAGTGAGAAGAAAAATAAAGCCCAGGAGGAAGAGGACCACGACCAGTTCGGCAAGGGTGAATCCCGGGCTACCTTTCGATGTCCGCGTTCTCCCCTTCTCCACCCTCTTCTCCATCAGCGCCCAGGGACTTCAAGTCAAAGTCCCGATTTTTGATGCCGGGGGAAATATATACATAGGGCCGTCCCCAGGGGTCTTCCGGAACCTTAGATTTCTCCAGATACCCCCCCTCGCGCCAGTTCTTGGGGATGATTCCCGTGGAAGGCTTTAGCACCAAAGATTCCAAACCCTGTTCCGTGGTGGGATACGTTCCGTTGTCCAGTTTGTAGAGCTTCAGGGCTGCTTCGAGGTTTTCAATTTGCAGTCTGGCCTTGGTCTTCTTGGCCTCCTCAGTTCGGCCCATGAAACGGGGGAGCACCAACCCGGCCAGAATCCCCAGAATTACAATCACCACCATGAGCTCAATCAGGGTAAAGCCGCCGGCCTTCCTATTTTCCATTTTCAGGGGAAATCTCATGCCTCACCTCACTTTTGCCAAAGGCCCGAAAAATCCTTCCTTCCCCCCTTTGACCAAAAAGAGAGAGGGGATTCCGGTCCTGAATTTTCCGTAGACCTAACGCACCATCTGGCTCATCTCCAGGATGGGCAGGAGAACGGAGAGGGCAATGAAACCCACTCCGACTCCCATAATGAGAATCATAAGCGGCTCCAACAGGGCGATCAGTCCCCGAAGGTCGCTCTCCGCCTCATTCTCCAAGCTTGAAGCCACCTTCTCCAGCATCGGGGAAAGCTCTCCGCTCTTCTCCCCCACCGCCACCATCTCCAGAAGTACCGAGGGAAAGAGGCCACTGCCTTTCAGGGAAAGAGCCATTTCCTCGCCCTCCCGAACCCGATCTCGCGCCTGGCCGATAGCCTGGGAGAAAAGGCGATTTCCCGCTACTCCCTGGGAGTATTCCAGCGCCTGGAGCAGGGGAAGCCCCCCGGACAGGAGCGTGCCCAGGGTCCGCGACCAGCGCGATACGGCCAATTTGCGGTGCAGCTCCCTGGCCAGGGGGACCTTCATTTTCAAGCGGTCCCAAAACAGGCCTCCCCTTTCACTCCGTAGAAACTTGCGCGCCCAGAGGACGAATAGGATGAAGGCCCCTACCAGCGCCCACCAGAACCGGCTCATGAAATCACTCACCGCCATGAGGATCAGCGTGGGCCAGGGAAGGGACTGGCCCAGGTCGGAGAAGACCCGGGTCACCGTCGGAACGACGAAGGTCATGAGGAAAAAAAGAACCCCCGCGCCGATGAAAAACATGAAGACCGGATAGGTCAGAGCGGCCCGGACCCTCTGGCGCAAGGCCACCTGATGCTCGCTAAAGTCGGCCCAGCGGCCCAGGGTGAGGGCCAGTGCCCCGCTGACTTCGCCGGCTCTCACCAGTCCCACCAGGATCGGGGGAAACACCTGGGGGTGGGCTGCCAGCGCATCGGCAAGGCTTCCCCCTTCCCGCACGCTTTCCCGGATCCGGGTCAGGACCTTGCGCAGGATAGTATTGCCGGTCTGATCGATCAGGGCGGAAATGGATGAGACCAAAGGGATTCCCGCTCCTACCAGGGTAGCCAATTGGCGGAAGACCCGGGCCAGTTCTTTAGGCGGGACCCCGCTGAAGAGACGGAAAGAGGTGCCCGGAAGGGCCACGGCGGCCGCCTCTTCCCGGATTTCCGTGGGATAGACCCCCTGGCTCCGCAGCTTGCTCCGGGCGTTGCGCAAGCTCTCCGCGTCGATGATCCCGCGGAGGGCTTTCCCTGAATTGCTAAGACCTTCGTATTCGAAAACGGGCAATGAATCGT
>DASPRR010000086.1:0-8080 GCA_035624375.1 Thermodesulfobacteriota bacterium | reverse complement strand
TCAACCTTGGGGATAGGCTCCGGGAAACCCCTATCTCCTCTTCAGCCGGCGCCTGAGAAACAGAGAAAGATGATCGATGAAATAACCGAGAAAAAGCGGGTCTGAGAAAGACTCAGGGATAAGCTTTTTCAAAGCCTCGCTATATCCCTTCCACGTGCAAGGTTATTTCTTCTCCATGAATCTTTCGTACGGCCATCCCTCCAGGCCGCCATCCATGACCCACGCATCCTTAAACCCGGCACCCTCGAGGATCGTCTGGGCTTCGTAGGCTCGCAGCCCGGCCTTGCAAAGGGTGACCACCTTTTTTTCTCGCGGGAGTTCCTGGAGGCGGCGCCGCAGCATTCCCAGGGGTACGAGCTTCACCCGGGGGTCCTCGATCCGGGTTTGTTTGTGTTCTTCCGGAGAGCGCACGTCCAGCCAGAGGAAATCCTCTCCCCGGTCAGCCATTTCCTTGACTTCCATGGGAGTGAGGAATGGAGCTATCCCGTCGGTCTTGTTCCTCAGCACGTTGGCCGCATGGGCGGAAATGTCGATGGCCGTGGAATAGGGCGGTGCATAGCCCAGATCGAAAGATGGAAGATCGTCGATGGTCGCTCCGAGAGACATGGCCGTGGCTAACACATCGATCCGCTTCACTACCTCTCCAGGCCCCACTCCCTGAATTCCGAGAATTTTCCTCGTTTTTCGGTCGGCGATCAGTTTGAGAAGGAGAGGTCTCTTGGTCGGGTAGTAATGGGGGATATCGGAGGATGGGACCAGAGTGGTCACCACCTCAAACCCGGCTTCCCGAGCCTGGGACTCGGTCAATCCTGACTTACCCACGTTGTAGTCGAAGACTTTGACCACCGCCGTGCTGAGGATCCCTTTAAACCTCTCCCCGTACCCCATGATGTTATTGGCGATCAGCCGTCCGTGCTTGTTGGCCGTAGAACCCATGGGAGCGAAGACGGCTTTCCCGGTTAAAAGATGAATATTCTGCACACAATCGCCCCCGGCATATATGTCTGGGTCGTTGGTCTGGAGGTATTCGTTGGCCCGGATATCCCCCATTTCCCCGACCTCCAGACCGGCTTCTTTAGCCAGCTTGGAGTTCGGCCGAACGCCGACGGAAATCAGCACCAAGTCTGCAGGGATATCCCCCTTTTCGGTGATGACTTTCTGCACGTTTCCCTGGTCATCGCCTTCGATCCGGGTCACTCGTGTGCTGCAGCGGACGTCCACTCCTTTCATCCGAAGATACCGGTTCAGGTAGGTGGCGACCTCCACGTCCAGGAGGCCGGGCAGGATAAAAGGAAGCATCTCCACGACCGAAACCTTAAGACCTTGTTTAACGAGGGCTTCGGTCATCTCGATTCCGATCAAGCCTCCGCCGATGATCACCCCCCTCCTGGGCTTTTTTTCAAGGATGAACGAGCGCATGGCTAGGGCGTCTTCCGGCTGCCACATGCGGAAAACGTGATTCAACTCTTTGCCCGGAATCGGAAGCTCGATGGGCGAGCCCCCGGTGGCCAGAACCAGCTTGTCGTACGGCAGGGCCTTGTGTTCCCCGGTTTCCAGGTGAACCACGGATACGGTTTTTGCTTTTCGATCGATCTTCTCCGCCAGGGTGCGATCCAGGACAGTGATCCCTTTCACATTCAAGAAGAAAAGGGAATCCCGGATGACTCCGGCCGGGGTGTCCATCAGATTCTTGGAATCGGGCACATCCCCGCTCACATAATATGGCATGCCACAGCCGGCATAGGACAACACTTTCCCTTTCTCTAGGATTGTAATTTCTGCCTCCGGGTTTAGACGCCGCAGACGGGCAGCCGTTTTGGGCCCGACGGCCACTCCTCCAACGATTACAACTTTCATTCTCTCCGATTGCATCCCTTCCTCCTGTTTGCTCGGCTTGGATTTATCATGCGCGCGCTCGCCGGGGGAGAAGACGTTTTCTCCGATTCACCTTCTCCCGGTAAGTTTCTGGCCCCGTGAAACCTTCATGTTAAACCTTCCTATCCTTATTTATTATAATGCAGGCGCCGAAGGAGAGAAGGGGAATGATGGACAGGCTGAAAATCTCCCGCCCGTTCATGGAAGATCCATCGAAGGCGCGGCCTTGATTTCTCAGGGAATGCCTGGATATCGGAAGCCCTTTTAATAGACAACCCGCCAAAACTTTTCTTCCTGAAATTGAGTTTGACAGCTTTTCAATAAAGATGTAAATTTCTTTCCATCAATCTTGCCCGATTTACTGATCATTAGGCCTTGAAGTTGACCTTAGCCATCTTATTCAGGGATCGGTTCGTGAAATGGCCTGAAGAATCTCCCGCAATTCATTTCCTGGCCAAGTTACGGAGCTTTTGAGGAGAGGTAAAATGGAGATAAAGAACTGGATCGAAGTTATCGGCAAGTTCATGCGGGATGAAAAGTTCGAACTTCCCCTTCCGGGCCCGACCTACCAGAAGGTTCAGCGGTTCATGGGCGAAAAGAATCTCGATATACGCGAGGTGGAAAAGCTGATCAATTATGATCAATCTCTCACAATCCGGGTGCTGCGGATGGCCAATTCCGCCTTCTATCGGGGCTGGCAGAAAGTGGCCACAGTGCGGGAAGCAATTATGCGCCTGGGAACCAATGAAGTCATGAATATCCTCCTCCTGATCGCCCAGCGGGAGAATTTCTCCGCTCAGGACCCCTGGGTATCCAAAGTGATGCACAAATTATGGGAGCATTCCGTGGCATCAGCTGTGGGAGCTCAATGGATAGCCCGAAATTGCCGGTTTCGTTCTTTGCAGCAGGAGGCTTTTGTCGCTGGATTACTTCACGATGTAGGAATGTCCTTTCTTATGACGGTGATTGAAAAGATCAAATTAAAAGGCGGCTCAGGGTTGCCCTTGGATGAAGAGGCTATCAGGCAGGTTCTGAACGTCTTGCATACGGAGAATGGATATTCTCTTCTGAATAAATGGCACCTTCCCGAGGCCTACTGTTCTGTCGCCCGAAACCACCATAGAGAAGAAATCGACCCGAATGATGAACTCCTAGTGATCGTCCGGCTTGCCAACCTGGCCTGTCACAAAATGGAAATAGGTCTGATGGCCGAGCCGTCCTTAATTCTGGGTTCTAGGGCAGAGGTAACCTGGCTGGCCTTTTCCGAGGAGGCACTCACGCGGCTGCAGGCCAAGGTCGAAGAGGCTGTTTTGTTGACCAGTCTTTAAAGAAGAATTCTGCCGCCCCAGGGGAGATACCCATCCACACCCCAGCCCGGGCGGCTGACAATTTTGTTTCCCTTTTTCAAATCGGGATATAGAACTTCTTTCGGTATTCTTCAATGCCGAAAGGTCCCCTCGATTTGAGATCCTTAAAAGCCCTCTATCTTGTAGCAGGTCCGGCAGGGAACGGGGGGGGGAGGGAGGGAATAAGACTCAAGGTCCTTTCGCTTTCCCGGGTCCCATAGGTCCCCGATCATTTTTTGCATCTCTTCTTGGCGGCGGGTAAAGCAGCCCCTGAATTCTTCATACTGCGGGCTTTGCCAAATCTCCGGGAAGGGTTTCTGAAAAATGTTTCCGAAACTCACCTTTTCGATCGGGAACTCTTTTTTTTGGAATATTCTCTTGAAAGGGGTGGGGACCGGCGGATTCAGGTATACGCAAGGGGATACTTCTCCATCGACGGAGATATAAAGATTGCGAAGGGGCTTTTCGGCGCAGATGGGCACTTCGCCGGAAGAAAGAGAAGGACACTGGAGTTCGATTTTCCATTCCCGGGCTTTTGCCTGTGCTTCTTGCAAGATATTCTCGAACTGCTCAGACCCATTCTCGCCAAAAACCCTTTGCTCCTCCTGCCATGAATTGGACACCTGGATCAGGTGGATCAGGATTACCTGTTTAATCCCCAAGTCCCGGGCTAATTGGATAAGCACAGGGACCTCACAGATGTTTTCCTTAAGCATGAGGTAAACAATGTGCAGATGGGGATTCGCCAGGTTCTGGCGAGCTTTCATCTCTTGAAGGGTCAGGATGTTTTTTTTAAGGTCATCCAGGTCAGAATTCACCCGGATTGCATTGTGGGTCTCGGGGGTGGCCCCGGAAAGGGAGAAACCCATGAAATCAACTCCCACCTTTAGGAGTTCGCAAATCAAGGATTCATTCAACCCCTTCCCGCTAGTTACAAACCCCGCGCGGGGCCCTTTCTCTTTGACCCATCCAATGCACTCGATGAGGTTTTTATGCAGCAGGGATTCTCCCCATCCCTCAAGAACCACGGCCTCTACCTCGGGAAAATAGGGGAGCAGCTTTTGGAAGTCATCGAGGCTCATATCCCTCGAAAAAAAATCTTTGTAGGCCGTCCGGCTACACATCTTGCACTGCAGGGGGCACCGGGAAGTCAGTTCCACCTGCCAGGCCGCGAATTTCTTGCGGGGGGAAGCCGGAAATATTTTTTTCCAGAGCCCTTTTAACATACCTGGGTCAATCCTTTCATGAGGAAATCGAAGATGGAGGGAGGGGAGGGCCGGTAGATCAGGGATTTGTGAGGAAGGAAAGGCCGGCCTCCCCATTTCTTCTTGAAGAAGGCCACTCCTTCACTGATTCCCAATCCGAGGTTCAAATACCTTTTTCCCCGTTCCTGCGCCTCCCGGATCAGAGCATGAAGGAGCAAGTCCGAGGTCCCCGGGACAGCGGCCTCCTGGGAACGAAAGTTGAACAGGTAGAAAGCATACTCTCCGGCCCCGAAATCGGCCACATCGAAGCCCGCCAGTGTGCCCCTGGAATCCCGGGCCGCGAAGACCCGAGCCGCGGGGACGGAAGAAAGATAGTCGGCGATCCTGCTGAAAATGATGCGCGTTCCTTCTTCCAGTTCCCGCGATCCAAGAAAAAGATCGATGAGCGCCTGGTGATCTCCCCCGAACTCCGGGCCTTTGTCGATGGTCAGCTCCCGCCCTGCCCGGTGAACCATATTTTTTGTTTTCGACGCTACCCGCAGGGAAGTCAACTCCAACCGGTAGTAGAAGTCGACCGTTTTTTTTCCCCCGCCCATCCCAGATAAGGAGGAAGCCGTGATCGCCACCCGGGAGACCCGGTATTTCTTTAGGGCCGTTTCCAGAGCGGACTTCATCTCTTCCTCCAGAAAGGCCCCTTCCAGGGGATACCCCACCCATATGAGCGTTTCTTCTCGAAGGTAACCCAGATAGCTTCCTACGAGAAAAGGCTCTCCCCCGCCGGAAAAGACCCTACCGTACCCCGGTAGGTGTTCCGGCACATACGCGTGAAGGGTAAGAAAATCTTCTTCTTGGGGAGTGATCATTCCTCGATTTCCCGGGTCTGTTCCACGCGGTAACCATCGGCTTCAAGCATCTGATTGACTCCATGAAGGTGGGGAGCTCCGAGAAACACGGCCGACTCTCCTTTTTCGATGAAGGGCTTCATCCGGCAATAAAAGACCCGGTCCCGTTCACCGATGACCGGAGAACAGCGAGAGGGAAAATCGCTGGTCCCACTCATCCAATCTGCCAGCGCGCCCTGGAGGAACATGCGCACGTAGGATTCGGAATATTCGTCCCAATGATGGACTTTTTTCAAAAAACGGATCATCCGGTCCACCGGGATTTGTTCGAGGACCTGAATCTGCTCTTCGATGGTCTCCAGGAATTGAATCTCCCTTCCCAATTTTTTGGCGAGATCGAAGGCTTCCAGGTCCACTGAGCCGGTCCATCCCTTGGACTTCAGGTAGAAAGTCCAAATGTTGAAGAAGGCCAGCCAGGGACGGAGCTTTAAGAAATGAGCCTGCAAGGGGTCCAGGGGCTTTTGACCTCCAGGAAGGAATTGCAGAAGGGGATGGGAGTCCCCAAACAGGTCAGCGGCCTTACCCCGAATTTCCTTGAGGGCCTGGAAATCAAGGGCTTGGTAAATCTCCATGGACCCGTTGCCTTGCGAACCATGAGTGACCACTTTCTCCATGCTCTGAGGGTCCAACGGACCTTCAAACAAGGCCCGCTTCGATCGCCGGAGAATTTTGCCGAGGGAAATCCGGAAGTGATAGGGGAAAAAATGGGCCGTACCTACAATGTAGTTCTTCTTACCATTTTTTTCCGCCTCCCAGACCGTTTTGAGCTGCTTTTCCCCCGGGAAGATGAAGTATTTCATTCGATCGTTGAGGTTCATATTTTTGACGCCAGGGCGCGAAGCCAGGATAGGGCAACCTTCTCTCTTGCGGCGATTTCGCCGGCAAAGTAGGGAAGGCTGGCGACTCCCCCCCATTTTTTTTTAAACCTCCGGATTCCCTCATTGACTCCCAGCCCCAGGTGAATGTATTCCTTGTTTCGTTCCCGGGCGATGCGAATCATTTCTTGAAATAAAAGGTCGGAGGCGTGGGATACATAGTGGCTCTGCGAATAGCATCCTACCACATAGGTAGCGAATCTACGAGCCCCAAGTTCGATGACGAAGAAGGCGGCAAGATTTCCCTTCGAATCGCGGGCGCTCAGGGCCAGGGAGGTTTCGGAGTGGGCCAGAACCTGGGGCATCCGCAGGTAGAGTTCCCTGACCCGGGGAGACAAGTCTTCGTTTTTCAGGAATTCCCGCGTAAGGGACTCGTGTTCGGGAGACCAATCGCGGTTCTCTTCCACCCGCAGAACAAGGGCTGCTTTTTCCACTTCCCTCTGCAAGCTCCTCTTCATCCCGGATTGCCGCAGGTCTAGCCTGTAATATTCATCCACCTCCTTCCCCCGGATTTGAGGGAGCAAACTTTCCGGTATGCCCGGAGCAATGAACCAAGTGGTGGCGGGTTGAAACCTCTCCTGCATTTTTTCCAGAACCCGGGAGAAAGCCTCTTCTTGAAACTCCCGCCCCAGGGGATATCCGATAAAGATCATCCAGTCGTCTTTTAGGAAGAAGAGATGATCCTCCTGGAAAAAAGGCTCGGCCTGCGAAATCCCCACCATCAAAGGGATGACATGCTCGGGCAGATAAGCGTTTTCCCCGATATATTCTTCTTCCCGCCGAGTCATCATAAATGAGATTCGACTGGATTCCCGTTGACAAGGAAGCAGATATTCGGTATTAATTTTTCAATGGAGGCTCATCACCGAAAGGTCAACCTATGATCGGGATCATTAAAAATAGCCTCGAAATCCTCTAGACTTATTTTAGCATACCCGAGCTGAAAAGAGCTTTGAATCCATAAGGGGAGGTGAGATTAGAACCATGTATCAGGTAACCGTGGACAAGGACAAATGCGACGGTAAGGGCGAGTGCGTGGATACCTGCCCGGTCAGCGTGTTTGAGATGAAGGACGGGAAATCCGAACCCGTGAACATGGATGAATGCCTGGGCTGCGAGAGTTGCGTCGAAGTCTGTCCCACCGGCGCCATCACCGTAAAGGAAGTTTAGGGTTAGACCCAGGGCCAGAATAACGGGAGTTCCGAATCGGGAAGAGGCGATGAGATTTGTTTACATCGCCTCTTTTTTTGAATCGAGGGTCATTCCCCTGCCTTTTCGAAGACTTAGATACCCTTTTAAATTGACACCCCCAGAGCTCTGTGGTATGGTCCCCCTAAATGTATCTAGCCAATTTTCTTCGATCCAACATGAAATTCAACCCTATCCTCCATGTGGCCCCAAGGGACGAAGATACCGGCTAAGATGTCTCAACGAAAATGCACTCCCCAAAATTCATTTCCTTGAGGGAATTAAATAATCATCCGGGCAGCCGCCCTTCAAAAGGGATTTGAGCGGCACATTTGAGCTTTGGAGAACCTTTCCTATAAGGCCCAGAAATTTCAAATCGGGGAATTCGCCGATCCCAGGAAATCGGAGGTTTTAAACGTTGATTCTGCAGCAAATGCTCAACGGTCTCGTATTGAGGCTCGGCTATGCTTTGACCGCGCTGGATTCGCCATGCCGGTTTCGCCACCCGCCAAACCATAAGAATCCAGCCTTTCCCCTTTTGGCATAGGATGGAGGGGTGAGGGGATCCTTTTTTAGCTGACGAGGAGATCGTTATGGCCAAAAGCAAGGTATCGATTGTCAAAACAAATCCCCAGCCGTATTATTCGGCCATTCGCAAGGCGGTCGAAAAGGCCCTGGAATTGATTGGG
>DASPRR010000083.1:0-3418 GCA_035624375.1 Thermodesulfobacteriota bacterium | reverse complement strand
CAACCAGGCGTTCACCCGCAATGAAGCGATCCGGGTGCTCCAGGCCCTGGAGCCGTTCGAGCTGGAGCTGGCCGAACAGCCGGTGGCGTGGCACGACCTGGCCGGCATGGGGATGGTGGCCCGCAATGTGCGCACGCCGATCATGGCCCATGAGACTCTGCTCGACCGTTTCGACGCCCTTCACCTGGTCGAATACGGCGGGGCCGGGGTCTTCGGCCTGAAGCTGGACCGGCCCGGGGGATTTGTAAATGTCAAGAAGGTGAATGCCCTGGCAGAGTTGAATAACATCCCCAGTTTCATGTGCTCTTCCATCGAACTGGGAATCTCCACTTCCGCCGCCGCTCATTTAGCCGTTTCCCAGAAAAACATCAAACTGGCCAGCGAATTCTCCGGACCGCAAACCATTTCCGATGATATCGTCAAGAACCCGATTCCGATCAAGGATGGCTATGCCAAACCCTGGGACGCTCCTGGTTTAGGAGTCGAGTTGGATGAGAAAAAGCTGGCCAAATATGCGGGGAAAGCCATCGTTTGTGAATGATATTCAAATTCGTAGGGGCGACCTGGCGGGTCGCCCTTACGCCTCTTATTTCCCCTATGGTCTCGCGCTTTCCCCAAATCAGTCCTTCGATTTCTGAAATGGAAGAAGCCCTTCATGACTCTACCCTGCATTCCTCAAAATCTGCGATTGTTGAATTCTGACGGCTGGATTCTCTTCGCGACCCGCACCCTTCGTCTTTTTGCCTACGGGTTCCTTTCCGTGGTGCTCATGATCTACCTGGCTCAAATAGGCCTGAGCGAAACCCAGATCGGCGTCTTGTTCACCCTTACCCTGATCGGCGATACGCTCATTTCCTTGGCGATCACCACCCGGGCCGATCGGCTGGGCCGAAGGCGGATGTTGATCTTGGGTGCGGCCCTGATGGTTTTCGCCGGGATATTATTCGCCCTGACGCGCGATTTCGTTGTTTTATTGATCGCGGCAACGATCGGAGTCATCAGCCCCAGCGGGAATGAGGTGGGTCCCTTCCTGTCCATCGAGCAAGCCTCTTTGTCGCAGATCGTTCCCAATGAGCGGCGGACCCAGGTTTTTGCCTGGTACAATCTGGTGGGATCGTTTGCCACGGCGCTGGGGGCCTTATTCGGCGGGGTGCTGGTGCAGGTGGGACAAGATACCGGCTTAACCCCCATCGGGAGCTACCGGTTAGTGGTGGCAGGTTATGCCGCCATTGGGATGGCCCTCGGGTTGTTTTTCACCAGGCTTTCCTCCAGAGTTGAAGTTTCCCGGGAGACCTCCCCGGCCTCGATTCGCCCAAAACCAGAAGGGCGTTTTGGGTTGCATCAATCGCAGAAGGTGGTGTTCAAGCTTTCAGCCCTGTTTTCCCTTGATGCCTTTGCCGGCGGCTTCGTCCTGCAGAGCATTGTAGCTTACTGGTTTCACGTGCGTTTCAATGTATCCCCTGCGGTGCTCGGCAGCATATTTTTCGGGGCCAACATTCTTGCGGGGGTTTCAGCTCTGAGCGCCGCATGGGTGGCCTCCAAGATCGGGTTGATTAAAACCATGGTATTCACCCACATTCCCTCTAATATCCTGCTAATCCTGGTTCCTCTCATGCCCAACCTGCCCTTGGCCATTGCAATGTTGCTGTTACGTTTCAGCATTTCCCAGATGGATGTTCCGACCCGTCAATCTTATACTATGGCCGTAGTAAATCCGGAGGAACGCTCGGCGGCCGCGGGAATAACGGGTATTGCCAGGACCACCGGAGCTTCTCTGTCCCCTGTCTTCACCGGACCCTTGCTGGCCAATGCTCTTTTGTGGAATGTGCCCTTTTTCATTTCGGGCAGCCTCAAGATCGTCTATGATCTTCTCTTGTATCGCAGTTTCCTGGCCCTCAAACCCCCCGAAGAGAAAGGATCCCCCGATTCAAAATAAAAAAGGGTGCGGAAATCGGCTCAAGCCCTGCCCTCCCAGCGGGGTTCCCTTCAATTTAGATTCCCGGCTATCTTTTCCACGCTGCGAAGCAGTTCTCCGGATTCAATCAAAGAATGGATTTTTTGGATGTCCTTGCTGAACCTGCGGTCGCCTTGGATGGGAGGGACTTTTTCCCGGACGACCTTGTAGGCTTCATAGATCCCCCTTCCGGGATGGAGGGGAAGCAGAAATTCCAGCCCCTGGGTCGCGCAGAGGAGTTCCATGGCCAGGACCTGCTCCACGTTCCTGACAATATCCCTAGCTTTTCTCGCGGCGATGGTTCCCATGGAAACGTGGTCTTCCTTATCCGCCGAAGTGGGAATGGAATCCACGCTGGCCGGGTGAGCCAGGACCTTATTCTCCGAAACGAGGGATGCGGCGCTTACCTGGACCATCATTAACCCCGAGTGAAGGCCGCCCTTTTGGGTCAGGAAAGGCGGAAGGCCGGATAAGGCGGGGTTGATTAATTTCTCGATTCGTCTCTCGGAAATGCCCCCCAGCTCGGCTATTGCGATCCCCAGGAGGTCGAGGGCGAAAGCAACTGGCTCCCCATGGAAGTTTCCGCAATTGAGGATCTTCCCCCGCTCGGCAAAAATGAGGGGATTATCGGTGGCCGAATTAACTTCCACCTCCAGCGTCCTACGGACGTAACCCAGAGCATCTCTCACCGCGCCGTGGACCTGGGGCATGCAGCGAATGGAGTAGGCATCCTGGACCTTGGGGCAGGACTTGTGTGACTCGGCGATGGGATCGTATTTTCCGAGCTTCTGGAAGTTTCTGGCCACCGCCAGCTGACCGGGAAAGGGGCGAACCCTCTGTATGTCCGGGTCAAAAGCAGAGAAGGTTCCCTTTAGCGCATCCAGCGTGCAAGCTCCTACGATATCAGCCACCTTGCAAAGCCGCTCGGCCCGAAGAAGGGCCAAAAGCCCGACGGCAGTCATGACCTGGGTCCCGTTGATCAAAGACAACCCTTCTTTGGCCTTCAAGGTGACGAGCGGAATCCCGGCCTTTTCCATGGCCTTTTTCCCCGGCATCCTTTTTCCCCGGTAGATCGCTTCTCCCTCACCCATAAGGACGGAGCTCAGATGGGCCAGGGGGCCAGGTCCCCGCTGGCCCCCACCGACCCTTGCTCCGGAATCAGCGGGTGGACTCCCTTATTGATCATGTCACCCAATCGTCTTAGCACTTCCATTCGTACCCCGGAATAGCCTTTGGCAATCACGTTCGCTCGGAGGACCATGACCGCCCGGGTCGTCGCTTCATCGAAGAAAGGTCCTACCCCCACGGAATGGCTGCGAATGAGATTCCTTTGCAATTCTTGAATCTCCTTCGGGTTAATCAGTTGATCGCTAAGAAGTCCAAATCCAGTGGTCACCCCGTAAATCTTCTCCCCTTGGCGGAGAGCCTTTTCCACAAAATCCCTGGACCGTTTCACCTTCTCAC
>DASPRR010000078.1:0-3900 GCA_035624375.1 Thermodesulfobacteriota bacterium | reverse complement strand
ATAGCTGGCCCAGGCCAGTTTTTTGATATCTTCCCTGAGACCCTCGAAGGAGCGGATCAGGTCGCAGTTGCTCAGGCGGACGAGGCTGGAAGTCTCTTTTTCAAAAAAAGTAACCTTCACATAGGAGGCGATCTCCAGGCGAACCCCAAATCGCTTTCGCGACCGCTTGGCTCCCTTGGCGATTCCCTTCACCTTCCCGAAGTCGAGGGTGTAAAAGGTGACGATCTGATCCGACTCGCCGTAGGGCAAAGTGTGGAAAATAACCGCCGGAGTTTTGTAGATGGGCATTAGAAATCTTAACAGAAAGGAAAGGGGATGGGAAGGAGGAGGCGTGCTATAATTTCCCTTGCAGGATATACCTTCTTCGGGGAGATCGGATTGGCCAACTTCCCTCTTCATTTCGCCCTCCTTACCATGGGGTTTACTTTTACCATCTCCCAGGTGATGGTTATCCGGGAGCTGCTGGTGGTCTTCGCCGGAAACGAGTTGTCCATCGCCATCATTCTGGCCAACTGGCTTCTCTTGGAGGCGATCGGCAGTTTCTTCGTCGGGAGAAAAGTTGGGGAATGGGGCCTTCGAGAAGGGGGATATGCCTTTTTTCAGATCCTCCTGTCGGCCCTCCTCCCCCTGACCCTTTACGTCATCCGCTCCTGGAATGATTTCATGGGCCTTGCTCCGGGAGAAGGAGCCAGCCTCTTGCAGATTCTTTTCTGGACGATTCCCGTCCTGGCTCCGGTTGGAATCCTGGATGGAATTCTCTTTGCCCTGGGGTGCACCCTTAACTCAAAATGGACTGAAAAGGGAGCCTTCTCCATAGGCCGGGTTTATCTCCTGGAAGCGATTGGGGCAGGAAGTGGGGGGGTGCTCTACACTTTCTTGTTCATCCCTTATTTAGGGTCTTTTCAAGTGGCCTCCATCCTGGGCATTACGAATCTCCTATCCGGATTCCTTTTGGTTGCTAAGTGTGGAGGGGTCCACAAGTGGAAATGGGCCTTCCTGGGGTTATGGGGATATTTTGCATTTGTCAACCTGCTCCTCCTCATCCCCTATAGCAGCCAGACCGTCGAGAAAATCTCCATGCAAAAGTTGTGGCGGGGATTTGAGATTTTGGACTCCCGCTGGTCTCCCTTTGGGAATGTAACCGTGGCCCGAAGGGAAGAGCAGCTTACTTTCTTCTCCAACGGCATCCCCCTGTGCAATGTCCCGGTCCCCAACATCAGTTTTGTAGAGGAACTGGTCCATTATCCTCTGCTCCTCAGCCCCTCGCCCAAGAAGGTCCTGATCGTGGGAGGGGGTTTCGGCGGGGTCATTCGAGAAATCCTCAAGCATCCCGTGGAAGAGGTTCATTATGCGGAGATTGATCCCCTGATCATCCAATTGATCCGCGAAAATCAGACTCCGCTGACCCGCCAGGAGCTGGAAAACCCAAAGGTCCGGGTTCATATTCTGGATGGGCGGCATTTTATCAGAACCACCCGGCAAGTATTCGATACTATTCTCCTCAACCTTCCCGGTCCCTTTACCCTGGAGCTGAACCGGTTCTATACGGTCGAATTTTTTCAGGAAGCCTTTCGGCTGCTGGGGATGGACGGAATCCTGGCCCTTCCTGTTCCCGGTTCTGAAACCTATCTTTCACCCGAGGCAAGGGAGCTCAACCTGAGCATCCTAAAATCTCTTCGGGAAACCTTCTCTTCGGTGGTGATCATACCCGGAGACCCGAATTTTATCCTGGCCTCCCCCTCAGAGAAACTAGAGCCCCTCACGGCCGACCGTCTTGCCCGTTCCCTTCAGAAGAATAAAATCGCAACCCAATTTGTGACTCCTGCCCTCATAAAGCGCAAGATGGAAAAGCAGCGTATGGAGTGGCTGGATGAGGCGCTAAAGCAGGGGGAGGAGGTCCGTATGAACCGGGACCTAAATCCCTCGGGAATTTACTATGGAATTGCCTACTGGAACGCCCAGTTCCATCCCTCGGTCCAGGCTTTGTGGAACCGGATGGGAGAATTTCGCCTATCCTATTTCGGACTGGTTCTCTTGGGATTGGTGGGGGCAGTTGCGGTCTATCGGAAAAGGCTAAGAGCGGGGGAAGGAAAAAGGGCTCTACGAGGGACACTCATTTGGGTGGTAACGACTTCGGGGTTCTTCGGAATGGCCATGAGCATTCTTTTGATTCTGTCCTTCCAGACTCTTTATGGATATGCTTACGGATGGATCGGGCTTCTGGTTGCGGCCTTCATGGCCGGACTGGCCCTGGGAACCTGGATGATAAACCGGGACCTGGAAAGGAGTCAGAATTGGATCATGACTCTGGTCGGCTTAGAGGGTTTCATCGCTCTTTTTTGTCTCATGGTGATACTTATTCTGTATTTCCTGTATTCATCGGGGAAGGAGCCTCTAAATCTGTGGACCGAGAAGATTGGCTTCCTTCTGATGAGTTTCCTTTCCGGATTTTGGGTCGGCCTGGAATTTCCTTTATCCAGCATGATTTTCGTCGGCAACGAGAAGGGGGTGGCCCGGACGGCCGGGATTCTCTACGCCGCTGACCTTTTGGGAGCCTGGGCCGGCGCCCTTCTGGTGGGCGTGATCTTCATTCCCGTCCTGGGGATTCTCCTGACCTGCGGGGGGATCATCCTTCTGAAACTGGCCAGCCTGGCCCTCTTGGGAATTGCGGAATTCGGATTTTGGAATGCGGAATAGAAAAACGGGAAATCGACTGTCTCTTTGATCCAGTTTCTATCGTCCCTTAAAGATCAATTCCTTTTTCTGGACCCCTGCCGACCGAATTCCCCGGGCGTCTTCGGAGAGAAGGACTTCGGCAGCCCGGGAGTTTTCCATGGCCAAACCCACCGGGAGGGTCTGGCTCCAGCCGCCGTTGATGGCTTTCTTGGCCGCCTGGACGGCCAGGGGAGCGTTGGCAACGATTTCCCGGGCCAGAAGGTAAGCCCTTTCCATCACCTTATCCTTGGGGCAGACTTCGTTGAGGAGTCCAACCCGGAGGGCTTCCTGGGCATCGATTGACCGACCCGAATAGATCAGTTCTTTGGCCTTGCCGATGCCGATGATTCTGGGCAGCCGCTGGGTCCCACCCATGTCCGGAACAATCCCCAGCTTTACCTCGGGGATTGAATAACGGGAGTCATCGGAGCCGATGCGAATGTCGCAGCAACAGATCAACTCGGTCCCGCCTCCAATGCAATGCCCCTGGATCGCGGCAATCACCGGAACGCGCAGGTTCTCGATCGCATCAAAGGAAGAACGGAGCCGCTGAAGGTGCTCGTGGATTTTGGGCAGGGTGGCTGCGGGGGAATAACCGTCCTCCAGGGTAAACGTGCTTCCCTCTTTCAAGTCCAACCCGGCGCAGAAAGCCCGGTCCCCGGCCCCAGTGAGAATGGCTGCTCGAACGGCCGGGTTCGCCTCAACCGCTTCGGCCGCGGACCTCAACTCCATCCAAACCCCCGGGTCCAGGGCATTCAGGCGGTCCGGCTTATTCAGAGTGATCAGGGCGATCGCGCTCTGAATTTCGAGAAGAACTTTGTTCCCGTGAGTCATAGCTTCCTCTCCGTACCCTCCGTCTTCTTCCCATCCCTCCCGCCCATCCGTTGATCATCTTAGGTTCTTGATAGCCTCTTGGTCTTCATCGGATGTTTTGTTTTCCTGAGCAGGAACGCTTTCCGGGGGCTTGGTTTCTTTCGGGGAGGTCTCCAGTAATGGCCTGCTTTTCTCGGAAACATCGCCTGCAGAGGACCTGGTTTCTTTCACGGGCTCTTCCTTGGATGATGGAAGAGAAGAAATGGGAGGGGCCGGTTTGAAATCTTTCGGGGGGGGGGCTCCCTGCACCGGCAATCCCTGGCTAGGTTGGGTTGGCTGCATTTCTTTGGGAAGCACGAGGTGGAGGACGGC
>DASPRR010000070.1:0-7899 GCA_035624375.1 Thermodesulfobacteriota bacterium | reverse complement strand
ATGTCATCCGCCGTCTCTTCACGGTCATTCCCGTCCTGTGGCTGGTTTCCGTCCTGGTGTTCAGCCTGATCCATCTCGTCCCGGGTGACCCTGTTCTGGTCATCCTCGGGACTACGGCAGAGAAAGCTCAGGTCGAGGCCATGAGCCACAAACTGGGTCTCGACCGGCCCATCCTGGTGCAGTACGGGACCTGGGTCGCGGGCCTCTTGCGGGGAGACCTCGGGCGTTCGATCATCTCCGACGAGCCGGTCATGGAGATGATCCTCCGCCGGATGCCCGTGACCTTGACCGTCGCCGCGGCGGCCCTTCTTCTCTCCCTTTCCATATCCATTCCCACCGGGATTCTCTCGGCCCTGCGCCATAACACTTATACGGATTACGTTTTCATGGGCCTGGTGATTCTGGCGGTTTCCATGCCCAGCTTCTGGCTGGCTCTGCTCTTCATCCTGCTTTTTTCCGTGGAGCTAAAGCTTTTGCCTATGATGGGCTATATTTCCATTTTTACAGACTTCTGGGAGGGACTCCGGTATCTAGTCCTGCCAGCTATGTCGCTGGCCTTCATCCTGGCCGCCCTGGTGGCGAGGATGACCCGGTCTTCCATGCTGGAGGTCTTGCGGGAGGATTACATTGTCACCGCCCTTTCCAAGGGAACCCCCCGCCGGTTTATCGTCTTCAAGCATGCCCTGAAGAACGCCTTCGCCCCTGTCCTGACCATCATCGGGTTCCAGGTCGGTTTTCTCCTGGGAGGGACCGTGGTCATCGAGGACATTTATTCCATTCCTGGAGTGGGGCGGCTGATCTTCACCGCCATCACCAATCGGGATTATCCCGTGGTCCAGGGCTGCATCCTCATGGTGACTATCGTGTATGTCTTTGTGAACGCCGCAGTGGACCTGGCCTACGCCTATTTCGACCCGCGGGTGTCTTTCGATAGAAAGTGATGAATTGGGAGAAGGTAATTTGTTCGTCAAAAGATTCTTCCGCAACAAACTGAGCCTCTTCGGGCTGGCCATCGTGATCATCCTGGTCCTGGTTAGTTTTTTGGCCAGTTACATCCAACCCTATGACCCACTCAAGATTTCCATCTCCAACCGAACCCAGGCCCCATCGAAAGGCCATACCTTCGGCACGGACCACTTCGGGCGCGACATTTACTCCCGGATTCTCTCCGGCGCCAAAATCTCCCTCACCGTGGGGATCGTTTCGGTGGCCCTTGGGGCCTTCATTGGGATCATCCTGGGAGCCGTCGCGGGCTACTTCGGGGGGTGGATCGATTACGCTATCACCCTGATCATGGATGCCATCATCTCTTTCCCAGCTACCCTCCTGGCCATCGGGCTCATGTCGGTGATGGGCCTGGGAGTGACCAACATCATCATTGCCCTGGGTTTCATCGGCATCCCCCATTACGGGCGTATCATGAGGGGTGCAGTTCTTTCCATCCGTGAAAAGGAGTATGTGGAGGCGGCCCGGGCCTCAGGGTCCGGGCACCTGAAGCTCATTTTAATCCACGTGCTGCCCAATGCCATGGCTCCTCTTATCGTGGTGACGACCATCGGGGTGGCCAACGCCATTCTTATCGAAGCAGCCCTGAGCTTTCTGGGCCTCGGTGTTCCCCCTCCGGCCCCTTCCTGGGGGAACATGCTGGCCGATGGAAGAAATTTCCTGATCCAGGCCCCCTGGATGACCATTTTCCCTGGCTTGGCGATTTCTTTCACCGTGCTGGGATTCAATACCCTTGGCGACGGACTCCGGGACGTGCTGGACCCGAAATTGAAACAGTGAAAAAGAAACATTGTTTACCCGCAGATTTCTCCATTTACCGTATTCTTAAACCGCGTTCATCCGCGGTTATCTGCGTCCCAATAGGTTTTGAATGAATCATCTTCTTGAAGTTCAAGACCTTTCGGTTTCCTTCCACCTCTTGGGGGGGATTGTCCCGGCAGTGGCCAAAGTCGATTTGGTCCTGGACGAGGGAGAAATCCTGGGGATCGTGGGAGAATCGGCCTGCGGAAAGTCGGTCACCGCCAGGTCCATCATGCGGATTATCCCCACTCCGCCGGGCCGCATCAATTCAGGAAGGGTCCTTTTTGAGGGGCGCAACCTGATGGAATTGCCGGAAGAAGAGATGCAGGAGGTCCGGGGAGAGAAAATCTCCATGATCTTCCAGGAGCCCATGACCAGCCTCAACCCGGCCTTCACCGTTGGGGATCAGATCTCCGAGGTTTTCCGCTTCCACCGTCGGACCTCGAAGGCGGAGGCGTGGGAAAAGGCCGTGGAGGAACTGCGCCGGGTGGAGATCCCCGACCCGGAGAAGAGGGCCAGGTCTTACCCCCATGAGCTTTCGGGGGGAATGCGCCAGCGGGTCATGATCGCCATCGCCTTGGCCTGCCGTCCGAGGATTTTAATCGCCGATGAGCCCACCACGGCCCTTGATGTCACCATCCAGGCCCAGATCCTTAAGCTCATCGCCCAGCTCCAGAGAGAGATCGGCATGTCGGTCATGCTCATCACCCACAACCTTGGAATCGTTGCCTCCCTGGCCCAACGGGTGGCGGTCATGTACGCCGGGAGAATCGTGGAAGAAGGCCCGGCGGAGATCATTTTCAACGACCATCACCATCCATACACCCGGGGGCTTCTCCGGTCCGTTCCCCGGCTGGACCTTCCCCAGCGGGACCTGCAGGAGATCCAGGGGACGGTTCCCCGCCTGAACGACCTGCCGGAGGGATGTACCTTCTCCAACCGGTGTGATTTCGTGATGGACCTCTGCCGCCGGCAAGAATCGGAGCTCCGGCCGGTGGGGGAAGGACATGTTTCCCGTTGCTGGCTGGATCAACGGGTTTGGTGAAATCGATGAGCCTGCTTTCCGTCCGGAATCTGAAAAAATACTTTCCCATCGGCCGAAAGTTTTCCCTGGGTCGGGGGGGTTCTATTCGGGCCGTGGACGGGGTTTCCCTGGAAGTGCAGCGGGGCCAGATCGTGGGGCTGGTGGGCGAGTCAGGCTGCGGTAAAACCACCGCGGGGAGGACCATCCTGCGTCTGATCGAACCCACCGAAGGGCGAGTGTTATTTGACGGAGAAGACCTCACCGCTGCGCGGACCAGACCTAAAAAGATTCCGCCGGCGGATACAGATTGTCTTCCAGGACCCTTATTCCTCCCTGGACCCGAGGATGTCGGTCTTCCGGATCATCCAGGAACCCCTGGACAACTTCTTCTCGGAATTGAATTCCCGGCAGAAACGGGACCGGGTCGCCGAGACCCTGGGCCGGGTTGGGCTGCTGCCCGAACATATGACCCGTTTCCCCCATGAATTCTCCGGGGGGCAGAGACAGCGCATCGCCCTGGCCCGGGCCCTGGTCTCCCAGCCGGAGCTGATCGTTTGCGACGAGCCGGTCTCAGCCCTGGATGTGTCCATCCAGGCCCAGGTCATCAATTTGCTGAAAAAATTGCAGCGGGAGCTTAACCTTTCTCTCATCTTCATCTCCCACGACCTTGCGGTGGTGGAATATCTCTGCGACCCCATCGCGGTCATGTACCTCGGACGGATTGTGGAGATTTCTCCCAAGGAATCCCTTTATAAGAAGCCCTTGCATCCTTACACCGAAGCCCTCTTGTCGGCGGTTCCCATTCCGGACCCGGTTCTGGAAAAGAAAAGGAGGGTCACAGTGCTATCGGGGGATGTTCCCAGCCCCTTGAACAGTCCCCGCGGTTGTGCCTTCCATCCCCGCTGCTCGCTCAAAACCGATGCCTGCAAGGAACTGCGGCCTGGGCTAGAGGAAGTTTTGCCAGACCACTGGGTGGCCTGCCTGGTCAGAGGAACCAAAACCAAAGAGGTCCAGGAAGATGCTTCGTCATAATTTTGGGATGCTGAAAATCAAGATTACCCTCCCTTGAAAAAGGGGGGTTGGGGAGTTCAGGGTATCGCTATACAGAAAGGATTGGTATGTCAAGATATGTAGGAATTGCCGGCGTTCAGATGGAAGTGGTCCCGGAGGGAGATAATTCCGGCGCTGCCTTGAGATTGTTGAGAGACGTGGCTTCCTATTTCCCCTGGGTGGACCTGGTCCTTTTCAGCGAACTGTGCGTCCATGGGCTGAACCCTTCTTTAAAGGAACCCATTCCCAATCCGACGATTGTGAAGTTCTGCGGCTGGGCCCGTAAGGAAAAAAAGTGGCTCGTCCCCGGCTCTTTTTTCGAGAAGGAGGGGAAGAAAGTCTTTAACACCGCGGTGGTCATTTCTCCGCAAGGAAAGATTGCGGCCCAATACCGAAAGATCTTTCCCTGGCGGCCCCTGGAAAAGAATGATGCCGGGGATTCCTTCTGCGTCTTCGATATCCCGGGAAAAGGGCGATTCGGCCTGTGCATCTGCTATGATCAATGGTTCCCGGAGATCGTCCGCACCCTGGCCTGGATGGGGGCGGAGGTCATTCTTCATCCCACGGCCACGACCACTTCGGACCGTCCCCAGGAGCTGGTCCTTAGCCAGGCCCAGGCCATTTTCAATCAGGTCTATTTCCTTAGCGTGAACGGAGTAGGCGCCGGGGGCGTGGGGAAGTCCATTTTCGTTGACCCGGAGGGGCGCCTCCTGCAGCTGGCTGGGGAGCGGGAGACAATTCTCACCGAGGTGATCGATCTGGACTTGGTTCAGAGGGTCCGCGAATATGGGACCCTGGGATTGTCGCAGCTTTGGAAAGACCTAAAGAGTTTCCGCGGGAGGTTTCCCATCTATGAGCAGGGGGTCCACCGGGGCAGGGTCTTTAAGACCCTGGGTGACCTGAAACAACACCGGAAGATCGGGTAGGAGCGATCATAAATAGATACGGAAGGGATGCGGAAAAATAAGCGTCTTTCCAGAAAGCTTCCTGATTTTATCAATTTCCTGTTGACATCCCTCCTGGATTTCAATATATAAGAACAGGTTTACAATTCGGGTAAGATCCTATACATTCCCCTTTCAAATCTTTCTTAGACCCGGCCATGAGCCCCGACAGGTGTGCAAAAATAGGCAGCATCTTCCTATCCCCCGCATAAAGATTAGGAAGGTTTTTTTATTATCCATCCCGTGAAAGGAGGAACAAAAAAATGAAAAGGCAATCGTTTTTAACCGTCATCGTTCTCGCGCTGGGAATGTTCCTAACAGCCCCAGGCTGGGCAGCCGAGGTCATCAAAATCGGTTTCGATATCGAGCTTACCGGCGATATCCCCAAGGTCGGCGAGGCCTCTAAATTTACTGGGGAGATGCTGAAAGAACAGATCAATAAGCAGGGAGGCCTAAAGGTTGGCAACAAATCCTACACGCTCAATTTTATCTATGAGGACAACGAAGCCAAGGCCGAATCGGCAGCCGCGGCGGCCCTCAAGCTGATCACTCAGGATCAGGTTCTTGGGATCATCGGGCCCCAGGCCAGCAAGCAGGCCATCCCCGCAGGTGAGGTTGCGGACACCAACCAGTGCGTCCTCATCAGCGGCTGGTCCACCAACCCCAAGACCACGGCCAACCGCCCCTGGGTTTTCCGCGCCTGTTTCCTCGATCCCTTCCAGGGGCCCGTACTGGCCAAGTTCGCCACCGAGGAGCTGAAGGCCAAAAAGGCCGCCGTTCTCTATGATATCGCCAGCGACTACCCCAAGGGACTGGCGGAATTCTTCAAGGAAGCCTTTGAAAAGATCCATGGCAAAGGGTCGGTGGCGGCCTTCGAAACCTTCACCACCAAAGACCGGGATTTCAGCGCCCAGTTGACCAAGATCGTGGCGTCCAAAGCGGACATTCTCTTCACCCCCCAATATTATGACGAGGTTCCCCTGATCGTGAAGCAGGCCCATGAGATGGGGTGGAAGAAACCTATTTTAGGGAGCGATTCCTGGGATTCGGCCGAGCTCATGAACCTTTGCGGGAAAGATTGCCTGGGCAGTTTCTTCAGCACCCACTACGCCGCCCCTGGGGCTAAAGGCCCGACCAAGCAATTTATCGATCAGTACAAAGCCAAGTACGGGTATGAACCGGACGCCGTGGCCGCCTTGACCTGGGACGCGGCGCGTCTTTTGCTTCAGGCCATTCAAAATACCAAGGGACTGACCGGGGACGTGAAAAAAGACCGCCAAGCCATCCGAGATCAACTTGCCAAACTGAAGGAGTTTGAGGGCATCACCGGCAAAATGTCCTTCGACGGCAAAACCGGGGATCCGGTCAAGTGCGCCATCATAGTTAAGATCAGCCCCGAAGGGAAATTTGAGTTTCACAAGATGGTTTGCCCCTGAAACAAGAACCTCAAATTCTTTGCCTGTGCGGGTAGACGAATCGGGAGCTTTGAGCCCCGACTTTTTAAGCCGCTTGGGAGAGAGGAAAATCCGAGCACCTCGGGCCTTCGCTCTCTCCGATCCCGGGAGGTGAAGTTTTGACCCTTGCCATGTTCCTGCAGAACATGATCAATGCTCTGCAGTGGGGAAGTTTCTATGCCCTTATCGCCCTGGGGTACACCATGGTGTACGGGGTTCTCCTGCTGATCAACTTCGCCCACGGCGATATCTTCATGGTCGGCGCCTACATCGCTTTTTTCATCTCCACCTTCCTGCTGGGCACTTACGCCCTGCAACTGCCTTGGACGATTCCGGCCGGCCTGGTTATCTTTTTGACCTTTCTTTTAACCATGGCCCTCACCGCCGGTGTCGGGGTGGCCATTGAACGTATTGCCTATCGTCCCCTCCGCCGCAAGGGCGTCAGCCGCCTTTACGTGGTGATCACCGCGCTCATGGTCGGGCTGATCCTGGAAAATGGGAACCTGGCTCTTCTGGGAGCCAGCCGAAAGAACTTTCCGGAGCTGATTCCCAAGGTTCTCTACAGCATCGGGGACGTGAATTTCACCAACATCAAAATCATCGTCATCGCGGTTACCCTGCTGGTTTTTATCTTCCTGCAAACCGTGGTGCTCAAGACCAAGTGGGGGATGGCCATGCGGGCCATATCGTATGACCGCGTCGCCGTCCCCCTGATGGGGATCCCAACGGATACCATTATCGTCATGACTTTTGTATTGGGCTCTTCCATGGCCGCCGTCGCCGGAATCCTTTTTGCCGTTTCCTACCCGGTTCTGGAACCCTACATGGGGGCACTGGTAGGCTGGAAGGCCTTTATTTCTGCGGTTGTCGGCGGCATCGGCGAGATCCGGGGGGCCTTTGTCGGCGGATTCATCCTGGGGTTTACGGAGATCTTTGTCGCCGCTCTGTTTCCATCCACCTTCCGCGATCTGATCGGGTTCGGGGTCTTGCTCTTGATTCTGACCTTCCGCCCCACAGGGATATTCGGGGTCGCCCGGAGAACCAAAGTATAAGGAACCAAGGTGAACAGGCATTCCTTGATGCTTTTGGCTTTTCTTGTGTTCGTGAGTTTGGTGGGTCTCTCCTGGACCGGAACCTTCAGCACGTACACCCAACTCGTGATCATGTTCATGGGCGTGAATATCATCATGTCCTCGAGCCTCAATCTGATCAACGGCTACATGGGCGAATTCTCCTGCGGGCACGCGGGATTCATGGCCCTGGGGGCCTACACCTCCTCTCTCCTCACAGTTTGGTTCTTTACCAAAGGCTCTGTTTTCGGACCCAACCTCCTGCCGCCGGAATGGTCGGTTTGGGTTTTTCCCTTTACCCTCCTTGCGGGAGGGGTCGTCGCCGCGCTGGCCGGGCTGATGGTGGCGATTCCCTCCTTTCGCACCCGCGGCGATTATTTGGCCATTATCACCCTTGCCGCCAATTATATTGTGAAAAGCGCCATTGAAAACATCCAGACTATCGGCGGAGCCCGAGGGTTTATGGGCATGTCCCGGGTGGTCAATGAGATGAAAAATGTCCTGGATATCCCCTGGATGATGACCTGGACCTGGATTTTTGTCTTTCTGAC
>DASPRR010000618.1:0-9068 GCA_035624375.1 Thermodesulfobacteriota bacterium | reverse complement strand
GCGATGAGGAAAAGGTCTGCAAGTATCTGGATTTGCCTATCCAGCATGTGGACGAAGGGATTCTGAAGGCCATGAACCGTCCCCCGCTGAAAAGAGGAATGCCGGACCTCATCGACTGGGTTCGAAGGGAAATCCCCGGAGTGGTCCTCCGCACCTCTCTGATCGTGGGCTTCCCCGGCGAGACGGAACAGAGCTTCCGTCGCCTTCTGGAATTTGTCCAGGAGGCTCAATTCGACCGCCTGGGAGTTTTTTCCTATTCCCCGGAGGAAGGGACTCCGGCAGCGGCTTTGAAAGACCAGGTTCAGGACCGAATCAAACTTCAACGTTCCCGCCAAATCATGCGCCTGCAGAAGAGAATTTCTCTGAAAAAGCAAAAGGCCTTGATCGGTTCCCGCCTTCCGGTCCTGGTGGAACGGCCCGGCAGTTCTCCTGAATTTCTGTGGGAAGGAAGAACTCAGGGGCAGGCCCCGGAGGTCGATGGAGTCACCTTCCTGACGAAGGGAAGAGCTCGTGCCGGGGATATGGTGGATGTGCGAATCCAGGATGCAGGGCCTTACGACCTTTTCGGAGAAATCCTCGGGCCGGCCTGAAGCTTCACTAGCTCCTCCGGAAAATTGAAGATTTTCCCCCCACCAGCCGATGGGGAGAAAGAGTTTTTTGACTGGCCTTCGATTTTCGGCGGGAGCCGGTTTATTTTTCCCGGAAATTTGATTTTTATTCTTGACAACCGGGGGAAAAACGGTAGATTATGTTCCCTTAATAGAGAAAATTCGTTCATCTTTCTCGGAAAGGGAGGAACCCCGCCATGGCGACCGCGAAATCCAAGAAGAAAAAAAGCGGCTCGGCCAAAAAGCCGGTCCCAACCCTCAAGAAGAAAAAGGCGCCTAAAAGGCCCGTTAAAAAGGCGGCCCAGAAAAAGGTATTGCGGAAGAAGGAAAGAACTATGATCAAGGCTGTGAAGCCTGCGGAAAGGATGGCTGTTCCCAAGGCGAAAGATGAAAAGGAAGAAATCAGGAAGACCCTGCTGGAGATGCGGGAAAAGCTGCTTAGCGGAATTTCCGAAAACCCCATTCCGGAAGCTCTAATTTCCCAATCCGACATCGGAGACCTGATCGACCAGGCCGGCGATGAACGGGATCGGGAGCTTTCCCTTCTCCTTTCCGGCAGAGATAAAGAAAAACTGCTGGCCATCAACGAAGCCCTGGAAAAACTCAAAGACGCCACTTATGGGGATTGTGAAGAGTGCGGAGAACGAATCGGGGCGGGACGCCTGAAGGTCATGCCCCTGGCGAGATTTTGCGTTTCCTGCCAAGCCAAGCTGGAAAAGGAAATGACCTTGCAGAAGAGAGAGGAAGAAGACCTTAACCTTCGAGGGCTTGCTTACTCATCCAGTGCGGAGGAAGAGGAAGCTTGATTTTTTCCCCTTATCCCCGATTCTTGAAAATCCCGGGCTATGCCGGGATTTTTTTTGAGGAGAAAAAAACGGCACCCTGCGGATCGCGAGGTGCCGTTTTAGATCATGCCAGGTTTAAAAATTACTGAATGACCTGGACGTTTTTGGCCTTGGGCCCCTTGGGGGTATCTTCGACTTCGAAGCGGACTTTCTGGCCTTCGGCAAGGGTTTTGAAGCCGTCACCTTGAATAGCAGTGTAATGGACGAATAGGTCCTGTCCATTCTCCTGCTGGATGAAGCCATAACCCTTCTTTTCGTTGAACCATTTTACCTGTCCTTCACCCACAGCGATATCCCTCCCTTCTGCTTCATGCTTCTAGAATAAGTCAGGATATCGCTTCGGCCAAACAAAAAAGGCCATTGGGTTTTGGAGTACGAAAACCAAACCAATGGCCGATTTATCTGTTTCCCAAAACTACCATCCGACTCATCCAAATTTATAGTACGCCGAACAAAAAATCCTGTCAATAAAAAAATTTAAAAAAAGTAACCACCAGCGATTGAGGACTATCCCGCCCCCCGAGGGGATTCGAAGACCCTCATGCCTTTGGCATGACTCGAGGCCCGAAGGGCCGGGCGATATTATCCCTCTTGACCCTAAGGTGCCGAAAAGCTAAGATAAAATGAAAAAGGACCGCAGGAGAAAATAATGAGCCAGGTGATCTTGCGTTTTGCCCCCAGCCCCACTGGTTTCCTGCACATCGGAGGGGCCCGGACCGCTCTTTTTAATTGGTTGCTCGCCCGGAACCGGGGGGGAAGATTTATTCTTCGAATCGAAGACACGGACCAGGTCCGTTCCACCAGGGAATCCATTGACGCCATCCTGGAAGGGATGACCTGGCTGGGGTTGGACTGGGATGAGGGACCGGTCTACCAGACGGACCGGATGGCCATGTACCGGGAGCACGCCGAGCGGCTCCTCCACGAGAATAAGGCCTATTACTGCTACTGCACCCCTGAAGAACTCGAAGAAAAGCGCCAGAAAGCCCTTCAGGAGAAACGAAAACCCAAATATGACGGGACTTGTCGGGGGTTGCAGGCGCCTGTCCCCGGCCGAAGCCCGGCCATCCGTTTCAGAGCCCCCCAGGAGGGAAAGACCGTTCTCCCCGACCTGATCAAGGGGACGGTGGAATTTGAGAACGCGGAGATGGATGATCTGGTCATCCTGCGCAGCGACGGATGGCCTACCTACAACTTCAGCGTGGTGGTCGACGACGCCACCATGGGAATCACCCACGTGATTCGGGGGGACGACCACGTGAATAACACCCCCCGGCAGATTCTCCTTTACCAGGCTTTTGGATACCCTCTGCCTCAATTCGCCCATGTGCCCATGATCCTGGGCGCGGATAAGGCCCGGCTCTCCAAACGCCATGGCGCCACCTCGGTGATGGCCTACAAGGACATGGGATATCTGCCTCAGGCGCTGGTGAATTACCTCGTTCGTCTGGGCTGGTCTCACGGGGATCAGGAAGTGTTTACCATGGGGGAACTGATCCAAAAATTTTCCCTCGAGAACGTGGGGAAATCGGCGGGCGTATTCAACCCGGAAAAGCTCAACTGGCTGAATGGGGTTTACATCCGCCAGGAAAAGCCGGAGACCCTGGCCGAGCTGCTCCTCCCCTTCCTGGAAAGGAAAGGGCTGAAGCCCAGGTCCATGGGCTGGCTGGTGGAGATCGTGAAAACCCTCCAGGAGAGGTCCAAGACCCTGGTGGAGATGGCCGACATGGCGGAGTTCTACCTCCGGGATGATTTCCAGGTGGACGAAAAAGCGGAAAGGAAGCATCTCCTTCCGGCCATCAAAGAACCGATGGAGATATTCCTGGGCAGGCTGGAATCCGTTGCCGAAGTAAACGAGAAATCCCTGGAAGAAATATTCAAGGAGATCGTCGCCCAGAAAAATATGAAGCTGGGGGCTCTTGCTCAGGCTGTCCGGGTGGCCCTCACCGGAAAATCAGTCAGCCCCGGAATCTATGAGGTGATGAGGATCCTGGGAAAGGACGAAGTCCTGAAACGACTGTCCAAAGCCCTCAAGAAACTATAGTTTCGGGTTTCGAGTTTCAGCTTCCGGGTTTCACGAAGGCTAGAAATGGCTTTAATAATGAGGCCATCATTATGTGGATAGGTATTTTTCTTTGATTGATCCTGGATTCTGGCTTCCGCCGGAATGACAACAAAGGATCAGGCCTTTCTGTAATTCGTCACTCCGGAGAAAGCCGGAGTCCAGTTCGAGGTTTTAAAAAGGCAACGTCCTCTAATCAACGATGTTTAGACTATAATGGACTCCTTAGTAAGTGTCTTTTTATTAACCCGAAACCCGGAACACGAAACTAATCTAATGCGATCGTCTTCCCCCTCTCCCCGATCAAAACCTGAAACTCCCCTTCCAGCTCTCTCTGCATATACTCGATTCCTTCCTTTTCCCCGTGGATTAAGACGACATTGCAGGGCTTGATCCTGCGCGCAACCTCCAGGAGTTCATACCGGTCGGCATGGGAGGAGAGATAGAACCGCCGTATGTGGGGGTTTTTTACGGTCACCGGTTCCCCCTCGGGGGAAAAGGAAAGAGCATCGCCGATGGCAGCATGGAATACCCGGTAGCCCAGGGTATCCGGATCAATATAACCGCAGAAGAAAATTCCATGCCGTTCATCCTGGACCATCCAGCGGGCGATCCGGGCTGAGGGCGTGTTCTCCACCATCATGCCGTTGGTGGCCACGATGATGCAGGGTTCTTGAAGAAGGGATTGAATGGAGAGATCGTCCAGGTATCCCAGGACGGAGAAGAGGTCGAAGCTCAAAATGGAGGCCTGGGGTCTAAGATAACGCCGATGGTCTTGGTAAATCTCGGTGATGCTCTTCCCCAGCCCGGAAATGAAGAGGGGGACCGAAGGGATGGACCCGTTGCGCATCAGTTGATAGATGACGCACAATAGCTCCTGGGTCTTCCCGAGGGCAAAGGCGGGGATGAGTATGCAGCCTCCCGCGGCGAGAATCGATGCCGCTTCCCGCGCGAAAGACTCGACCTCCTGATGACGGTTCCGAGAATGGTATGCAGGGTCATTGCCGTAGGTGCACTCCAGGATCAGAGTGTCGATCCTCTCATCCGGGAGGACCGCTCCGGGAATCAGGACTTGCGCTTGCAAAGAAATATCCCCCGTGTAATAAAGGAAGCGCCTCCCCTGGCGGAAGAGAATTCCCCCCGCTCCCAGGACATGTCCCGCGGGCAAAAAACGGGCCTGAATCCCCCCCCGTAGATGCAGCTGCTCGCTGTAAATCTGTTTTCCCGGGGCGGATGAACTCCGCGCGATTCTATAATCCAGTCCCATAATTTCCCCTTCGAGAGGCCAGAGGTCTTCATGGTCGAAGAAGGGATATTCCATCAGCCCTTTTTCCTCCCGGAAGATATTCATCACCGTTACGGTATTGTGCAGCATCCGCAGGGCGATATCTTTCGTGGGGAGGGTTGCAAAAACGGGAGCCTGGGGATGGCGGTGGTTGATGACCGGCAGGGACCCCACGTGGTCCAGGTGGGCGTGGGTTATGAAAATAGCCTCCAGCTCCCGTTCGATTCCGTCGTAATCAGGTAGGCTTTCGAACCCGTATTTTTTGGGATGGAGACCGGCGTCCAGGAGGAGGGGCACCCCGGAAAGGCTTAAGAGATAGGAATTGGCTCCGATTTCCTGACCGCCGCCGAGGACTGTAAACGTCCAGGCCATTCCTCCCTCACCCGGGTCCGTTCAAGGAAGCAGGAGGCTGATGATTCCGGTGATGATCCATTCGAACAGGGCGATGAGCGGGTTCAGGATGTTCAGGTAGAGCAGGGCAATGATGATAAAAAAACCGTAAGGTTCCAGACGGGCCAGGGTGTATTGAAATTGGGGGGAGGAGAACCCCATGAGGATCTTGGAACCGTCGAGCGGGGGAATGGGAATCAAATTAAAGGCCGCCAGCATGATGTTGATCTGGGCCATGTAAATCAGGAAGGTGGAGATGGCCCCGAAGGGGGCAGGATTGAACACCCGGAGGATGAGGAGAGCGAAAAAAGCGAGAAGGGTGTTGGCAATGATTCCAGCCGCGGAAACCAGATCCAATCGTTTGCGGGGGTCGTGGAGGTTGTTGAAGTTCACCGGAACGGGTTTGGCCCAGCCGAAGCCGAAGAAGAAGAGCATCAGGGTCCCGATGGGGTCCAGGTGTCTCATCGGGTTAAGGGTGAGCCTCCCCAGCCATTTCGCCGTGGAGTCCCCCATTTTGTTCGCTACCCACCCGTGGGCCAGCTCATGGATGATGATGGAGTAGAGAAGGGGGATGATGAGCAGAAGAAAAGCGAATGGATTCGTGAAAAGAAGACGGATCAGGCCCATCCTTCAAACCTCGCTTTTTTTAATTCAGTATCACATAGTCAGGGATGAAATTCAACCTGGAAAGATCGGCCCAAGGGGCTTTAGGGATCGGTCGCTGCGCTCCCTTGAGGACCGTCAAGCCTCCGGCTTGACTCTAGGGCCGGGCTTCGCCCTTGAGGCTAGAACTTTTTGGCATTTGCCTCAAGCGAAGCGATCCTCAAGGCCCGCCGCAGGAGGGTCGATCCTCGAGGCCCTTCGGGCCGCTCCTCAAGCCGCGACCAAGGCGCGGCGATCCTTGAGTTACGCCTCGGGCGTGACGTTCTTCCTTTTTATTCCCCATTTGATGAGCGGATAAAGAATCGAAACAACGGCCGCGCACAGAAAAATGGCGGAGACGGGGTGGGTGAAAAAAGTGGCGTAGGAGCCATTGGAGATAATCAGAGCCCGGCGGAAGTGGGTTTCCAGCAGAGGACCGAGGACAATCCCCATGATCACCGGGGCTGCGGGAAGATCGGCGTGTTTCATGAAATATCCGATCACCCCGAAGACCAGGGTGACGTAAACCTCGGTCACACTGTTGTTCGTGGCATAGGTCCCGGTGATGGCGATGACCAGGATGAAGGGAAGAAGAAGGGGAAAGGGAACCTTCAGCATCCTTACCCAGATGCCAATCAGGGGAAGATTAATGAGGAGGAGGAGAAAATTGCCTATGTAAAGGCTGGCGATGAGCCCCCACACCAGCTCCGGGCTATTCTGAAAAAGAAGCGGACCGGGGCGCAGTCCGTAGAGCATCAGGGCACCCAAGAGAACCGCGGAGACTCCCGTGCTCGGAATACCCAGAGTCAAGAGAGGAACCATGGCGCCACCGCTGGCGGCGTTGTTGGCGGATTCTGGCCCGGCGACCCCTTCGATGGCTCCCTTGCCGAACCTCTCTGGGTTTTTGGAGAATTTTTTCTCAACCAGGTAAGAAACGACGGACGCCAGGGTGGCGCCCCCTCCGGGCATGCATCCGATCAAAAATCCGATCACCGTCCCCCGGGTTATGGCCCATTTACTCTCCATCCAGTCTTTTAAAGAGGGCAGCAGGCCTTTGATCTTTTCTACCACGGGCCTCATCATCTCCACTTCGGCTGTGAGCAAAACCTCGGCAATGGCAAAGAGCCCGATGGCCACGGGAAGAAAGCCGATTCCGTCCATAAAATCGGGGATTCCGAATGTAAACCGGTCCACCCCGGCTACCGGGTCGATTCCCACGGTGCCAAGAAAAATTCCGAAGGCGGCCATGAGAAGACCTTTGATGACCGATTCCCCCATCAGGCCCCCGAGGGTGCAGAGGGCCAGAATGAGCATGGAAAAATATTCGGTCGGGCCGAAGCTCAAGGCTACCTTCACCAGGGGTTCGGCCAGGACCATGAGCATGACCGTGGCAAAAGTCCCGGCGATGAAAGATCCAAAAGCAGCGATGCCGAGGGCCGGGCCGGCCCTTCCCTGAAGGGCCATCTGGTAACCGTCCAATGTGGTCATGATCGCAGGCGCTTCACCGGGGGTGTTGATCAGGATAGCCGTGGTAGACCCCCCGTACATGGCCCCATAATAAATTCCGGACAACATGATCATGGCTGCCGTGGGGTTCATCCCAAAGGTCATGGGGATAAGAATGGCCACCGCGTTCATGACCCCCAGCCCCGGCAGAACGCCGACGATGGTTCCGATGAAGACACCCAGGAAGCAGTAGAGAAAGTTCGCGGGGGAAAGGGCGACCGTGAATCCGTACAAAAGGTTATGCAGGATTTCCAAGGCCCCCTCCGTCAGAACCCAAACCAGCCTTTGGGCAAGGGAACTTTTAGCAGAGTGTCGAATAAAATATAGATGGAAATAGGGGTAAACAGGGAGAAGAGCAGGTTGAGAATCCATTTCCGCCGGTTAAAATAGGCCAACAAGGCAAAAGTAACCACCCCCGTCGATAACAGGTAACCCAATTTCTCGATGCTGAATCCATAAGCAAAGCACCAGACCACAATCCAGATGAGCCTGTTCCACATCCGCTTTGTTTGGGGTGCCGCTGCCCCCGTCTCCGGTTGTTTTTGGCTTTGGAGCAAAAGAGCAATTGACAGGCCGGCAATGACTAATGCGGAAATAAAGGGCAGGAAAAAGGGACCTGGGCCTGAGGAGTCCGGGGGAGCCGGACTCCTGAGGATAAGAACGAAGATCGTCCCGCTCAAGATCAGCAGGATCAACCCGCTATAGAAATCTTTATTTTTCATTCAACTTTTCAAACCAAAAAAGGCGCAAGGTCCAAGGCCAGGAACCCTTAACTTGAAACTTGCAACCTGAAACTCGTAACTTATTTTTTGGAAAGTCCCAGTTCATCCATGATCGGTTTGACCATGTTGTAGTCGTTTTCCGCATCCTTGAAGAATTCTTCCTTCACCAGCCAGCCGTCATCCAGCAGGCTGGTCTTCAAGAAATTCTTCCATTCCGGCGTATTCCGGACCTTGTCCAGGATCGCCACCCAATAATCGATTGCTTCTTTCGGGATCCCGGCCCTGCCGACCATAGAGCGGGTCTGGACGCTGATCACATCATACCCCTGCTCCCGGAAAGTCGGGTGGTTGGGGAACATGGGCGACCGCTTTTCGGTGCACACCCCGACGATTTTGACCTGCTTGGCCTCCAGCTGGCCGATGCACTCGTTGGGGTTGGCCCAGGCGGCATCGATGTGCCCTCCCAGGAGGTTGGTTACCACCTCCCCGCCGCTGTTGTAAGGAACGTAGTTGAACTGCTGCTTGGTGGCCTTGTTGAGCACGAAGTGGCCGATTTGATCCGGGCCCCCGATCGCGGTGCCCCCGATGGATACCGATTTGGGTCCTTTTTTCTTAACAGTTTCCACCAAATCCTGGGCATTGTTGATGGGCGAGTCGGTTCGAACGATGATCAGGTTGATATCGCTGACGATCCTGGCAATGTAGGAAAAATCCTTGCGGTAGTCCCATTTGGCTTTCCCGTCGATCTGATGAGACACGGTTCCCAGGTCGAAGCACGTGAAGGAGTAGCCATCCGGCGGGCGGGAAAGGCAAAAGGCTTTTCCGATCGACCCCCCTCCCCCGGGTTTGTTTACGATGTTGACCGGCTGGGAAACCAGCTTGTACTGGCTGATGATTTTCTCGATATTTCGATACATGATGTCGGTCCCGCCGCCGGGAGCATAGGGAACGATGATATCAATGGCTTTGGTGGGATACTTGCCCTGGGCCAGAACCGATCCTGCTGAA
>DASPRR010000604.1:0-5527 GCA_035624375.1 Thermodesulfobacteriota bacterium | reverse complement strand
AAAGGGGGTCAAAATGCCCGCTGATGCAGTAACCGTGGTCATGGGCATCAACGACGAACACTTCGACCCTAAACAGCACCGGATGATCTCCGGCGCCTCCTGTACCACCACCTGCCTGGCCTTCATGGTCAAGCCCCTCCTGGATTATTTCGGTGCGGACAAGATCCTCACCGCCTCCATGGTCACGGTCCATGCGGCCACAGGGTCCCAAGAGGTCCTGGATAGGCTGCCCGACGCCAAGTCCAAGGACCTCCGCAAAAACCGGTCTATCATGAACAACATCATTCTCACCTCCACTGGAGCGGCCAAGGCCCTGGCCCTGGTTATTCCGGAGATGAAACGCATCGGGTTTATCGCCGAATCGGTGCGGATTCCCACCAGCACCGGGTCCCTGATCGTCCTGGTGGTGACCCTGGAGGATGAAAGCATAGAACACCCCATCAAGCGGGAGCTGATCAATCAGGTCTACCAGAAGGCCTCGGAGGGGTACATGAAGGAATATCTCCTGTACAGTGAAAGGCAGAATGTCTCCTCCGACATCATTGGCAATCCCCGCGCGGCGGCGATCATCGAAGGATCGGAAAATCACACCCGCACCGCCCAAATCTGCATCGACTTGGCCAAGGTCCCCCAGCTCAAAAGCGTTGATTTGAAAACCGAG
Organism: Thermodesulfobacteriota bacterium; assembly: GCA_035624375.1. Classification (GTDB taxonomy): domain Bacteria; phylum Desulfobacterota; class SM23-61; order SM23-61; family SM23-61; genus SM23-61. The sequence continues at coordinate 4,866 of DASPRR010000604.1, read as the reverse complement.
GAGGGAGCCTGCATAGCCGAAATTCCAGTCACCCAGGCGGTCATCTACGGGTGGTACGATAACGAACTGGGGAGCTACACCAATCTTCTGGGAGACCTTACTTTTAAAATCGCCCACTCTCTGTAAGCCCTATCATCAACCTTCCTCTTCCCCTCAGGCTCGAAAATCCAATTGAACCTGAGGGGACTGTTTTCCCCGCCCCATCTCTGGGTCCTTTTATAACCGGCACAATATCTAGTGGCGTGACCATTCTTAGCCCCAACATATTCGGAGATTAATCTCCAATTAATCTCCCCATGCATCGAATTATTGAACAATTTTAATTAGTTTTAAATTTTTTCCGCGGAAGCATAAATTTCCCTTGACAACCACTATATATAGTGGTTAATAATTCTTAAAGCACAATATATTTCCCCACAAAGATGGGACCTCGCTTTTCTCCTGGCCGGTAATTCTATTTTTTAAAGCTTCTTATTAAGGAAAGGTTCTCAGTTCCATAATTTTTTTAAAAAATAAGCTGTGAACAAGGAGGGGTTGAATGGGGTTAGGAAACTCTCAGGTTCATCAGAGCGGAACTCAATCGGCCGAATCCCCAGAGGAAGCCATGGGTGAACCCCTAAAAAGCCATCCTCCCGGCGATGGCGGGATGGGTAAACAGGGTGTCCCTTCCACCAGCTCTCTTGAACCTGCAAATTTCAGAAATGAAACCACTGACATGGCCCTCTTTGTCCGCACTTCTGCGGAAACCCTCTCGGACTGGAATCGGCAGAGGATCGTGGAAGCACTCCTCCGGGAAACGACCATCGACGGGGATACGGCCGAGCGCATAAGCCGAGAAGTGGAGGAAATGATCTTGGCCTCCAAGATTTCCCTGGTCACAGCTCCGTTGATTCGGGAATTGGTGGATGCCAAGCTCACCGAGTACGGGCTGGAGGAAGCCCGCAAGATGCACACCCGCCTGGGGGTCCCCCTCTACGACGTGGATCAGCTCATTCTCCACCCCAACCGGGAAAATGCCAACGTCCCCCACGGGCCGGAGGCCACCAATCTGACTCTGGCCGAGCGGATCAAGAAGGAATACGCCCTGCTCAATGTTTTCTCCCAGGAGATCGGCGACGCCCACATGCGGGGGGACCTGCATCTTCATGACCTGGGCTTTATCGACCGTCCGTACTGCTCGGGCCAGTCCCTCGAGTACATCAAGAAGTTCGGCCTCAGCCTGCCCAATTCCCTGTCCATGGCCAAGCCGGCCAAACATCCCGAAGTTCTTCTGGCCCACATGGTGAAATTCGCCGCCGCCCTCCAGAGCAACTTTGCCGGGGCTATCGGATGGGATGCAGTGAACCTTTTCTTCGCCCCCTACCTGGACACCCTAAGCGACCGGGAGGTAAAGCAGCTGGCCCAGATGCTCATCTACGAATTCTCGCAGCAGGCCGTGGCCCGCGGAGGACAGGCCATTTTCACGGACATCAACCTCTACTGGGAAGTCCCCAAGCACTTCGAGAAGGTCATGGCCATCGGCCCCAACGGAGAGTTCACTGGCAAGACCTACGGGCAATACCTGGATCAATCCCAGCGCTTCGTCTGGGCTCTCTTCGATGTCTTCCGGGAAGGGGACGGCGTGGGCCGGCCTTTCTTCTTCCCCAAACCCCTGGTGCACATCACCGAAAAATTCTTCCAGACCTCGAGACACATGGACTTCCTCCATCACATCTGTGACGTGGCCTCCGAAAGGGGAAACACCTATTTCGTCTTCGACCGAGGGAACACGGCCAAGGTCTCCGAGTGCTGCCGGCTGAGCTTCAAGCTGGAAAAATCGGACCTGGAAGATGCCAACTACCCCTGGCGAATGCGGTACTGCGCCCTGCAGAACGTCACCCTGAACCTTCCCCGCATCGCTTACCAGTGCGGAGGGGACGACACCAAACTCTTCGCCAAGATCAACGAGTCCCTCCATCTGGCGGTCCGGGCCCATCTGGAAAAGAAGGCCTTCCTGGAACGCCTTCTGGCCTTGGGGGACAGCGGGCCTTTGGCCCTTCTCACCATGAAGAAAGACGGGCAGCCCTACCTGCGCATGCACCGGGCTACCTTCCTGATCGGCATGGTGGGCCTGAACGAAATGATCCAGGTGCACCGGAAGGAACAGCTCCATGAGTCAGATGACACCCTGAAATTCGGCCTGAAGGTGATCGCCTATATGAAACTCCTGGCCGACCGCATGAGCCAGAAGTACAATATGCGCTTCGTCCTGGAACAGACCCCGGCCGAGAGCACGGCCTACCGTTTTGCCAAGTTGGACCTGCAGGCTTTCTCTCCCCTCTCGGGCTCGGTGGTTAAGGGAGACCTCTCCCGGGGAGAGGTTTATTACACCAACTCCACCTATCTCAACGTGGGGACGGTTTTGAATCCCATCGACCGGGTCCGCAAGGAAGGTCTCTTCCACCCCTTGATCGAGGCCGGTTCCCTGACCCACATCTGGCTGGGAGAGAGCCGGCCTTCCAGTGAATCTCTGGCCAACTTTGTGATCAAAGTCTTCCGACATTCGCAGAACGACCAGATCGCCTTCTCTCCCGAGTTCACCACGTGCACCACCTGCGGGCGAACGGCCCGCGGTCTGAGCAGTCAGTGTGCCTATTGCGGTTCCGCCGAAGTGGAAGGAATCACCCGGATCACGGGGTATTTCACCAAAGTCTCGGGCTGGAACAAAGGGAAACTGGGTGAGCTGCGGGACCGCTACCGGAGCGGAGAATACTTCACCGTCCCCGTTTCGAACCAGGGACCGGCCTCGATTGGGCGGGGCCAGGCCGGCGCGGCGGGCCTGGCAGCTTAACCTCAATAAGATGGGACGCAGATGAACGCAGATTTTCAGGGTCTTAAGAAAAGGGCTTAAGTTTATTTATTTCTCTGCCTTCACCTGCGTATATCTGCATCCCGATAAATTTTGAATGGAGGTGGAGGAATTGACCCTTTTTACCAAGGAAGGCTGCCAGAAATGCGAGTTTGTAAAAAAGAGCGTGGACTTGAAAAAGCTAGGGATTACCGAAGAAGTCCTGGGTCCGCACAACCCTGATTCCTTGGCCCACCTGGCCTGGCATGAACTGGTCTCGGTGGCCGAAACTCAGCTCCCGATCCTGGTTTTGGATGATTCCTCTTCCATTACCGGGGCCATCCGAATCAAGAACTACCTTCTAGCGGTCAGCGTTTAGTCTGTAGGGGCGGTTCGCGAACCGCCCCTGCAAGCTGATCGCTGAAAGCCGTAAGTTATCATGAACTATCCAGTCAAGGGGTTCCTTGAGACTTCTTTTTCCGATTGGTCCGGGAAAGTCGTCTCAGTCCTCTTCCTCCCCTCCTGCAATCTCTGCTGCCCCTTTTGCCATAACCACGAACTGGTCCGCCGGCCCGAGGCCTATGATGATTTTCCCTGGGAAACCATCCTGGAGAGCCTGCGGAAACGAAAGGGGTGGATCGATGGGGTCTGTCTGACCGGAGGGGAGCCCACCCTCCATCCCTGGCTCTTGCCGTTGATCCAAGAGCTGAAGTCGAATCGGAATTTGACTTCTTCTGGAGAACCCTTAGCGATCAAGCTGGACACCAACGGGACCCATCCGGAAATTCTGGAGAGCCTCCTGCGCCAGGGGCTTTTGGATTATGTGGCCATGGACCTCAAAGCCCCCCTGGAAGCGGACCGGTATTCCGCCCTGACCGGCGTTTCATTCAGTGATGAGCGCATGGAGAGGGTCCGGGCCAGTGTCCGGCTCTTACTCCGCGGGAATGTGGATTATGAATTTCGCACCACCGTGGTTCCATGCTTACTGGAGGAAGAAGAGATTTACGCCATCGCCCGCCGAATTCGGGGCGCGGCCCGGTATACCCTGCAGAACTTCAACCCCCGGGAGACCCTCGACCCTCGGCTGAGGGAAGCGGCGCCCCTGGAACCGTCCGTTCTCCAGCGGATGCAGGATCGAGCCCGAGAGATCATAAGAAATGAAATTCCCAGTTTCGAGTTCCGGGTTGAAAATTCCCGGGTTCCGGTTGCAGGCTCCGGGTTAGGGCAGTTAGACGGGGTCGCATTTTGAACCTGAAACCCGAAACCCGGAACTCGAAGCAAGGGGTTTGGGAATGAAAGAGGAAATCGCCCAGATCTTCCGGGAAAGCGCCGACCTCAAGCTGCGTTTTGTCCGGCAGAACGCCGAGCTTCTGATCCAGGTGGTCCGGATGATCGTAGAAGCCTTCAAAGGCGGCAAAAAGGTCCTCCTCTTCGGCAATGGGGGGAGCGCCGCCGATGCCCAGCACATCGCCGCGGAATTCGTCAACCGCTTCCTCATCGAACGACCCCCGCTGCCCGCCTTGGCCTTGTCCACCGACACCTCAGTCCTGACCAGCATCAGCAACGACTACGGGTACGTGGACTCCTTTGCCAAGCAGATCAAAGCCCTGGGGAAAGAGGGAGACGTGGCCATCGGGATCTCCACCAGCGGTTCCGCGGCCAATGTCATCAAAGCCGTTAAAGTGGCCAAAGAAATGGGCCTGAAAACCGTCGGCCTCACCGGCAACGACGGGGGGGAATTGGCCAAGGGGGTAGATATCGCCCTGATTGTGGCCTCCCCGGTCACCCCCCGGATTCAGGAGGTGCATATCACCGTCGGCCATGTCCTCTGCGAAATGGTGGACCGGATGCTGTTCCAGCATCCCACATAAGAAAATCCCAAATTCGAAGCACGAAATCCGAATTCCGAAACAAATCCGAATGTTCCAAATTCAAATGTTTTTTCTTGGTTTGCTGTTTTTGAACTTTTTGAATTTGTTTCGGATTTCGATATTCAGATTTTTTGATGCCTTTAATCCGTTTGGTTCCACCTGAGTCAG
>DASPRR010000599.1:0-2095 GCA_035624375.1 Thermodesulfobacteriota bacterium | reverse complement strand
TTCAGCCCTCTGTCCCACCGCCAGAATCACCGTGTCTGCAGGCAGGTCCAGGGTTGTCTTCTCATCGTAGCTGGGGGAGATTATCCCTTGCGGATCAAAGACCGCCGCGCATTTCTTGAAGCTGACCCCCGCAAGCTTCTTCCCATTCATCCGGAATCTCATGGGTCCCCAGCCGTTTTGGATGTCGACTCCCTCTTCCTCGGCTTCGGCAACACTCCAGCGGAAGGCGGGCATTTCCTCCCTCTTTTCCAGGCTGACCAGATGGACCTTCCGGGCCCCCAGGCGCAGGGCGGTCTGGGCCGCGTCCACGGCGGCATTGCCCCCTCCCACTACGATCACCCTCGGTCCTACCCGGGGCGGTTTCTTCTCCCGTACGTTTTTCATGAAATCCAGGGCTTGCAGGACCCCCTGAGCCTCCTCTCCCGGCACTCCCAGCCGGGTCTGTCCGTAAGCTCCCAGGGCCAGAAGGACGGCACCGCATTCCTCTTCTAATTTTCCCAGGTCCAGGTCTTTTCCCAGGGTCCGGTTTCCTTGGAAATCAATCCCCATATCCTTAAGGAAACCGAGTTCCCGGTTGAAAACCTCCGACGGGAGCCGGAATTCAGGGATGGCCCATCGCATGAGTCCCCCGGGAGCCGATTCCCTGTCGTAGAGGGTAACCTGGAATCCCCAGGAACGGAGGTAAAAGGCCGCCGTTAATCCAGCCGGTCCGGCACCCACCACGGCGACTTTCTGCGGCCTCTCCGGCGCGCGGGGGGGAGCCCAGTCCCCGGCTTCTTGGTCGGCTAGGTAGCGTTTCAAATCGCGGATGGCCACCGGCTGCTGGTCCACTTTGACCCGGTTGCAGACCGCTTCGCAGGGCCGGGAGCAAATCCTTCCCAGGATGCCGCCGAAGGGAACGGCCTCCCGGACCTTTTCCAGTCCTTTGTCCATTTTCCCTTGGGCTAGGTGATGGATGTACCCTTGGCAGTTCATCCCCAGGGGGCAGGCCTGGCGGCAGGGAGAAAGCTGTAACCGCAGGTTATCCAGAACGCACACCTCTACGCAACGTCCGCAGGCCGTGCACTTATTCCGATCGATCCGTATATTGTCATTCAGGCTGGTGAGCAGATTGAAATCCATGTTTTCTCCTCACTGCATCCTGGCGATGGGGCGGTGGGAAACCCGGACCTCTTCGGGATCTCCCCCCGTGCTTAGCATGATGTGTTTGCGCCAGTTCTCATCGTCCTTCTTGGGAAAATCGGCCCGATAGTGCCAGAACCCCCACCGGCTTTCTTTACGCTCCAGGGAAGCGGTGGCCGAAAGACTGGCGCAAAGGATGATGTTTTCCACCTCCAGGACCTTGAAGAGATCGTGGATATTGCGGACCCGGACCTTCTCCCGGATTTCTTTCCGGAACCGATCCATCCACCAGAGGGCCATATTCAGCTTGTAGGCATTCTTGGGCGGGGTCACGTAGTCGCTGATCAGTCGCCTCACTTTATATTCAAACTCCTCGACGGAAACCTCCCCTCCTTTCTGTTCCATACGCTGGAGGAGGTCCATTTTCAGTCTGGTCAGGCCCGGCGTCTCGACTCCCCGGACAGGGGGATTTTTTCGGGAGTATTCAGAAGATTCTTCGGCGGCGATCTCGCCGTAGACAAAGGCCCCGCTCAGGTGCCCTCGGGCAACCAGGGAGACGTCTCCCGCGGCATAGAGCCCGGGGAGGGTGGTGGCGGCCTTTTCGTTCACGAAGATTCCGGTCATGCCGTGACCTCCGCAGAGGTAATACTCCGTAGGCCAGAGTTCGATATCCCCGGTCCGGAAATTTACTCCCCGGCCCTGATAGAAGCGCTCCTGCACCGGGCGCTCGGTGGTAAAGAGGATGTCTTCGATCTCCCGAATCTTCGACTCGGGGAGGTGTTTCATCCGGATACGCAAAGGTCCCTGGTCTTTGCGATGTTCCAGGATCATGGACTTGATGGAAGGATGGTTGTCCTCCAGATGCACATCCATGGCAGTGAGAAGGTGAGCCCCCCGGGTCAGGGTGATGTAAAGGAGAGGGGCGTTGATGTCCTTGATGATATAGTAGTTCAGGGTGTATTCGAACCCGGTC
>DASPRR010000576.1:0-5103 GCA_035624375.1 Thermodesulfobacteriota bacterium | reverse complement strand
CTATCGGACCGGCTGGGCCGAGGCCGGGTGATGCTGGTTCTGGCGGCTACCAGCATGGCCTGCTCCTTCCTCTTCGGGTGGTCCATCGGGTGGCCTCTGGCGCTGGTCATGGGGATTGGGATGATCTATGCGTTTTCGGCGCTGGGAGACTCTCCCATTTTCTCAGCGGCCTTGACCGAGGTGGTAGACACTGCCTATCTGGGAAGTGCTTTCGGCCTCAGGTCCCTAATGGGGTTCGGTGCCGGAGCCGTGGCACCTTTGGCTTTCGGAGCAGTCCTGGACTGGAGCAACGCCCTGCCTGCTGGGCAGCGATTATACGCCAATTGGGGATGGGCTTTCGGCATACTAGGGCTGGGAGGGCTGGGCGCGGTGTGGGCCACTCGCCAATTCGGCAAGGTCCACAAGTAAGCAAAGCTTATTGTCGGGTTTCGATTATGCGGATGAGACACGGACATCGGAGGCATAGAAATGGGGACTCTGAGTAACTATCCCAGGGGGATCATCCTTGCCCTGGTGTTCCTTTTTCTTATGGCAAATTTGGCTTTTGGGGAAACAAAAGTCTTTGTCGAAGAATATACCTATCAGGCAAGTGAAGTAGATAGCAAACTATCGAGTGGAGTAATCGCCTTGGAACAAGTCAAGAGACTCCTTTTAGAGAAATTGGGGACTTACCTCGAAAGCGAAACCGAAGTCAAAAATTTCCACCTAAGCAAAGACCAGATTGTTATCCTCACCGCCGGGATAGTCAGCACTGAGATTATTGATGAAAAGTGGGATGGGAAGACTTATTCTTTGAAGGCGAAGATAACCGCAGACCCAAAGGATGCGGCCAAAGCGATAAACAAATTGCGCCAAGACCGCCAGAAGTCAAAAGAGCTGGAGGAAGCGAGAAAGAAAGCAGATGAGGCGTTAGGAGAGGTTGAAAAGCTAAAAAAAGAATGGGCCATAGCGAAAGCAGAGAAATTGGATTTGAGGGGATACAAGGAAGCAATAAATAGATTAAGTGCTACAGACTGGGTGGATAGGGGATATGCATTAGTAACCTCTGGAAAGAACCAAGAAGCGGTGGAGGCATTTACCAGGGCCATCGAACTGGACCCGAAAAATGCAAATACTTATTACCACCGCGGAGGTGTCTACGGAAGACTGGAGGACTACCGGCGGGCAATCCGGGATTTCGACAGGGCGATTGAGCTGAATCCGAGGCTAGAGGAGGTGTATACGGACCGTGGAGTTGCCTACGGGATGCTTGGGGACTATCAGCAGGCAATCAGAGAGTATGACAAGGCCGTCGAGCTGAACCCGAAGGATACAAGGGCCTATGTTAACCGCGGAATTGCCTACGAAGAACTTAAAGAGCACCAACAGGCAATCAGGAATTATAACAAGGCCATCGAGCTGAACCCGAAAGATGCAAGGGCCTATCTTAACCGTGGATTTGCCTATGCAGAACTTGGAGACCACCAGCAGGCCCTTGAGGATTATAAAACGGCTGCCCAATTCGGGTCTAGAACGGCACAGCATTATTTAAGCTCAAAGGGTATTAGTTGGTAATTTTCTCAAAGTCCTTGGGTGTGTTGAAAGGCAGGGTTATCAAATTCTGCCTTTCTTATTTCTCTATGGCGAATTTTTGAAATATTGTGACATATCGGGAAGTACATCGGTCCATTCGGGGAACCCACCCACCCTGCATTTTATCCACATCTTATCCAAGAGCCTAGACTCTAGCGGAATTCTCTGCCTCCCGAGCAAATCTCGAAAGCCTTTTCCCCTAAGAACCCGGCATCAGGCGTGACTCGACGAAGCTGCAATACCCTTCCTTCCCGACGATTAAATGATCGAGGACCCGGAGGTCGATGGTACGGGCGGCCTCCATCAGGGACCGGGTGAGGTTCTTATCCTCCGGGGACGGCTGGGCGTCGCCGCTGGGGTGGTTGTGGACGAAGATGATCCCGGCGGCATGGCGGGAAAGGGCTTCTTCTACAATCCGGCGCGGATAGATGACCGCCCGATCCACAGTTCCTTCCAGCAGGACCTTGAAATCGAGGACCCGGTTCTTGGAATCCAAAAAAATGACCATGAAGGCTTCATGGGGGAGGCCGGACAATTTCATCCGGGCGAAATCCAGGACCGCCTGTGGCGATGAGAGGACCTCTCTTCCTTTGATCTTCTCGGCAAGGTATGCACCGCAGATTTCTTTGATCAGGCGGATGAGAGTGGAAGAGATGGGGCCGATCTTCTCCACCTCCTCTATTTCTTTCTGGCTCGCATCCAGGACCCCGGCAAGGCTCCCGAAGCGCTTGATCAAAGCTTTGGCGTAGGGCTTGACATCCTTTCGGGGGATGGCATAGGTCAGGAGGAGCTCCAGCAATTCATAGTCTTGCAGCCCGTCGGGTCCCCCCTTATGGAATCGATCCCTCAACCTCTTCCGGTGGCCGAGATAACCCTGCTTGTCATCCATGCTTCCGTCCCCCTTCAATCATCAAAGGCAAGGTTGATGAAAAATAAAGAAGAAGATTGCCTAGTATGAGGCTCATTTTATGGAATTTTTCAAAAAAAGCAAATTCTTCTCGGGTCTCATACACTCTTTCAACAAGGCTATCGAAGTAAGCCAATGTTGCCCAATCTCACATTTTCAAGCCCCTCTTCCCGGGCAACCTGGGAGCATCTTTCGGCGGTTGATCTCAGGATAAAAGGCAAATCGGACATGTAAAAATGGGGGTGAAAGGCCAGGAGGCTGTAGGGGATTTCGGGGTTGACGGAGGCGATGAACCGGGCGAGTGACCTCACTTCTTCATCTTCCACATAGCCGGGCACCAGGAGCGTGCTGGCAATGAGCGGGGGAGGAACGGGCCTTGTCCTGGATCTCTCTCCTGCCCTCCGGAAATTCTCCAGCGTCCTTCGGTTGGTTGTCCCCGTAAGAACCTTATGCAGGCTCTCGTCCCACGCCTTCAAATCAAATTTGATACAACCGCCCGATTCCAGAGCGATCTGGATCATCTCGTCGAGCAAGCCGGGATGCATGGACCCGTTGGTCTCCCAGCAGATGCGGAGGATTCTTTTTTGCTTCGCCGCCAAAGCCTTCCGTGAGGCGGTCAGGGAAAAGGGGAGCTGGGCCGCCGGGTCCCCTCCGAAATAGCAGATGCAGGAGGTTCTCTCATCCACATCGGAAACCAAGCGGCTCACAGGAATCGTGCGGGCCTTGAGTGTCTCCTCGCGGAAGTGCCAGTTTTGGCAGTAGAGGCAGTTGAAGGTGCAGGCGTGAAAGAAAACGGCCAGGTTTTTGTACCCTCTTTCCGGGCCTGTGCAATGGGCATATTGGGGGAACCCGGCCCCTGTGCCGCCGGGGCATACCCAGTCGGCCACGCAGTTGGTGGGCAGGGGATCGTAATACCAGGAGAGCTTTCCCTCTTCGGCTGAAACCCCGGCGAGTTTTCCTCCCTGGTTCCGCCTCAACCCGCAATACCCCAATCCGCCTTCGGGAATCCGGCATTCATTTACGCAGAGATTACAGGGAATCCCCTGATCGGCTTTCGGGGCTGCTTCGGGTAGGTGATAGGCGGATCTGCTTTTCCGATGGGCCTCCACGACGAGAGGCATGGCCTCATCGGGTTCCGATTTCAAACAATTCGCGCAGACACCGATTTCTTTGGAAACCGGATTTGAGGAGAGGTTACAGAGGCGGCAGCGGGGCATGGTTCCCTCAGAAATCCCCCCCGCCCCCCTTTTATAAAGGGGGAAATATATAAAGGAGGCTTCTGTTGGAAATGAGATTCAATCGATCCCTAAGATTCTCTTGGCCTGCTCAACGTCCTTTTTGATCTGGGCGATCAGCTCTTCGGGGCCCCGGAAAGTGACTTCGTCGCGCTGGCGTTCCACGAATTCCACCCGCAAAGGCTGCCCATAGATGTCTTTGTCGAAGTTGAGGATATAAACCTCGATAGAAAATTTCCGATCCTGGAAGGTGGGGTTCCAGCCTAGGTTGGCCACTCCTGGCAACCTTTGACCCTCGTAAACGACCCAAACTGCGTAGATTCCCGGTCGGGGAACGAGCACTTCATCGATCTTCAGATTCGCCGTGGGGAACCCCAGCTTCTTGCTGCCCCGTCCAAAGCCGTGGATGACCTCTCCAACCAGGAGCGGGGGACGCCCCAAGAGTTCCGTAGCCCCGGGCATATCCCCCTGGCGAATGAGCCTGCGGACCCGACTGCTGGAAATCAGGGTTCCCTTTACCTCCACCGCTTCCATGGCCTCAACGACAAAGCCGTAGCGCTTCCCGAATTCCTTCAGCAGGGAGACGCTTCCTGTGCGGCCCCGGCCGAAAGAGGTATTCTGGCCCACGTAAACCTGGCGGACTCTAATCTGTCGATGCAGGATGTCCCTCACGAATTCCTCGGCGGTCAGAGACGCAAATTCGGGGGTGAATGGGGCACAGATGGTCACGTCTATTCCCGCCTCCTCGATCAGCCGGATTCTTTCTGCTATGGGCAGAAGGAGAAACGGTTCTTGCCCCGGCTTCAGAAGCTGCACAGGGTGGGGAGCAAAGGTATAGGCGATAGCCTCTCCACTGATCTCTTTAGCTTTTCGGCGAACCTGCTCGAAAATGCGCTGGTGACCAAGGTGCACCCCGTCGAAATTTCCGAGAGTGAGCACCGGGTTTTTGAAGGACCGCCCGAAATCTTTCGCTTTCCAGATGACTTCCATAATTTAATTTTCGCAGGAGAGCCGTGACCAACTAAAAGTGTGCTTAAGTGCACTTAGGTGCCTCAAGTGCCTTAAGTAAAAAAGTCGAGAAGTAATAACAGAATTTAATACAAACGCATTAAATGAATTTGCCCTAAATGTAGGGTGCGTTCCCCGAACGCACCGATACTTTAGGCCTGATCGGGGATCAGGCCCTACATAACGTCAAAAAATAAAATGCGCCTCCATTAATAAGCTTGAAGGTAAATGGTATAGCAATCGATGCCTTCGCACTCTCTGCGAAATCTGCGTAATCTGCGGATAAATATTTTTTATCATTGGACCAGGCCGAAATCAACCTGGCGGCGCTCCAGGCTGGCGGCCTCTACGCGCACGCGCACCCGGTCCCCCAACCGGAAC
>DASPRR010000549.1:0-5321 GCA_035624375.1 Thermodesulfobacteriota bacterium | reverse complement strand
GTCAGCGCTCCCCGTTATAGGCAAGTAGCCGAAGCTTTCGGCCTGGACCTGAAAGGGAAGACCGATCTGCAGATCGGGGAGATGACCGTCCAAGCCGTGGAAGAATTTACGAAAAAAACCGGCCTCCCGCAGAAGCTATCCCAGGTCAGCATTCCCCGGGAGAATATGCTGGAAGTGGCCAAATTGGCGCTGAACGACCCGGGCATGAAATCCAACCTCCGCAGGGTTACCGATCCCCAGGAGATTGTTCCTGTCCTTCTTGCCGCATGGTGACACGGGGGGATATGGAGCCTGAACTTAGACAAAAATACCTGCGAGCCCTCCCGGCGGTTGATGAGCTTCTCCATCACCCTCAGATTCAGACTCTTCTAAAAATTCATTCCCGGCCCCTGGTGGTCGATTCCATCCGCAGGGTTTTAAGCGAAAAACGCCGGGCTATCCTGCAAGGCGTCGAAGAACAAGCGGCCGCAGCGGCAAGCCTAACGCCGGATCAATGGACGGCCGCCGTGCACGAAACCGTGGGGGACTCGTTTCGGTCCTCCTTGCGCCCCGTGATCAACGCCACCGGAGTGGTCCTCCATACCAACCTGGGAAGAGCTCCGCTGTCCGAGGAGGCCCTCCGGAACTTGGTGGAGATCGCCGGCGGCTACTCTAATCTGGAGTTCAATCTAAAAACTGGGGAGCGGGGGTCCCGCTACGAGCACGTAGAGGAGATTCTTTGCCGGGTCTCGGGAGCTGATTCCGCGTTGGTGGTCAACAACAATGCCGGGGCCGTCCTCCTGGCATTGAATAGCCTGGCCGAAGGGAAAGAAGTCATCGTCTCCCGGGGACAGCTGGTAGAAATCGGGGGGTCCTTCCGCATCCCCGACGTGATGAGGAAAAGCGGCGCCCGCCTGGTGGAGGTTGGCACGACCAACCGCACCCATCTTCGCGATTATGAGCAGGCCATCACCGGAGAAACGGCCCTCCTGCTGAAAGTCCACGCCAGCAATTTCCGCATCCTGGGGTTCACCGCCGAAGTTTCTCTGAAAGAGCTGGCGGCTCTGGGAAGGGAGCGAGGATTGCCGGTGATGGAGGACCTGGGGAGCGGATGCTTTGTGGACCTCTCCCCCCACGGGATCGAACATGAGCCTACGGTCCAGGAAACGATCCAGGCAGGGGCGGACGTGGTTACCTTCAGCGGGGATAAGCTCCTGGGAGGACCTCAGGCAGGCATCCTCCTGGGAAAGCAAAGGTTCATCGACCTGCTCAAGAAAAATCCCTTGAACCGGGCGTTGCGGATCGATAAACTGACCCTGGCGGGGTTGGAATCCACCCTCCGGGTATACCTGGACCCAGAGCGGGTTATGAAAGTTCTGCCAGCGCTCAGCATGCTGACCTGCCCTCTGGAAGACCTGGAGCGGAGAGCCAGGCTCTTTCAGCGAAAGCTTTCCAGGGACCTTTCCTCGGTGTGCAGGGTCCGTTTAAAGGAGGAAAATTCCCAGGTGGGCGGAGGAGCCTTACCCTTGCAGGAGTTGCCGACCCGAGTAGTAGCCCTCCGCCCGCTGAAACTTTCCGCCACCTCTCTGGAGGAGAGAATGCGGAGGAACAGTCCGCCGGTGATCGTCCGAGTAAAGGAAGAGGAGATTCTGCTGGATTTGAGGACCGTCGCGAAGGAGGAAGAAGCCATCCTCCTGGAGGCGGTTAAGACGGCCCTAGGAAATTCGGAATTGGGAAGGCGGAACGCGGAATAAAAAAATGCATATAGTAGGCTCTTTTGTGAGTACCGAATTCCGCATTCCGAATTCTGCAATCCGCATTGGAAGGGGTGGTTATGGTTAATTCCCAGGTATTGGTCCTCAACAAATCCTTCCTGCCTGTCCATGTGACCACGGTCAAGCGGGCATTCTGCCTGCTTTATGCGGGTATCGCCAGAGCGGTGAACGCCCAGTATGAAACCTTTGATTACGAGAGCTGGAGCCGGATCACCATCGAGCGCAACGACGAAACCATCGGCCTGGTCGACCGGGTAATCAAGATTCCGAGAGTGATCCTCCTGTTGGCTTACGACCGGGTCCCTAAACGCCGGGTCCGGTTCAGCCGCTATAACATCTTTGCTCGCGATCGAAACAGCTGCCAGTATTGCGGGCGGCGATTCTCCCGCAACGAGCTCAACCTGGATCACGTGATTCCCCGCTCTCAGGGAGGAACCTCCACCTGGGAGAATGTAGTGTGCAGCTGCCATGATTGCAACCGCAAAAAAGGAGGGAGAACGCCTGCAGAAGCCAGGATGAGGCTGATCGGTCAACCGCGCAAACCGGCTTGGACCCCTCCCTTCAATCCATCCCTGCAGGATGTCCGCTTCAAGGATTGGGTTCCCTTTATCGACTTCATGGTGGACGTGTCGTACTGGAATACCGAGCTGCTAGAAGAATAGTTTCGGGTTTCAAGTTTCGAGTTTCGGGTTAAAAGAAAGAACTCGAAACCCGGAACCCGGAACTCGAAACTGTCTCTATGATTACCTCCAAATCCAACTCCAAGATCAAGGATATCCGTCTTCTCAAGCAAGTCAAACACCGTCAGGCCCGAGGAGAGTATTTCATCGAAGGAGTGCGCCTGGTGGAAGAGGCCTTCGGTTCCGCCCAGGCAGTTCGCCAGATCGTCTACAGCCCCCGCCTGGAAAATACCCCCCGCGGGGTCTCCCTTCTCACCCTGGGGCGAAAAAGATATCCCTCCATCGAATGGTTTTATGTCAGCGACGAAGTCCTGGATTCGCTCATCGACACCCAGACCCATCAGGGGATTCTGGCCGTCCTGGCAAAAAAGGAGCATAGCTGGGAGGACCTCCGGAGGAGGGAAGGGCTGATCCTTCTTCTTTGTGAGCTGCAGGACCCGGGGAACCTGGGAACGATCTTCCGGGTCGCCGAAGCGGGGAGGGCTGCCGGGCTGGTCCTTAACCGGGGAACCCTCGACCCCTACAACCCGAAAGCGGTCCGGGCCTCCATGGGAAGTCTTTTCCGTCTTCCCTTTTTGCGGGACCGAGACGCCATGGAATCCCTGCGGGTTTTTCGATCCCTGGGATACCGAATATGGGCCGCCGCTACGGGGAAAGGCACATGCCTGTGGGAGGCAGACCTCACTCTGCCCGCCGTTGTTTTGTTCGGCCAAGAAGGGGCAGGACTTCCAGAAGTACTCGTCGAAGAGGCAGACGGAATCCTCACCATCCCCATGAACGCCGGGGTGAATTCCCTCAATGTCGCCGTTTCCGCGGGGCTCGTGGTGTACGAGGCGATGCGGCAACAAAAAGTTCGGAGTAGTTTAGTTCAGAGTAAAGGCCCTGCGGAATGAATGGCGAAAAACAAGCGCGGATAACTGAACCTGTAGGCATAATCCTAAGCCCCCAGCCCTTGTTTTCTCTCGAACTCCGGACTAAGTTTCTCCGAACTGTTTTCCGGGCCGTTTTCCCTTGACATTCCCCCCGATTCGAAATAAAAAGGTCCTACGCTTTTTCCGCAGCCTTGTGTGGAGAAAGTAGCTCCACCGGTAATCCCGGTGCGGTTGCAGGGGCAGGATGTCCCGCGAAGCGCGGGACCCCACGGGCTTGACCGGGTTTTGCCCTGCAGGGGTTTCAAGGACATTCCGGCCTGATGAAAGGCCGAGAAAAGGGAGGTAAGACATGAAAAGACTGGCCAGCGTGATTTTGGTGGGAGTCATAGCTTTCTGTCTAGCCGGAACCGCATTCGCCCAGCAGCCCGCGGCCCAGAAGGTCATCAAGTGGAAATTCCAGTCCCATTGGCCTTCGGGGAGCACGTCGTTTAAACCCCTAAAAGATTTTTTTGATAAAGAGATTACCCGGCTTACCGATGGACGGCTGCAGATCACCCTCTACCCGGCGTCCGCCCTGGTCCCCACCAAGGAGATTTTTGACTCCACCCGCAAAGGTACGATCGACGGGGCCACGGCCTCTCCCATCTACTGGATGGGGATCATTCCCATCACTGCCATCGCCTCCAACTGCCCCATGACCTTCCAGGAGCCCTGGGAAGGGCTTTACTTTCACTACATCATGGGCTTCGAGGACATGATGAAGGAGGCCCACGCGAAGTTCAATATTCTGTACTACACGGAGAAGATTTATCCCACAGCCCTCATCAGCAAGAAACCCATCCGCAAGATCGAGGATTTCAAGGGCATGAAGATCCGCTCTTCCGGAGCCATCGCTGATTTCCTGAGAGACCTGGGAGCGGCGACCAACCTGATCCCCGGGGAGGAGCTGTTCCTGGCCCTGCAAACCGGAGTGGTAGAAGCGGCGCATTGGGGGGCCGCCGGGGGTGCCCTTTCCATGAAGTTCTGCGAGGTGGCCAAATATTACATTCAGCCGAACCTGGCCATGGCCGGGACGGATGTAATCGTGATCAACAAGGAGGCCTTCAACGCTCTGCCCAAGGATATCCAGACGACGCTGGATTTAGCGTTGCGGGAGAGGGCGTGGCGCCGCACCCATGAATACATCATGGACGAGGTGGACGCTCTGAACACCATGAAGCGGGACTATAAGGTGACGGTGAGCACCCTGTCGAAGGAAGATCAGAAGAAAATGGTCAATGTGGCCATGAAGCAGTGGGACAAGGCGGCTGCCAAGGATGCGGCGTCGGGGAAGGCCGCCGGGATGATGAAGGATTTCTTGAAAAAATTGGGGTATATCGATTAGAGGGGGAGATACCCCTTACCTTGAAGGGTCAAAGAGGACCATGAACCGCTTTATCAAAACCATTGAACAGATCAGCGAGTGGTCCGGGAAGGGGATCAGTTTTTTGATCATCCCCCTCACGGGGGTCATTCTTTATGAGATCCTGGTCCGGTACCTGTTCAAGGCCCCGACCATTTGGGCTCATGAGGTGGCCCAGATGATCTACGGGGCCTACGTTATCCTGCTGGGGGCTTATGCCATGAGGAAGGGAATCCACGTAAACGTGGAGCTCCTTTACGGGAAGTTCACCCCCCGCACCAAGGCGGCGGTCGATCTCTTCACCTGGATTCTCTTCTATTTCTTCTGCGGTCTCATCCTGGTGAAAGGCTGGGAGATGGCCTGGGAATCTTATCAACTGGGGGAGACCGAACCGACCTCCTTCGCTCCTCTCGTTTGGCCCATCAAGATGACCATTCCCCTGGGAGCCCTGCTCATCCTCCTCCAGGGAGCTGTGAAGTCGATCCGGGATGTCCTGACGCTTCTGTGGGGGGCGGCTCCGGAAAAGGAGCAAGGCCATGAGCATTGAGCTGATTACCCTTCTTCTTTTCGGCGCGCTGCTCCTCTTTCTGGCCCTGGGCCTTCCTCTAGCCTT
>DASPRR010000543.1:0-2155 GCA_035624375.1 Thermodesulfobacteriota bacterium | reverse complement strand
CGATGGCGGCTTCCTTGAGAGATTCGTAGTCCCCGATCCTCAAGGAGGCATCATTCACCTCCTGGTAGGTCCTCACTCCCAGCCAAGCGGGCCAGGGACGAATATAGCTGACGGGATACAGGAAAAAGCCGCCGACTAACCCCACCGAATCCCGAGCACTGGAGGGCCCCAGTACGGGCCAAACAAAGTAGAAACCCTGTCCTAATCCATAAACCCCCAGGGTTTCGCCAAGGTCCGCATCTCCTTTGGGGAGTTTCAACTGCGTGCTTGAGGAAGGGTCCAATAGCCCCCCGACGCCCCAGACGGTGTTCACCGTGAAACGCCCGAATTCCGAACCCGCGCACTTGAAGTCAGCCCGGAGGAGACAACTGACAAAGCGGATGGGGAAAGCGAGATTGGTGAAGAAATTTTTCACGCTTATCCGGGCCTTCTCGGGCACGACCCAGTTATATCCCTGGGCGACGGGTTTCAGCGCCCAGAAGTACAGCTTGTCGTTGAAGTGGAACATGGCCCGGTTAAAGGGCTCCAACGGGTCGGCTATCGTTGCCTCCTCTTCCTCCCCCCATTTCTCTTGGTCCCGGAGATTTTCTTGGCTACGGGGACTTTCGTCTTGGGATTTAGCGGCCACCTTCGCGCCCTGCTCCGGCTCCTGAAGGCTCTTCCGGCTATCCTGGTTCCCGCTTTCGGAATCGGCTGAGATGCCCCCGGAAGTTGGAACGTCCTGCTCGGACCCGGAAGCATTCCCGGACAAAGGGGAAACAAAAGGTGCTGCGGGTGATGCCAGGGAAGAAATACGGGAAGGGCTATGCACGCAGGCCACGGTAAGAAAGGTCAAAAACAACGCCGTAAATAAAAGGCGGCTCATGCCTCCTGCACCTTTTTCCGCAGAATCTCAAGCAGTTGGTCGGGAGTTTTGTTGGCCAGGATGGAATTGAACTGGCTGCGATAGTTTTGGACCAGGCTCACATTCTCCACGATAACGTCGTATACTTTCCAAACGCTGTCCTTCCGGATGACCCGGTAGAAGATGGGGATTTCCCTCGACGAGGTGACGATTTTCGTTTGAACCTCGGCTTGATCGCTCGAAAGCTCAACTTCTCGGGAGAAGACAATTTTTTCGTTGGTGTAGGCAAGGATCTTATCGATGTAAGCCTTTTCCAATACCTGTCGAAAGAGTCGGATGAACTCCTCCTGCTGGGAGGGATTCAGCTTCCCCCAATTCCGGGCCAGGGTCCGCCTGGCGAGTTCGACTTCATCGAACATCTGGGAATAAATTGCTCGGAGTTTCTCTTTCTTGATCTCTTTAGCCGAATCGGTTTTCAGGTTAGGATCGCGCAGCACGTCGAGCACCTTGTTGACATTCGCCTTGACCGCGTCGAGAGGCTCGCCGGCAAATACGGAAAGGGCCAAAAGAAAGAGCACCAAGATAATTGCCACCTTAAGCAGTCTGGTCATGGCTTACTCCTCGGGGCCGTATCGCCCCCCTCCGGCTTCTTCACCTCGCCGAAGGCATACTTACCGATCAGGTCGGCAACGTCCACCGCCGGCTGGGTTTCGGTGATGATCCCACCCGGTTTAAGGGGCGATTCGGCGCCCCCCGGGTCTATGCGGAGATACTTGTCACCAATCAGCCCTTCCGTTTTGATCGAAGCAATGGCGTCGCCATAAACCTGGATGCCTTCTCTGATCTTCATTTCCACCACCGCCAACTGGGCTTTCTGGTCCAGGGTAATCCGTTCCACCCGTCCGACCTCAATTCCCAGCATGTCCACAGGACTGCCGGGCCGCAGCCCGCTCACGCTGGTGAATTTGGCGAAAAGAGGGTAGGTGGCTTCGCCCAGAAAGGACACATGACCCAATTTTACGGTCATGTAAGCAATGCAGGCAAGCCCGATGACGACAAAAACGCCTGCGGCTGTTTCCATGGCATACTTTTTCACCCTTTTAAACCTCCCCGGTGCAGGTGAACCGCCCGATTTCCTTTTGTCGGTTCTTGGCCAAATCTATGATCACATCCATTTCTGTAAAGGGTTGGCCCTGGGCAAGTCCGCCCAGGACCATGAACTCGACGCAAGCGCCAGAAACCGCTTGCTTGCGGGCCATAAGCCCGATGTCCCGGATTCCTTGCTCCCGGAAATCCCCGATAAAATCCTTC
>DASPRR010000535.1:0-2865 GCA_035624375.1 Thermodesulfobacteriota bacterium | reverse complement strand
GAAGGGAGCTGGCCTGCACGAATCCATCCTGGGGAGCGGAGTAGTATTAGGGCCCCTTCTCGGGGGGATCCTGGCCCATTCCACCGGGCTGAGGGCTCCCTACATACTCTGTCTAGCGGTCCTGGCCATTGTGGTAATCATTGAGGTAAGTCTCATTAAAAAGAATCCTCAGATTTCGCAGATTGCACAGATTAGGTAAAGGCGCAAAACAGAAAGGTCAGGATAGCGATTCGATCTTTTTGCTCAACCTTTCGATTCCGGTTTTCAAATCTTTGAGCTTTTTCCCCATCTCTTCCATCCTTTCCCGTTCCGAGCGCACGAAACGGGTATAGGGGGCGATAGCTTCCTGGATGCGCTCCAGGCTGTGTTGGACCTCCTTTGCGAACTGGCCCCGCAAGGAGCCACTGAGCTGAGCTCGAAGGGCGGCGATCTTTTCGTTCAACTTCGCCTTCCCCTGCCGGCGGCGGGCGGGAATGATGATGAGGCCAACGGCGGCCACCAGGCCGGCCAGGAGAACACCGGTCACGTCCGCTGCCGCTGTCGTGGCTAGCGTCGTGACCAGCGCCCCCAGTCCGAGGGCGCCCGCTTCCAACGCCGCCGATGCCGCGACGGCGGTCCGGGCATGATCCGCAACGGTTTTTGCCTCCCGGTCCCGGTCGTACCCGTCTACCACCCGGCGGGCTTCCCGGGCCACTGCCTCCACCAACCGGTCGCGGTCGTAAGAGAACTTTCCCGGGCCCATGTCCCCGATGATTCTTTCGCTTTGCTCTCGGCGTCTGCCGGAAAGGTGCTGATGTATGGCCTGCCACTGGCGTAAATCCGATTCCACCAACCAGTCGATCAATTGGGTCACCTTATCTTCGACCTGCCGCGGCAAATCCGCCACGACCTGGCGTTCGAACTCCTGCTGGATGCGGGGCTTGCTGAGGAGGTCGAAAACCCGCCCCAGCCGGAAAGTCTCATCGAAAAACACCTGCCCTCGCTTTTCCATTCCCAGGAGGATATTGTCAATGTCCGCCATGCGAAACCCGAAGTTGCGCTGCATATCCTCCTGGTAGAATTTTAGCTGGGATTCCACGGCGGCCAGAAGATCAAGGTCGGTTCTGAGGGAAGCCGTCCGGGAATCGACCTTGCCCAGATATTTTTCAGTTAGGCGGGCCCCCACCCCCAGGGGGTTGAGAAATTTCAGTTGCAGGCGGCTGCTTTCATCCAGGGTATTGTGGAGATATTCCTCGAAAGGGGCGAAGCGGCTCTTTTCCCAAAGCCGCGCCTCCCCCTGCTTGGCCCGCAGAGCCCCACGGGCGCTGAGGGCAAAGGCCTCGGGGACCACTCCCAGGAGGAGGCGGGCGTTTTCCAGGACGAAATCCTTGACTTTTGTTATTTCTTCTTCTTTTTCGAGGATATCAATCTTGTTGATGACGAAGACCACCTTTTTCCCCCAATCCCGAATGCGCTCCAGGAAGCCTCTCTCGCTCTCAGTGAAAGGACGGTCGGCGGAGGTGACGAAGAGTACCAGGTCCGATCGAGGGACGAAATGGCTGGTGATCGCCTCGTGCCGGCGGATGACGGCGTTGGTGCCTGGAGTGTCCACAATGGTCATGTCGGAAAGGAATTCCACGGGAAAGGTGACCAGAATTTGATCTTCGCTGAGAACGTTCCTCCCCTGCTCGCCGTGGCGGATCAGGTAAATTCGGGTTGTGGTCGGGGTCACGCCTTCTTCCAGCAGCGGCTGTCCCAGGAGGGCGTTGATGACCGCGGTTTTTCCCGAATTGAATTCGCCGACCACTACCAGGAGAAAGAGTTCGTCGAGCTGGCGAATCGATTCGAGCAGAATTCCCTCATCTTCCGGTTCGGCTTCAAACTTGACCAGGGCGGTTCGCAGGTCGTTCATCAACCCCCGCTCTTCCTTTAAGAGACTCTCCTGATCTTTGCTCAACATACCCATGGAATGGCCTCTCTTTCCGGTTCCATTATATACAGGGAGAGGGGGTTTTCCCAGCGTTTATCCGCAGATTATCCGCAGATTACGCAGATTATGCAGAAAGGACATAGAAGATAATGAAAGGACGACCAAGGAAACTACGATAATATTTTGCCAGTTCAGATTTTTCATCGCTTCTCCCCGGTATTTCCATTCTTGCGGAATGAAGTTTCATGCTATCTTTACTCAAGTATGCGCATCCATGCAAGGGACATCTTGCAGGGTCCCAAACCTGAGAGGTGAGAGGGGACGGAAAATCCGTTGATAAAGAGCAGGAGGCCAGCCGAGTTATACCAAGAAAACCGGGTCCTGATCTGGTTGTGCGGGGTGATCTTCCTGACCCAGCTGGGCTTCGGGAGCATCGTGCCCGTGGTTCCATTGTACGCCCGGGAGTTCGGCGTTTCCCAGTGGGCCATCGGGTTGACTATCGCGGTCTATGGCCTGGCCCGTTTCCTGGTGAGTGTGCCCACAGGCCAGCTGGCCGACTGGGTGGGACGGCGCTGGTCGCTGGTGTTGGGGGAGATCGTCACCGCGGTAGGGAATCTCCTCTGCGGTCTTTCCACGAGCTACGAACAATTCCTGGCGTTTCGCTTCATCGCCGGAGCGGGCTCTGCTATGGTGCTCACGTCGGGGCAGATTTCCCTGGCAGATGTGGCCACGTCGGCCAACCGGGGACGGGTCATGGGCATCTACCAAGGGGTGTTTCTTTTCGCGGTGGGGTTCGGCCCTTTGCCCGGCGGGGTGCTGGCCGAGCGTTTTGGGCTCAACGCCCCCTTCTTCGTCTTCGCCGTTCTGGGGGCACTTGCCGGGGTCGTGGCTTTCACCCAGGTGCCGGAAACCCGGGGCTTCAGGGAGAAGCAGATGGGGGACGCAGCCGGGCCTGC
>DASPRR010000057.1:0-2289 GCA_035624375.1 Thermodesulfobacteriota bacterium | reverse complement strand
GGCCGAAGGGGGAAGGCTGGTCATCCCCACAGGTCCGCGGTTCACCCAAACCCTGTACAAGCTGACCCGGGAAGGGGACCAATTCAGCGAAGAAGATGTGACCGGATGTGTCTTCGTCCCTTTGGTGGGGGATTACGGGTGGAAAGATGAGTGAGATATTCCTTCTTGCAGAGAATGCGCTAGATTGCCTAGAATGCCTAGAGTGCCTAAAATGCGCTAAAGTGCTTGAAATGCCCAGAGCTTAAAGAACGATCGGCATTTAGCGACCCCCAACCAGAAACCAGTATCTTGCCCAACCCCAGTTCTTAAAAAAGAGTCCTTCGAAAATAAGATCTCTGGAAAGGAGGGGGGACCTCATGGGGTTCAGGGCGGAGAAATTTGGATCATCATCTGAGGCGGTGGTTCTCCCATTGAATCGGGCCTGTCCTGGGGGGATTGAAACGGAAAAATGCTTTGGTTCTCTTTTTTGCTTGGAGGTATCTCCTCTCAGGCCTCTCCCTGCGGAACATGGGGAGGAGTTTGATGGAAGGATAAGCACCCGCGGAGCCCGATGATCCAAATTTCTCCACCCTGAACCCCGACAAACACGAAAAACTGGGGGTGGGCAAGCCTGGAAGGCGCGGCCGCGACCACTCCCGGAAAATCGGGGTTGAAAGAGCCCGTGAAGTAATCCTTGACCCGCAACCCTTTTTCTGTTACCTATTGCTCACCGTCTGGAATCCCAAAGTCCTCTCTTCCCGTAGAAATCATCTGGGGGTCTCATAACCCGTTTCTCCGGAGGTGGCGCATGAGACGGTACCTGATCTTTTCGTTAATCATCGTTGCGTTCCTGATTGGAGGTTTAAAACTCTACTTCGTCTATTCCGGACTGGACATCCGGCCCAATCCAGGGGAACCCGGCTGGAGTTCAGGGGACCTGGTTCACCTCCTTCCCACGGTGAGCCATGACCGTATCCTCATCAAGGCCTCTTTTAAAAAAGCTTTGACTCAGGCGCCTCTCTTGGAAGTGGATTCCCAAGTATTCCCGGGAAAACGAACCGATACCCAGGGCTTCTTCTGGCTATTCGATGCCCCAGGACTGAAGCCCAACCAAAAATACGAACTGGTGGTCAAGGATTCCTCCGGGCAATCCCTCTGTGATCCCTGGACCCTCTCCACCTTTCCCGCCCCCGAGGACCAGCCGGAGAGTTTGCGGCTGCTCATCTTCACCGGAGCGGGCGGACACGACGCCCACATCGAATGGTTCGGGAGCGGCCCCCTGCCCCTCTCGACCCGAATCCGGCTCCTGAAGAGAGCCCTTTCCTTGAACCCCGACGCCCTGATCTCCAGCGGGGATCAAATCTACTATGACCTGCGGTACGACAAATCCGCCAGGGTTATGGGGGATTCGGCCCGTTCCATCGCCTACGCCGGTCGGTTTGACCCCGGCCTTCCCATCCTGGGAACGCCGAATGAAGAAGTGCTGAAGAAGGCCGTCGGGCCCCAGATCGCCTTCCTGTACGGCACCCTTTGCCGGTCCATACCCACCTTTTTCCTCTTGGATGACCACGATTACTTCGAAAACGACATCGCCACCGAGAGAGACGGCTTCGATATCCGGCTCCTGCTGCTGGGTTGGCGCTCGCCTTTCTACAAAGGGGGTGTATCCTTTCCCCCGGACCCTTTCATGCTTGACCTCGCCCGGTCGGCCCAAAAACTCTACCTCCCTGAATTTTTGCCCGATGAAAACCGGCCGATGGACCTGCCCGGCAGCAATGCCCCGGACCGGACCCCCGGCATATCCGAGTGCTACGGGACCCTCCGTTACGGCCAGCTGTTTGAGGGGTTGCTCTATGAAAGCAGGAGGTATGTCACCCTTACCGGCAAGGACGCGGTTTTCATCCACACGAAAGCCGAGGATTGGCTGATCGCCCGCATGGCGGCGGAGCAGACCACTCACCTGGTCAACATCCCGGCGGTGGTCTTCGGCTGGAGCGCGGGCAAGTGGATGGAGTGGTATCCGGACGTGCACGATAAAGCCGGGGAGCTCACCACAGTCCTCGCCAAATACCAGTGGCAGGAAGGATGGCTCGACCAGCACAACCGGGTCTTGAAGGCCGCTTCTTCCATGAAGAGGAGCCTCCCCCTTTTCATCTGTGGGGACCTCCACAGCCAGGCCTGGGGGAAAATCCTCAAGAGCCGCGATTTAGACCTGCGGGTCAACCCGATCATCTCTGTCGTTTCCGGATCACTAGGAACCGGTCCCCGGGGTTTTCCTTCCGGGTTTCGCGGTCTGACAGCCAAGCCCCC
>DASPRR010000509.1:0-4003 GCA_035624375.1 Thermodesulfobacteriota bacterium | reverse complement strand
ACAACCATCCTCCTGGTAGAACAGAACGCCAAGATGGCCCTTTCCGTGGCTCATTTCGGATATGTTCTGGAGACGGGTCGAATTGTCCTGGCCAACACCCCCCAGAATCTCATGGAAGACGAGGACGTTAAGGAATTTTACCTGGGAATCAAATCGGAGGTTTCGGGAAAGGGTTACCAGCGCTGGCGGCGAAAAAAAAGGTGGAGATAGATAAAGTGAATTCCTCTCATCCATCCCCATACACATCCCTCCCATGATCGGGCAGATTACTTTTTTAGAGGAGGCAGGACAATGATACAGGAGAGTGCTTTTTCACGGAGGATGTTTCTTCAAATTGCCGGTTCCACCCTGGCCGCCGCCCTGTTAACCCCTTCCGCTCCGCTGTGTGCCCAGCAACGGAAGCTCTCCATCGCCACTGGAGGGACGGGAGGCGTGTTCTACGTCATGGGTGGGGGCATTGCCAATCTGCTCACCAAAACCCTGCCCAATGCCAAGGTAACGGCTGAAGCCACAGCAGCGGCGGTCGATAACTGCAAGTTAATCGACGTTCGCAAGGCGGACTTGGGTTTCAGCCCCGGAGATGTGCTCTATGATTCTTATGTGGGACAGGATAAATTCAAGACCAAGGTCCCGGTGCGCACCCTTTTGAATCCCTATTCGAATTTCATTCACTTCGTGGCCTCGGAGAGTTCCGGGATCAAATCCATGAAGGACCTCCGGGGGAAAAGAGTCTCCCTCGGGGCCCCAGGGAGCGGAACAGAGGTCAAGGCAGCCCGGATTTTGGAATCCCTGGGCATCGACCCGACCAAAGACATCAAACGGGACCGCTTGAGCGTGGCGGAATCGGCAGGCGGCATTAAAGACCGGAAGCTCGACGCCTTTTGCTGGTCCGGCGGTCTGCCCACGGCCGCCATCATGGACCTGGCGGCGACGCCTGGAGTCCACGTTCGCCTCCTGGATATGGCGGAGATCGTTCCCAAACTGAGCGATAAATTCGGGCCGGTATATTTCAAGGGCTTGATTCCCAAGGGTACGTATCCCGGCGTGGATTATGACGTAGTTACGGCGGCCATGGTCGTCTCCATTTTCTGCCACGAGAAGATGGAAGAAGAGCTGGCCTACCAGATCACCAAGATCATCATCGAAAAGAAGAGCGAGCTCGTTCTGGTTCATAAGGAAGCCGAACACATCAGCTTGCAGGACTCCGCGGTCGGCTCTCCGGTTCCTTACCACCCGGGAGCCATTCGCTATTTCAAAGAAAAAGGGGTAACCCCCAAGTAAGTCTCACAGGATTTAGGCCGAGGGGGCAGAGGGGCGGGGAGGGAAGCATGAATCCGGCCGCTCCCTGAGATCGTTCTGAAAGAAATGTCAGTTTTTCATTCCTGCTATCACCCGGGAGAAAAATCTTAACCATGACTGAAGAGAGGAATCCTTCCGCGCCCGAGGGGGTCAGCCCCAGCGCATTGGAAAAAGCAGGGGAGATCGTAGACCGGTACGAAGGCCTGACCCGGAAGCTCGCAGGGCTTTCCGGATGGATCATCACCGCAGTCGCGGTGGGCACCTCCGTTTTTTATTTGTATTCGGCGACCGCCACCCTCGTCACCCAGATGCTCCGCGGCCTCTTCGTCATGCTCACCCTCTTCCTTACCATGACTGCCTTTCCGGCCACCCGGGGGACCCGCCATCGGATTCCCTGGTATGACTGGGTTCTGGCCTTCCTGAGCTGCGCGCCGATCCTTTACATGCTCTGGGATTTTGAGGAATTCGTCTACCGCGCGGTTACTCCCACCCAGATGGATGTAATCATGGGAGTCATTCTCATCGTCCTGGTCCTGGAAGCCATGCGGCGGACCACCGGATGGATCCTTTCGGTTATTGTCCTGGGGTTTCTGGTCTATGCCTACATGGGGGAGTATCTTCCTTCCCCCTGGAACCACCGGGGGTACGACATCGAGCGAATCGTGGGCCACATGTACATGGCCCTGGAGGGTATCTTCGGAGTTCCCATCGACGTGGCCGCCACCTTTATTATTCTATTCACGATCTACGGCGCGTTTCTGGATAAGTCCGGGGCTGGCCAGTTCTTCATCGATTTTTCCTTTGCGGCCATGGGCGGAAAGCCCACCGGTGCGGGCCGGACCGCCATTCTGGCCTCCTTCCTTCTGGGCGGGCCGGCGGGCAGCGGCGTGGCCACCACCGTGACCATCGGCTCGGTGGCCTGGCCCATGCTCCGCAAGGCCGGCTACGACAGGGAGTCCGCCGGAGGGTTCGTATCGGCGGGAGGGCTGGGTGCGGTCCTCTCTCCCCCGGTCATGGGCGCGGCGGCCTTTCTCATCTGCGAAATCCTGAAGATTTCCTACCTGGAAGTCATGGCCATGGCCTGCATGCCCACGATCCTCTACTACTGGTCCATCTTCCTCATGGTGGAGTTCGACGCCAAGAAGTTCGGGGCCAAGGAAGTGATCGTGGAGAGAAAAGGAAGCTTGAAGGAACTCACCTTCCGCTACGGGTATCACTTTATTTCTCTGATTACGATTGTTCTATTCATGCTTTTGGGCTTTACCGCCATTCTGGCGGTCTTCTGGTCCATCGTGATCGTCTTCGCCCTGAGTTTCATCCGGCCGGAGAGCGCCTTGGGCCCGGCCCGGCTGGTCGAGGCCCTCCGCAAAGGGACCATGGATGTGCTCTCGGTTGCCGCGACCTGCGCCGGGGCTGGGATTATCGTCGGCATCGTGACCCTGACCGGATTAGGGCTGCAATTTTCCGGGATCGTCATCGACCTGGCTGGGGGGAATCTCTTCGTCACGATTTTGTTCACCGCCTTTGCCCTGTGGGTCATCGGACTGGCGGTTCCGGTCACCGGTACTTACATCATTGCCGTGGTTATTACTGCTCCGGCCATGATCAAACTCGGCGTTCCTGAGTATGCCGCCCACATGTTCATCTTCTATTACGCGGTCCTGGCCGAGGTGACTCCTCCGACCGCACTTTCGGCTTTCGCGGCCGCGGCCATCACCGGGGGGGACCCTTACAAGACCACCATGATGTCGTGGAAGTATACTCTACCTGCCTTCCTGGTCCCGTTCATGTTCACCATTCACCCCGACGGAGTGGGCCTATTGCTGAAAGGCTCATTAGGCAACATCATCCTGACCAATCTGACCGCCCTGATCGGGGTGGGAGCCTTGGCTGCCGGTATGAGCGGCTGGCTGATCCGCAAGACCGACTGGGTCGAGCGTCCGCTCCTCCTGGCCGGCGGCCTCATTCTCGTCTATCCCAGTCCGGCCGCAGATATCCTGGGGGTCGGGCTGGTGGCTGCCGTTGCCCTCCGGCAGTGGCGCACGAAAAAAAAGGATTTGGGTGCCAAGCCGCCGGGGATTTAACCCGATGGTCCCTTTTCTCCCCTTTCCTTAAGGTCCCAGCCAGGATGATAGCTTCAAAAAGGTCATGAGAAAGCCATGGGGGGGAGCCCGGACGAGAGGGTGCTATTTTGAGTGCCAAAAGGCTTCACAGATGGTTACTGGGATGGTTCGCCGTCCTGATGGTGGTTCAGCCGCAAATTAGCCTCGCAGAGCCTCTCGATCACTGGCAACTGAAAGCTCCTCTAACCCAATGGCATTCCATCCGAATATCTTATGGGAATGGAATCTTCGTGGCTGTGGGGGAACCCGGGGCGCTCTATACCTCTTCCGATGGGGAAACCTGGACATGGAGAAGTTCGGGGACCAATCAATCCCTGAGAGATGTATCCTACGGCGGTGGCACCTTCGTCGCCGTGGGGAAAGGGGGGACGATCCTTTCCTCTCCGGATGGAGTAATTTGGACGGGGTGCAACTCGGGGATCGGTCATGATCTCAACGGGGTGAGTTATGGAGAGAACACTTTTGTGGCCGTGGGAGACGGAGGAGCCATCCTCGCCTCTTCCGATGGCTTGACCTGGGCGGCGAGGGATTCCGGGACCCATCAGGGGCTCAATAAAATTACCTACGGAAAGGACACCTTT
>DASPRR010000056.1:0-3773 GCA_035624375.1 Thermodesulfobacteriota bacterium | reverse complement strand
AATATGGGTCTTCTCACGCTAACATCAAAAGGCTTCGCCTGGTTTTCGAAGGGCCATCCTTGGGTCTTCCGCGACGATTTGGAGAAAATCCAGGATGCCCCGGCAGGCGGGATCGTTTCCTTGGAGAGGCGAAACGGGCAGTTTCTGGCCCAGGGTTTCTACAGCGACCGCTCAAAAATCGCTTTCCGCCTGATCTCCCGCAGCCGGGAGCCCATCGACCGTGACTTCTGGAAGGGACGCTTTCAGCGGGCAGCCCAATTCCGGCAGCTCGCCGTGGAAAAGACCAACGCCTACCGGGTAGTTTACGGGGAATCGGACGGGATTCCTTCCCTCATCGTCGACCGGTATGGAGACCACTGGGTGATGCAGACCCTTTCCCAGGGAGCGGACCGGGCCACTGGTCTATTCGCCGACCTCCTGGCGGAGCTTTTTCAGCCTTATTCCATCATTCTACGAAACGATTTGGCGGTTCGCGATTTGGAGGGATTGCCCCAGGAGAAAAAAATGATTCTGGGGGATTCTTCGGAACGGGTCGAGGTCTTTGAAGGGGATGTCCGTTACCAGGTGGACCCTTGGAACGGTCAAAAAACCGGGGCCTACTTGGATCAAAGAGAAAACCGCCTCCGAGCAGGACGGTTCCTGCGGGGAAAAGTCCTCGACGCTTTCTGTTACCAGGGATTATTCGCCATCCACGCCGCCCGGTCTTCCGCCCAGGTCACCGGCGTTGACTCCTCCCTGGAGGCACTGGAACAGGCCAAAGAGAATGCTCGCTTGAACGATCTGGCCAATATCGAATTTCGCCGGGAAAACGTCTTCGATTTTTTGAAGGGAGAAGCGGAACGGGGAAGCAGCTATGATGGGATCAACCTTGACCCGCCAGCCTTTGCCAAGAGCCGGGCGGATGTGAATGCCGCCCTCCGCGGATACAAGGAATTGAATCTGCGGGCCATCCGCCTCCTCAACCCGGGGGGGGTTCTAGTGACTTCTTCCTGTTCTTACAATCTATCCGAATCGAAATTCCTTGACCTCCTGAAGGAATGTGCCCGGGATGCAAGAGCCGACCTATGGATAATGGAGAAACGAGGACAGGGTGCCGATCACCCGGTTCTCCTTTCCTTTCCGGAAAGTTTCTACCTGAAATGCCTTTTCCTCCAAAAAGGCCCCTTGCCGTATCCTTCCTGAGATGCAATTTCTCTCGACTGCTCTGATCGCGCGCAAAGAGACCGCAGAGAGGACTAACGGATGAGGTCACAGGCTACAGGTCTCAGGTTTCAGGTTACAGTTCACAGACCGCTTGAAACGGGTCCTAGTCTGCATAACCGTTCGGGTGGGTTCGATGCCAGTTCCAGGCGGATTGAATGATTGATTCCAACTTCGGATACTTAGGCGTCCAGCCCAGCTCTTTTTTAATCTTTTCCGAACTGGCTACCAGCTGGGCTGGATCGCCCGCCCTTCTTGGAGCTTCGATAAGGGGCATCTTCTTGGCCGAGACCTTTTCGGCCATGGCGATCACTTCCCTGACAGAATACCCATTGCCATTTCCCAGATTGTAGGTGGCGGATTCTCCTCCTTGCAGCAATCTTTCCAAGGCTAAAAAATGAGCCTGGGCCAGGTCCATCACATGGATATAGTCCCGGATACAGGTGCCGTCGGGGGTATCATAGTCGGTGCCATAGATGGAAAGTCGATTTTTCCCGAGAAGAGCTTTAAACGCGAGCGGGATCAGGTGGGTTTCTTTTTGATGATCTTCCCCCAGTTCTCCGTCCGGGTCGGCCCCTGCGGCATTAAAATACCTGAGGGAGATAAAATCGAGCTTTTGAGCGTCATGATAGGCCTGCAGGAATTTTTCAAAGACCCATTTCGTTTCTCCATAAACATTCGTGGGAAGGCAGGGGTGATCTTCCGGAATTGGGACTTTTACAGGCTCTCCGTAGACGGCACAGGAGGATGAAAAGACGAATTTTTTCACCCCCCACTGATTCATTGCCTCCAGGAGGTGCAGGCCGTTTCTGATATTATTGTTGATAAATTTCAATGGTTCCTTCATGGACTCATTCACCAGACAATCGGCGGCGAAATGCATTACGGCCTGTATGGAATACGATTGAAAAGCCCGGATGAGCCTCTCCTTATCTGCCAGGTCTCCCTGAATTAGGGGGGCATTCTTAACTGCCTTCCGGTGCCCGGTTTGAAGGTTGTCGTAAACAACGGCTCGGTAGCCCCTGCGGATAAGTTCTTTCACCACATGGCTCCCGATATAGCCTGCACCGCCGGTTACAAGAATTTGATGATTGGTCTCTCCCATTCGCAGAGCTCAGGTCAAAATGAAATAGGTCATGGGCTAAAGGATACTGGCTGCTGGATAAAGGAAACTGGATACAGGATTCAAGATCATGATACTGCGCAATTTTATTGAAAATCCAAGACCTAGTCAAGTCAAAGGATTCAGGGATGATGGATCCTGGATTAAATAAGGCATAGAAACAGGAAGCAACTCCTGGGTTACAGGCCGCAGGCTGTAGGAGGAATATCGTCGCATCGACGAATCCAAACTTGTGGCCACTGGAAAAAACGGCTAATATAGAAAAGAATCATTGAATACTTACTTCCTTTAGGAGGTCTTTGTGGCCGGAGAGATCAAGCGATCGGTCTGCCCCTATGACTGCCCGGATACCTGCGGGCTTCTGGTTGAGGTGGCGGATGGGAAAGCCGTCCGAGTCTCGGGGGACCCGGAGCATCCCTTTACCCGCGGGACCCTCTGTCCAAAGATGAACCAATACGAAAGGACCGTGCACTCTCCCCTCCGTCTCACCCATCCCTTAATGCGAACCGGCCCGAAGGGCTCTGGCCAGTTTCGCCCAATCTCCTGGAGCGAAGCCGTCCGCCAGGTGGCCGACCGATGGAGGAAGATCATCGCCCAGCATGCGGGCCAAGCCATTCTCCCCTACTCCTACGCCGGGACCATGGGACTCGTTCAGCGTAATTCCGGCCATCCCTTCTTCTACCGCTTGGGGGCCTCGCGCCTGGACCGGACCATATGTGCGCCGGCCAAGGAAGCGGGTTGGAAAGCGGTCATGGGCAATACGGCGGCCCCCCACCCTGACGAACTGGCCTTCAGCGATCTGGTCATCCTCTGGGGAATCAATGCCCTGGCGACCAACATCCACCAACTCCACGCGGTCCGGGAGGCCAAAAAGAAGGGCGCCCAGGTCTGGCTCATCGACACCTACGAAACCCCCACGGCGCGGATCGCCGACCGGACTTTCGTGGTCAGGCCCGCGAGCGATGGGGCCCTGGCCATGGGAATTATGTCCGCCCTGGTCCGGGACAACCTCCTGGATCATCCCTTCCTGGCCACGTCGGTCCAGGGATTCGTTGAACTGAAAAACAAAATCCTACCCGAGATGACCCTGGAGAGGGTCAGCTCTCTGACCGGCCTTCCCTCGGGGACGATCGAATCCCTCGCAAGGGCCTTGGGCAAGGCCCGGGCACCCTTCATCCGCATCGGGGCCGGTCTTTCCCGTTACGGGAACGGGGGGATGAACGTCCGGTCCATCGTCTGCCTCCCCGCGCTGGTGGGCGCCTGGGGAAAGAAGGGGGGCGGGGCCTTCGTCGGCACATCCACGGCAGGGGCTTTTGCCATGGGGGAAATCACCCGGGAAGATTTCATGGCTGGGGAGACGCGGGCAGTGAACATGAACCAGCTCGGCCATGCCTTGAACCACCTGGACAATCCCCCGATCCAGAGCCTGTACGTCTATCATTCCAATCCG
>DASPRR010000477.1:0-6559 GCA_035624375.1 Thermodesulfobacteriota bacterium | reverse complement strand
CCTGATCGCCTTTTGGATCTTTTTCATGCGCCAAATGCAAGCTGGGGGAACCAAGGCCATGTCCTTCGGAAAAGCCAAGGTGAAACTGCTCTCCGACAAGCAGCAGAAGGTCACCTTCCAGGATGTGGCCGGGATCGAAGAATCCAAGGAAGAGCTGCAGGAGATTATCGAGTTTCTCCGGGACCCCAAAAAGTTTACCCGTCTGGGCGGACGGATTCCCAAAGGAGTCCTGCTAGTCGGTCCGCCAGGAACGGGTAAAACCCTCTTGGCGCGAGCCATCGCCGGGGAAGCCAATGTTCCTTTTTTCTCCATCAGTGGGTCGGACTTTGTGGAGATGTTCGTGGGGGTGGGGGCCTCCCGGGTCCGGGACCTTTTCATCCAGGGGAAAAAGCATGCTCCCTGTATTATTTTTATCGATGAGATCGACGCCGTTGGACGTCACCGCGGAGCGGGCCTCGGCGGAGGGCACGATGAGCGGGAGCAGACCTTGAATCAGCTCCTGGTGGAAATGGATGGATTCGAGTCCAATGAAGGAGTCATCATCATCGCCGCCACCAACCGTCCGGACGTTCTCGACCCCGCTCTACTGCGGCCGGGCCGGTTTGATCGGCAGGTGGTGGTTCCCCGGCCAGATGTGAAGGGTAGGGAAGCGATTCTGAAAGTGCATACCCGGAAAACCCCGTTGGCCGAAAACGTGAACCTCCAGATCCTCTCCCGGGGAACCCCGGGATTCACCGGGGCAGACCTGGAGAACCTGGTCAACGAGGCCGCACTCTTGGCCGCCCGCCGCAACAAGGCCAAAGTGGAGATGGACGACTTTGAGGCCTCCAAAGACAAGGTGCTCATGGGGGTGGAACGGCGGACGATGATCATCAGCGAGGAAGAGAAACGCCTCACCGCCTTCCATGAAGCCGGCCACACCCTGGTGGCCAAGTTCCTGCCGGTGACCGACCCCATTCACAAGGTTTCCATCATTCCCCGGGGACACGCGCTGGGAGTCACCCAGCAGCTGCCCGCGGAAGACAAGCATACCCTCTCCAAGGAATACATTCTGAACAAAATAGCCATTTTCCTAGGAGGCCGGGCGGCGGAAGAGCTGGTGCTGCATACCCAGACCACCGGGGCCGGCAACGACCTGGAGATGGCCACCGAGTGGGCCCGAAAGATGGTCTGCGACTACGGCATGAGCGAAAAGATTGGCCCCCTCACTTTCGGCAAGCGAGAAGAACACATCTTCCTCGGCCGGGAGATTGGCCAGCCCAAGGATTACAGCGAAAACACTGCGGTGGATATCGACAATGAGATCAAACGGATCGTCCTGGAAAACCATGAGCGGGCCAAGAGCATCATTCTTCAGCAAATGGACAGGCTTCATCATTTGGCCACGGCTCTTCTGGAAAAGGAAGTACTGGCCGGTGAAGAAATCGACCAGGTTTTGGGACTGAAGCCGGCTCCACCGGAAAGCCCTCCTTCCAATCTGATTCCCGAGGCAAGAGCTTTCTAGAAAAGGGTCGTAGGTCAAGGATCAAGGGGGGCGGATTCCGGCTTGATCCTTGGGGTTCGACCCTTATTTATTATGCGATCGCCCATTCTTCGTTTCCGCGAAACGGAATATGACCTTTCCCAACGAACCTTGATCATGGGGGTTTTGAACGTTACCCCCGACTCTTTTTCCGACGGGGGAAGGTTTTTCGAATGGACCAAAGCAGTGGAGCGGGGACGACAAATGGCCGCAGAAGGAGCCGATATCCTGGATGTGGGAGGGGAATCCACCCGTCCCGGGTCCAATCCGCTCCCCGAAGAGGAAGAGGTCCGACGGGTGATCCCGGTCATCGAGGAACTTAGGGGCAAGATCGCCATCCCCATTTCCATCGATACCCGCAAGGCCCGGGTGGCGGAGCGGGCGCTGGAGGCGGGGGCGGCGATGGTGAACGATGTGAGCGCCCTGAGATTTGATGAAGCCATGGCCGGAACCGTAGCCCGGTGGAGGGTGCCTTTGGTCCTTATGCATATGCGGGGCCAGCCCGAGACCATGCAAGTCGATACCCACTACAAAAATCTGATCGGAGAGATTCTGGGGTTTTTCGAGGAGCGGATCGCCTACGCCCTCTCCCGGGGAGTCCCGCGCGAAGCGATCATTCTCGACCCGGGATTCGGGTTCGGAAAATCTTTGGAGGAGAGACACAACCTCATTCTTCTCAAGCAGCTCCGCAGCTTCCGGGCCTTGGGTCAGCCGGTCATGGTGGGGACCTCGCGCAAGGCCTTCATTGGCCGCATTCTCAACCTTCCTCCGGAAGAAAGGGAGGAAGGAACCATGGCCACAGTGGCCGTAGCCATCCTGAACGGGGCGAACCTCGTTCGGGTTCACGAGGTAAAGCGGGTTCGGCGGGTGGTTCAGGTGGTGGACGCCATTTTGCGCAGCACGCCGGAGCAAGATTCGCAATTTTAAAGGAGTGGAGGGCATGGGAAAACTTTTCGGAACCGACGGAATTCGCGGGGTGGCCAATGTCCACCCGATGACCACGGAGATGGCCGTGCAGGTGGGTCGGGGGACCGCCTTCATCTTCAAAAACGAGAAGCGGCGCCATCGCATTGTGATCGGCAAGGACACTCGCCTTTCGGGGTATATGCTGGAAAACGCCCTCGTGGCCGGCATCTGTTCCATGGGGGTAGACGTGCTCCTGGTAGGCCCCCTTCCTACACCGGGGATCGCCTTCATCACTTCTTCCATGCGGGCCGATGCGGGAATCGTCATCTCCGCTTCCCATAACCCCTTCCAGGACAACGGCATCAAGATTTTTTCCGGGGATGGATTTAAACTTCCCGACCAGCTGGAGGACAGAATCGAAGGGCTGATCTTCTCCGAGCAAATCGCCTCCCTGCGTCCAACGGCCCAGGAGGTGGGAAAGGCTTTTCGAATCGATGATGCCGTGGGAAGATACGTGGTCTACCTGAAGAACTCTTTTCCCAAGGAATCCACCCTCGAAGGAATGAAGATCGTGCTGGACTGCGCCCATGGAGCCGCCTACCGGGTAGCCCCTGCGGTCTTCGAAGAGCTGGGGGCCAAAGTCATCGCTTTGGGGGTGGACCCGGACGGAGAGAATATTAATCACCAATGCGGTTCCCTTTATCCTCAAAACGTCACCCGGGCAGTGCAAGAGCAGGGCGCCCACATCGGGATTTCCCTGGATGGAGATGCGGACCGGGCCATTTTTTCCGATGAAAAAGGGAACGTGGTGGACGGCGACCAGATTATGGCCATCTGCGCCCGCGACCTGCACATGGCCAAACGGCTGAAAAAAGCTACCGTGGTGGCCACGGTCATGAGCAACTTGGGGCTGGATGTGGCCCTGGAGGAATGGGGGATCCGGGTCGTGCGGACCCAGGTGGGAGACCGTTACGTCGTGGAAGAAATGGCCCGCAAAGACTACAACCTGGGGGGGGAACAATCAGGACACCTGATTTTTCTCGACTACAATACCACGGGAGACGGGGTGCTTTCTGCCCTGCAGGTTCTGGCGGTGATGAAAAGAGAGGAGAAGATGCTCTCCGAACTGGCCGGCATCCTGAAGCCTTTTCCCCAGGTATTGTTGAACGTCCCCGTGGCGAAGAAGAAAGACCCTCACCAGGTTTTCGAGGTCGCTTCCTTGGTCCAGAAGATTCAGGCAAACCTGGGGCAAAGGGGCCGAGTCCTGGTTCGCCCTTCGGGGACCGAAAATCTGATCCGGGTCATGGTGGAGGGGGAGAAAGCCCCGGAGATCTCCGCCTATGCCGAGGAAATCGCCGAGTGCGTCCGGAAGAACATGGCAGAATAAGGAGCCCTCAACAGTCAACGATCCCCTCAGCCGGAAAATGATTGTTCGCCGAACGCGGAAAGCAGACCGCTGTTTCCAGGGAGGTATCCGTGCCCAGACTTTCAGTGAATGTGGATCATGTGGCTACATTGCGGCAAGCGCGGGGAGGAGAAAACCCCGATCCGGTGGCCGCGGCCCTCATGGCCGAGCTTGCCGGAGCGGATGGAATTATTGTCCACCTGAGGGAAGACCGGCGCCATATCCAGGACCGGGACCTGGAGGTCCTGCGGAAGGTGGTCAAAACCAAACTCAATTTGGAGATGGCCAACACCGAGGAGATCGTTCAGATCGCTCTTCGCATAAAACCCGACATGGTGACCCTGGTCCCCGAGCGCAGGCAGGAATTGACCACGGAGGGAGGCCTGGATGTCCTGGGTCAGCAGAAATCCTTGAAGCCCAACATCGACCGGCTGAAAAAGGCGGGAATCCGGGTGAGCCTTTTCATCGATGCGGACCCCCGCCAGGTCAGCGCCAGCAAGGCGTCGGGAGCGGACCTGGTGGAGATTCATACCGGAAAGTACAGTGATGCGCGCGATGAGGAGGCGCAGAAGAAGGAATTCCATCGCATTGCCCGGGCCATTTCCCAGGCCCACAAGCTGGGCCTGAGGACGAACATCGGCCACGGCCTGGACTACCAAAACGTTTCTCCCTTTTCTTCGATCCCCCAAATTGAGGACTATAGCATCGGACACAGCATCATTGCCAGGGCGGTTCTGGTCGGCATGGACCGGGCCGTACGGGAGATGAAGGAACTGATAAAAGGAAAATAAGGCTTTCAGCGATCAGCTTTCAGCAAAAAATGTTTCAACTGACCGCTGATCGCTAAAGGCTGAAAGCTGATCGCTGCTTTTATGATCTACGGCATCGGGTTCGACCTGGTCAAAGTGAGCCGCATAGAGGGGGCTCTGAAGCGCTGGGGGGATCGGTTTCAAAAGAAGGTTTTTACCCCGGGAGAGGTCCGCTATTGCCTCAGGAAGAGAAACCCCTCTCCCAATTTTGGCGCCCGCTTTGCGGCCAAAGAAGCTTTTGTGAAAGCGCTGGGAATCGGAATCCGCAGGGGGGTTCACTGGAGAGACGTGGAAGTGCAACGAGGACCCCTGGGGAAGCCGGTCTTGAAAATTCATGGCCGAGCGGTGGAAATATGCATGAAGGAAGGAATCGAGGGACTCTTTCTGAGCCTCACCCATGACGGGGAGTACAGCGGGGCGATGGTGGTACTTGAAAAAAGCGATCAGCGCTCAGCAGTCGGCAAAAGATGATGTTTTTTATTGAAAGCTGATAGCTGACAGTAGTCTGCTGCGAGGTTGGGATATGAAAGTTGCCACCGCAGAAATTATGAGGAAATTGGACCGGAGGGCCATCGAAGATTTCGGCATCCCCGGCCTGGTCCTGATGGAAAACGCCGCAAGGGGGACCGTAGGGGCCATGTTCCGCCATTTCCCAGGCCTTTTGAAAATGACGGTGGGAATTCTGGCCGGCCGGGGAAACAACGGGGGGGACGCTTTCGCCGTGGCCCGATACCTTCTGAATCGGGGAATTTCCTGCCAAGTGTATCTTCTGGCCGCCCGAGAAGAAGTGCGCGGGGATGCCGCTCTCAACCTGGAGATTCTGATCCGTATGGGGGGGACGGTATCCGAAGTCCTCAATCTGCAGGAGTGGGAGTCGCATAAGGAGAAAATTGCCGCCCATGATCTCCTCGTGGACGGGATTCTCGGAACTGGCCTGAAAGGCGAGGTGCAAGGATTCTTTGGGGCGATCATCGAATTCGTGAATTCCCTGGGGACTCCCGTCGTAGCCATCGATATTCCCTCGGGGCTGGATGCGGACAACGGTCGGGTTCTCGGGGTGTGCATCCGAGCGGCTTTAACCGTTACCTTCGGCTTGCTCAAAAGGGGGCTTCTCATCCTTCCCGGGGCCCGATATTGCGGCAAGACGGTTTTGGTAGATATTTCCCTTCCCCGGCCCTTGGAGGGAGCCGAGCCCCTAAAGGACCACTTGATCGAAGGGGCTGAGTTCTTGCCCTTTTTGATCCCCCGCCAACCTGAGGCCCATAAAGGCGAATTCGGACATCTCTTCATCTTGTCCGGATCGCCCGGAAAGACCGGGGCCGCGGCCATGGTCTGCCAGGCCGCCCTCCGAGTGGGGACCGGGCTGGTTACCCTGGGCATCCCTGAAAGCCTCAACTTAATTCTGGAAGAGAAACTTACCGAGGCCATGACCGAGCCCCTTCCCGAGACCAAAGGAAAAACCTTGGGGCCTTCCGCCTTTGGCAGAGTCATGGACCTCTGCAACCGGAAGACCGCTCTGGCCCTGGGCCCGGGACTTTCCACCCATCCCGAAACGATGAAATTCGTCCAAAAGCTGGTTCGGTCCACCCCGCTCCCGGCGGTCATCGATGCCGATGGCCTGAACGCTTTTGCCGAAAAAAAAGATGGATTGCGGAAATCCGGCCGGAAATTGATTCTCACTCCTCACCCAGGAGAGATGGCCCGGATGCTGGGAATTCCGGTGGAGGAAGTCCAACAAGACCGGGTCCACGTGGCCCGTGAGTTCTCCCGGAAGAATGGGGTGGTCCTGGTACTCAAGGGGGCCCGCTCTCTGGTGGCGAGCCCCGAAGGGGACCTGTTCATCAACCCTACGGGGAATCCCGGGATGGCCTCTGGTGGAATGGGAGATATCCTCACCGGAATGATCGGAGGATTTCT
>DASPRR010000450.1:0-8312 GCA_035624375.1 Thermodesulfobacteriota bacterium | reverse complement strand
TATCGTACTTAAGTCTCCTGCTCCGAAGTCCGGAAAACGTCTCCCGCCTGGCGGAGGGATTAGGCCGCTGGCTGCTGAGGAGGTAGGCTTGTTTCCGGGCCCCTGGGCAAGGCTGGAGGAACCGGGCCGGACTTCCCCATGAGGGCCCTCATCTCGTCTCCCTGGACGACTTCTTTTTCCAGCAAGAGCCTGGCCAGTCTATTGAGCACTTCCCGCTTCTCGCCCAGGATCCGTCGCACCCTTTGATGGCAGTCCTCGACGACCTTCGAGACCTCCTCGTCGATTTCGGCCGCCTTCTCCTCGCTGTAGACCTTGCTGGGGCCGAAACTCTCCGGGAGGAACATAGGTCTCCTTTCCCGCTCGTAGGTGACCAGGCCCAGGCGCTCACTCATCCCATATTCCGTGACCATGGAACGGGCCATGTCCGTAGCCCGCTGCAGGTCGTTCTGCGCCCCGGTCGAGATCTCTCCAAAGATCAGTTCTTCGGCCACTCTTCCCCCCAAGAGAACCGCCATACGGTCGAGCAGCTCCGATTTGGTCATCAGGTAGCGGTCTTCCGTCGGCTGCTGCTGGGTGTACCCCAGGGCTGCGATGCCCCTCGGGATGATGGTGATCTTGTGCACCGGGTCCGCGTGCTCCACGGATTCCGCTACAATGGCGTGGCCGGATTCATGGAAGGCAACGATCTCCTTCTCCTTGGGGCTCATGACCCGTTTTTTCTTCTCCAACCCGGCCACCACCCGGTCGATGGCTTCGTCGAACTCCCCTGATCCCACCTGGTCTTTATTCTTCCGCGCCGCCAGGAGCGCCGCCTCATTTACCAAGTTGG
The DNA here is from genome assembly GCA_035624375.1 of Thermodesulfobacteriota bacterium. Taxonomy (GTDB): domain Bacteria; phylum Desulfobacterota; class SM23-61; order SM23-61; family SM23-61; genus SM23-61. The sequence goes on along the minus strand of DASPRR010000450.1, from coordinate 7,483 downwards.
CCAGGTCGGCCCCCACGAAACCGGGGGTCCGGGCGGCGATTTTTTTTAGGTCCACGTCCGGACCCAGGATTACATTCTTGGAATGGATTTTCAGAATCGCCTCCCGCCCGTTGATGTCCGGCCGGTCCACCAAGACCTGTCGGTCGAATCGGCCCGGGCGCAGGAGCGCCGGGTCCAGGATCTCTGGCCGGTTTGTGGCGGCCATGATGATGACCCCTTTGTTCGATTCGAACCCGTCCATCTCCACCAGAAGCTGGTTGAGCGTCTGTTCCCGCTCGTCATGGCCTCCCATGACGTTGATCCCCCGGGCCTTCCCCAGGGCGTCCAGTTCGTCGATGAAGATGATGCAGGGGGCATGCCCGCTGGCTTGGGAGAAGAGGTCGCGGACCCTCGCCGCCCCGACACCCACGAACATCTCCACGAATTCGGACCCGCTGATGCTGAAGAAGGGAACGCCGGCTTCCCCGGCGACCGCTTTGGCCAGAAGGGTTTTTCCGGTCCCGGGGGGGCCGACGAGGAGAACACCCTTGGGGATTCTCCCCCCAAGCTTCTGGAATTTCCCCGGATTCTTGAGGAACTCCACCACTTCCTGGAGCTCTTCCTTGGCCTCGTCAATCCCGGCCACGTCGTCGAAGGTAACCTTGGTCTCATGTTCGGCGAAGACTTTGGCCTTGCTCTTGCTGAAAGACATGACCCCGTACCCCGGCCCCATCCGCTTCATGGCGAACCGCCAGATGAAGAAGAAGATGACCAGCGGAATCACCCACGATAGGACATTGCTCAGCAACTTGCTCTCGTAGAGGCCGCTGTAGCTGACTTTGCGGTCGTCCAGTTCTTTGATCAGGTTGGGGTCCTCCACCCGGACGGTGACAAAGTCCTGCTCTCCCTTTTCCCCCGCCCCCTTCAGCTTTCCGTTGATCCGGTCCGGGCCGATGACCAGGTTGTTGACGTGCCCCTGGACCAATTCCTGCTTGAACTTGCTGTAGGGGATAGTCTCTACCTTGGGGGTCAGAAAATAATTCTGCACCACGGTGATTAACAGGAAGATGATCAGGAAATACCAGATGCTGAAGTGGGCCTTCGGGGGCAGACCCTGCTTTTGCCTTTGGGGGTCGGGCGGGGAAAAGAAGGATTTCAATTTTTTCTTGAAATCCTCGCTCGGATTCCTCTCGTCGTCTTCAGACATGCGGGCCTCCTTGGCCGAAAAGGCTCAGGCCGGTTCAATAAAAGAAGCTCATTCTTAATTTTACCCTTTATGGAAGCGAGATTCAAATCTCCGGGGCCCCGGCGGCGCCGCCGGTTTCCTTTCATTTCCCGCCGCTTCCGTCCCCCCCTTGTCGCCGACCTGTAATTATACTTCTGCTATTCCAATGTTTTCTGGATTTCCAGGGAGACTTGCAGGTCCAAGGGGGTCCCGCGCTCCTTCAGAAAACCGGCGATCTTCTGCCGGTCTTCCTTGGATTTGTTCTGGCCGAATTTGAATTTTCCTGACATGTCTTCCACGGTCAAAGCATAAACGCCGGTGGCCTTCAGGACCTTGGCATAGAGAGGGTCTGCGGGAGTAATCTCCTTGAACCTTCCCTCGGGTTGATACTTCTCCATGAGCCGGTTGAGGACGGCGCATTTCTCTTCCGGGTCTTCGATGATCTGGCAGCGACCCCGCACGTGGACCGATTTGAAGGCCGAGGTGGCCGAGGTGGCATTCTCTTCCGAGAGGAGGTGGGAGGGGAGGTACATCTGCAGGGAAACGGCCATAAAAGTGGCCCGCGGGTCTTTTTTCAGGCATTCGAAGCGCTCCCCGGCTACAGCTCCGTGCCATAGAATCCGTCCATCGTAGAAAAAATTCAGCGCGGTGATCCTTGGCCAGCCGTCCGGCCCGTTGAAAGCCAGGTACCCGATATCCGCCTTCTTCAGGACCTCTTCCATCCGCTCCCGATCCTGGACCTCGAATTCTTTTCTCCTCATGACTCCTCCAAAAAAGTTCCCGTTTGCCCGATGCCAGGTGCCCTTTCCAGAACAAAAAATCTTCTGTCTGGCAAGGCCCCGAAGCGAAAACCCGGAACCTGAAACTTGAAACGTGTTCCCATGAAAGTGGGTTATAATACCACACATGGAAGGGCCGGAAAATAAGGAATTAGTCAGGATTCTCCGGGACCGCATCCGGGCCCGTGGCCAAGTCACCTTTGCTGAGTTTATAGACCTGGTTCTTTACCATCCAGCCGAGGGTTATTATCATTCCTCCCGGGAAAAGACCGGGCCAGGGGGGGACTATTATACCAGTCCCCACATTCATCCGATCTTTGGACAGCTTCTTGCCCGCCAGGTCCACCAGATGTGGGAAATCCTCGGTCATCCTGCCCCGTTTACCCTTGTGGAGATGGGCGGAGGGAGGGGTCTTCTCTGTTCGGACATTCTCCATTATTGTCGCTCTCAGTTTGGAGATTTCTACCGAAGCCTGGATTATATCCTGGCGGAAATCAGTTCGCCCTCGGTAGAAAAGCAGCGGTCCCTCCTATCTCCTTTTCTAAACGAAAGGAAGGTGGAATTCCTGGACCCGGAAGAGCTTTGGAACAGACCCCAGGGTTTCATCGGTTGCTTCCTCTCCAACGAATTGATTGACGCCTTTCCTGTTCACCTCGTCCAGCAAAAAGATGGAAAGTTATGGGAAATTTATGTGGCCTGGGGGGATGAGTCCTTTAAAGAGGTCCTGGGTCCTCCTTCCAATCCGGCCCTGGAAGAATATTTTTTCCTCTACGGGTCCCCGCTGGAAGAAGGTCAGCGGGCAGAGGTAAACTTGAAGGCCTTGGAATGGATCGAGAGGGTCAGCAAGGTCCTCCGAAGGGGATTTATTCTGACCGTCGATTATGGGTACGAAGCTCCTGAGCTTTACCAGCCGACCCGAAGGGATGGGACGTTGCTTTGTTATTTTCGCCACACTACCTCTTCCAATCCCTATGAGCGAATCGGGAGCCAAGATATAACCGCCCATGTGAACTTCACCGCTTTGATCAATAAAGGGGAAGCCCTAGGTCTAAATAAAGTCGGCTATACGGAACAATACAAATTCTTAGTGTCCCTCGGATTGCTCCAGGACCTGGAAAGCCTGGAGAGGGATTCGCCGAGTCATTCCGATCCAGGCTTCCTGAAGAGCAAACTGGCCATGAGAAACTTTCTGATCCCCGGGGGGATGGGGACCCTTTTCAAAGTTTTGTGCCAGAGCAAAGGGATTGGGGAAGTGAAACTCTTGGGTTTCCAGGATCCATTCCGCCAACTCTGAGTTTCAGGTTGCGGTTTTCAGGTTTCAAGGTCTCGATCTTGAATATTCCTAACCTGAAACTCAAAACCTGCAACCTGAAACTATTATTATCACCTTGAACCGGGTGATGGGAAAAAGATACATTGATATGAAAGAGACATGACCAAACCAGGTAAGATCAAAGGAGAGGGTTTTACCCGGGCCCTGAGAGAATTGTCTGAAGCGAAGGTCCCGCATCGGGTGATGACCTTTAAGGCGGAGGAAAAATCGGCGGAGGAAGTCACCCGGGAAACTGGTTTTCCCCTGGCGCAAGTGGTTAAGACCCTTTTGGTTCGGGGAGCTTCCCAAAAATACTATCTGGCCCTGTGTCCGGGGGACCGGCAGGTGAACTTGAAAGCACTCTCCAAGGCCGTAAACGAAAAGACGGTGGATATGGCCAAACGGGAAGAGGTGCCAAAGATTACAGGATACTTCATCGGCGGAGTCAGCCCCATCGGAACCCACCGCCCCCTCCCGGTGCTTATGGAGGAATCCATCTTAGCCATGCCCGAGTTGGCCATCAGCGCCGGGCAATGGGGTTGCCAGGCTGTCCTTCGACCATCCGATTTGCGACAATTTCTCGGGAGTCGGGTGACCATTGTCTCTTTTGCTCAAGCGGAACGCAACGGCTAAAATCGGGATGTAAAACGATCCCGATATATCTTAAATAGAGGTGCTTACCTATGGCCAAAGAACGCCTGATCGTAATCGGCGGCAACGCAGCCGGAATGAGTGCTGCTTCGCAGGCCGGCCGTCAGAAACCCACGCTCGAGATCCTTGCCTTTGAACGGAGCCCTCATACGTCTTACTCTGCCTGAGCGGTTCCCTACTACATCGGCAGGGTTGTCGATGACGTAAAGCGCCTGGTGGTCCGATCCCCGGAAGCTTTTCGGGAAAAGCAGGGAATCGACGCCCGGGTTTTCCAGAAGGTTTCGGAAATCGATCTCCGTCAGAAGCAGGTGCAGGGAGAAGACCTGAAAACCGGAAAATCCTGGAAAGAGCCCTTTGATCAGCTCCTTATCGCTACGGGTGCGGCCTCCATTCGACCGCCGATTCCCGGCATCGATGCCAAGGGGGTTTATGAGCTGAATACCCTACAAAGCGGGATCGAGGCTCGCCGGGCGGTGGATGAAAAGAACCCTCGTCATATCGTGATCATCGGAGGAGGCTATATCGGGCTGGAGATGGCCGAAAACTTCATCCACCGAGGAATCGGTGTGACCGTTGTTGAGAAAACCCCCCAGGTCATGAACACCCTGGACCCGGACATGGCCGCCCTCTTGATCAAGCCCCTGGAGGAAGCCGGGGTGAAACTTTACCTGAATGAATCGCTGAAGGCCTTGGAGAGCCGCGGGGGGGAGGTCCGAGAGGCGGTCACCGACAAGCGCAGCCTGCCTGCCGATTTGGTGGTCCTGGGACTGGGAGTCCGGCCGGATTCCGCCATAGCCCGGGAAGCCGGGATTCCCCTGGGCAAGACCGAGGGGATTAAAGTGAACGACCGGATGCAGACCGAGGTCGAGGGAATCTGGGCAGCGGGGAACTGCGTTGAATCCTTCCACCTGGTCAGCCGCCGCCCGTTCTACATTGCTCTGGGAACCGTGGCCAACAAACAAGGCCGGGTGGCGGGAATCAATATTGCCGGGGGCCGGGCTGTCTTTCCTGGAGTCGTGGGAACGGCCATGGTCAAGGTCTTCTCCCTGGAAGTGGCCCGAACGGGTTTGCAGGAGAAGGAAATTCAGGAGCTCGGCCTTTCCTTCGTAACCGCTAAAATTGATGCTCACACCCGGGCCCGTTATTACCCCGGAACCGGGCCGCTGACCGTTAAAATTCTTGCGGAAAAAGGGACCGGAAGGCTTCTCGGCGGCCAAATCGTGGGGAGGGAAGGAGCTGGCAAGCGGATTGATACGCTTGCCGCCGCCCTGCACGCACGCCTTACCGTGGAGGATTTGATCAACCTGGACCTGGGGTACTCACCGCCCTTTTCCCCGGTCTGGGACCCGGTCCAGATTGCCGCCAGACAGGCTGCCGGGCAGGTATAGCGATTTCTATTCTTATCCCCCTCACCCCAACCCTCTCCCCTTGGAGACTGTGTCATGATCCGTTCATGGTTCGACAAGCTCACCACGAACGGATTATGAGCACACTAAAATTCAGGCACTTAGCCGTTCGCCCTGAGCCTGTCGAAGGGCGAACGAGGGATTACGACACAGTCTCCAAGGGGAGAGGGGTTTTTCAGGGGTGGAAACTTTCTTCTGCGTTCTCTGCGGCTAATTTGGGCCCTTGATTTTTTTCTCCGCGAAGTCCGGATAGACCTTCTTGAGCTTTTCCCGAACCACGGTCCGGAGGGTGGAAAGTTCCTTTTCGGTGGGGGGAGGGGTCATGCTAAGGGAGTTCAACATCCCCAATTCAAACCCTGTGTTCTCCTTTACTTCCTCCAGGGACGATCCGGGGTGAACGGATTCCAGAAGCCATCTTCCTACCTTACGATCCCAGGCCAAAAGTGCTTTTGGGGTCACCACTTTGGTGGGGCCTCCCTCCCGGTGCACGTTGGCTGGCGTGATCCCCGGAGCGGTGACGAAATCCACTTTTTCTACAAAGGTGCGCTTCGTGTGTTCGGTGCGGAAGAGGACGACCCGGTGGGCCATGTAATAAAGCATGGCGGACCCATAGGCCCCCGGAAGTCTCATTTGCGGCGACCGGTAATCTCCGATGACATGAAGGTTGATGTTCCCCAGGCTATCGATCTGGATTCCACTTAGGAAGAAGAGGTCCAGGTCCCCCCGCTGAGCGAGGAAGTGCAGCTCGCTCCCGCCCCCGGGAAAAGGATAGTATTCGCTGCTTCCCAGGATGATCAGGTTGATATGCGGAGCCTGGATCTGCTCGGCCAGGATGCATCCCGAGGCTGGAATGGGAGAGGCAGCCCCTACGCCGACAGTCTCGAAATCCCTCACTTCCCGGGAGATGACCACGGCCATCAATTCCTCCGGGGTATAAGCGGAAACCGTCTCAGTCATGATGGTTCTTCCTCCTAAGCGACCGCCGCCAGCCCCACCTTCTGCAGGTACTCCTGGTGGTTGCTCACGGAGAATACGTACTTTTCCAAGTAAGCCCGGAAGGTCTCTTCGCTTTTGGCCGCATCCAGGTATTCCTTTACGAGCCGGTCATCCACCGGATAGGAACTTCCGCAGCTGCAGGGGTGCGAACCAAAAGGCGCGTGAACCACCCCGTCCACGTCGAGGGCCGGCAGAAAAGTGTTGGCGAGGGCATCGCGAGGGGACAGCTCCCCGTCCACGATCTCTTCTGCCGTTACGACCACCCGCCGGGAAGCACGGGCCATGGTCAGGTCATCCCGCAGCCCCGGAGTGACGGCATTACCCCAGCGGTCGGCTTTCAGGGCGTGAAATACCGCCACCTCTGGCCGGATGGGTTGGGCCACCGCCACTTCTTCTCCGGAGTTGAACGGATTCTGTTGCAACTTGAGGTCGGCGCGGTACTTCAGGAGATCGCTCCCCAGAAGGCCGCGGACCGCGATGTAGGGAAGGCCCATGGACCCAGCCTGGACCATGGAATACATCACCCCTCAGGTCGTGTCTTTCATCTTGACCGACCGGAGGCGCAAGGCCCTCTGGAAATTGGGGGCCGGGCCGTAATCGCCCAGGGAGCAGTGACAGGTCTCATACTCCGCCACAGCCCCGGCCCCGATCAAAAGGTCCGTGTAGAGGCCGCCTCCCGTAAGGGTGGCCATCCTCAGGTTCCGGATTTTGCGGCGAACCAATTCACGGAGAAAAGCCATGGGGGAGTTTTTTACCGACTGGGAAGTAAAACCGAGGAGGGTTCCGTCCTGCACCCACCCCGCTGCTTGGTCCATAGAAAGGACTTTTTCTCTCATGGTGATCATATCTCCTTGAGACCAGTAGATTTCTTTTTATGCTTCATCTGTAGCCTTTATTCGCCTTTATGTCAAGATGCATCAGATGGGGAGCTTCGTAGGGGCACGAGGCATCGTGTCCTTGCAAGCGCCTCGCCGCCCGTGAATTTTTTCCCCCACCCTCCCTCCCCCTCCAAGAGACTGTGTCGTAATTCGTCATGCCGGCGGAAGCTCGTAGAGTCGAGTCTCCGACCGGCATCCAGGATTCAAATTAATTGAATGAAATCGAACACTGGATTCCGGCTTTCGCCGGAATGACG
>DASPRR010000406.1:0-16020 GCA_035624375.1 Thermodesulfobacteriota bacterium | reverse complement strand
CGAACAAGCTCTTTTGCGCTTTGTCAGCTCCCCAAAATCGGCAGGCCCGCTGGAAGTGGGGTGCGGAACGGGGCATTGGCTTGACCTTTTGTCGAAGAACGGGAGGATTCCCGTAGGAGTTGATCCCTCCACAAATATGCTCCTGCGTGCCCGAGAAGTTTCTTCCGATCGGGCGCTTGTGAGAGGACGAGCGGAAAATCTCCCCTTTCCTAATGGTTGTTTCGACCGGGTCTTTTGCATTAACGCCTTCCACCATTTTGCCGATAAATCCGCTTTTTTATTCGAAGCCCGGCGAGTCCTCAGGCCTTCAGGCGGGCTGATGATGATCGGGTTGGATCCCCATAGCGGGCAAGACAACTGGTGGATTTACGAATACTTTCCAGAAACAGTGAAGCTCGACAAAGAACGCTATCTCCCAACGGCAGAAATTAAAGCTGCCATGGGGCGATCCGGGTTTATTAGCTGCGAGGTTGAGGAGGTGGAGCACATTACCGCGACGCTACCCGCGCGACTCGCTGCCTCCGAGGGCTTGTTCGAACGTGGGTTTACCTCACAGCTGACCATCCTTTCAAAGGGGGAATATGAAGCCGGGGTAAGTCGCTTGAACAGGGCCATTGACCAGGCTGCTGCAAAGGGAGAGGATTTTTTATTAACCACCGATTTACGGCTTTTTGGTGTTTTCGGATGGATCGGATAGAATTTGCCTCAAAAATTGACCCAATACACCTATGTGAAATTGGAAAGATTTATGCAATATTGGATGCAAATTCCCGAGTCATTATCAAGGCACATCTTTTTCCTTTCGGGGCTTTCATACGTGGATAAATTTTGCCTTGACTACCCCAGTCCCGCAGGAGTATTTTCTAGCCGTCGTTCTCCTCTTTGACCAACGAAACCCAAAAGCATAGCCCTTTCCCCTCGGTGGGAAATAAAAAAAGACATTTGAGAATGGCAAAGACTGAAGATTTTTAAACCGGACGATCAAAAGGGAGGGCTTTATGTTTTTTAATCCCCTGACTTTCCTGCTGATGATCTTCTTTCTCTTCATCGTCCTCTTCTTTTTTCTCATGGTCGAGGTGAATGTAATCGCCCTGGTCTTCGCGAAGATTGGAATTCCCCCCCGACACATTTTCGCCTCTCTTTTCCTTATATTGATCGGTAGTTTCATCAATATACCCATCAAGAAATTTCCCCAAGAAACGATGATTAATGAAAGATCGGTTAGCTTTTTTGGCATTCGCTACCGCATTCCCCCGGCAGAAAAACCGGAAACGGTCCTGGCGGTAAACCTTGGAGGTGCAGTCATTCCCTGCCTGCTTTCTTTTTATTTATTTTTTAAGACCGGACTCTGGGTGAAGGGCCTGGCGGTGACGGCGATCATGGTGTTTGTAACCCATCGACTGGCCAAGCCCATCAAGGGAGTGGGCATTGCCATGCCGGCCTTCATCCCTCCCATTATCGCTGCGGTCTTTTCGGTGATTTTCTCCTACGACTATGCTCCAGTCCTGGCTTACATCGGCGGCACCCTCGGAACTCTGATCGGGGCGGATATCCTGAATGTCTCTAAAATCAAGAACCTGGGTGCCCCCGTCGCCTCCATCGGGGGCGCAGGAACTTTTGATGGAATATTTCTGAGTGGAATTATGGCGGTGTTATTGGCGGCGATTTTAACCTGAGAAACGGTGAAGGGGCAACATGTCTCCCTATCATTTTTAAACCGCCGAATTGCCTTGAATTTTTGCCTTGACTACCGATTGCCATAAGAGTATTGGTTAGCTCCCTCCATTGCGAGTAACCCGGACAGCCTAACCTTTAGCCTTCTGAGGAGTAAAATGAAAAGGCGGGGGTTCCCGAAAGACCTAATCTGAAGACTCCAATTAGATTCAGAAATTCCCTTTGGGCCTTAATTCACTGCCTTCTCGAATCATGACCTCCGGCAGAGCCGGAGGTATGAAAAAAAGTGAACCGTTCAAAGTCGATGAGACCCGACCGCGGGCGGATTGAAGGGCGCCACCTAAAGGTGGCCCTCGATTTGGTGCCAGGCCCGGGGGCAAGGACCTTCTGGGCGAAAACGGGCGAGGAGATTTTTCCTTTTTTTTCGGTTTTGGTAAAATGGGGCGGGAATAAAAGGATCCTAAAATCCCGAGGAGGGAGAAAATGTTGAACGAAGTGGAAAATTACTTGTTGGTCTTGGAGCATCTCCGCGGCCAGGTCCGGGATTTGCTCGTTAAATTCTCAGCGGAATCCCTCGACTGGCGACCCCTTGAGGGGACGGGCGATCTGGCCACCAACTCGCCCGCTGCTTTGGTGACCCATCTGGCCGGCTCCGAAAATTTTTTGATCGCCCACGTAATCGGCGGGCGGCCGATCCAGCGCGACCGGGAGGAGGAATTTAGAACCAAAGGGGTGGAAGTAGCCGAACTCCTGAGAAGGCTTTCGGCGGGAACTGGGATGGCGGAGGAGATCCTTTCCCCTCTGACCCCTGCCCAACTGGAGGAGTCGAGAAAGTGGCTCACCGGCTCAGGAACCGTCCGCCGGTGTATCTTGCACGCCATCTCGCACTACGCCGCCCACCTTGGCCATATGCAGCTTACCTATCAGCTATGGGTGGATCAGGTCGGAAAGGTTCAACTCGCCTCAAATCCAGACCGGATTGCCGCCGGCCGGGAGACCTCTACAGAGGGGAGAGGGAAAAAAGGAAAATGATCTCCCCCCAAGAGAGATGAAGGGCGAGGCGATGCCTCTTTTGCCCAGTGTGCCGCCGGGCCCTCAGCGAACTGTATGAAAAGGGCGAGGGAGACGAGCGGGTTGACGTTAGCCTAACTCCTATCGGCGACGGTCTGACCCTGGCTTGAATAAAGTAATTCCTGGGCCGTTCCTCCAGACTTTCCCGGGCGCATCTCCTCCATTTCCCTCGTTACGATTAACTCATCTTGACTTTTATTCTTATAAGGAATTATAAAAGGGGGCAGACTACGTGCCTCAGAGCGAGGGAACGCTGTTGACCAGTGACCTCGAAGGAAATTTGAGGATGCAGAGTACCGCAAGTCCCGAATCATTTTTCAACCGGATGGTCATCGCGATAGGGCTGCTCGGGGGGGCCCTCCTGGTGTGTGTGGCCGGGATGGTCACGTATGAAGTCCTGATGCGTTATTTCTTCAACGCCCCCACGACCTGGGTAATGGAAATCAGCATCTATTTTTCCCTGGCCGGGATCTTTCTTTCCCTTGCCTTCGTCCTTAAAGGCAAAGCCCATGTACGAGTCGATTTTGTAATCAATCGGCTTCCACCCAGAACAACGATCAGCCTCGAGATCATCACCTCCCTTCTCGCCATTGTTTATTGCGGGGTCATGGCGTGGGAAGGCATGAAATTGGTTCTGAACTCTTTTCGCCTCGGAGAGGTTTCCCCCACAATCCTTAAAGTTCCCATGTTTATCCCCCAGGTGTTCATACCCGTCGGCAGTACCCTTCTGGGCGTAACCTTTGTCAAGTACATCCGCGATCTGTTCAGCCATTTAGCGGATGGTAAAGGAAAGGATGCCGCTGAATCTTCCGGCGGATCGCAAATGGCTATCTGCGGCGGGTTCGCCGTGCTCCTCGTTTTCAGCCTTTTTCTTCTCGGCGTATCCATGAACCTCGGCTTACTGGTTCTTTTTTTCGTTCTCCTTTTAAGCGGGATTCCCGTCTCGATCGCCCTGGGGCTTTTCGGGATGTTTGGTTTCTATTTTCTCTTCGGCGGCCCCCGCATGCTCTCGCAGCTTCCGGTTATGGCCTATTCGACGATGGACAATTACGTCATGGTCGCTCTCCCCCTCTTTATCCTGACGAGCACGATCCTGAACCGAGGCGAGGTTGGCGTGCGAATATACAGATTCGCCAACGTCTTGGTGCGCCATTTACCGGGGGGGCTGGGCATTGCTTCCATCATTTTTTGTGGTCTCTTTGCGGCTATGACCGGCTCCAGCGTGGCGGTGGCGGCCGCGGTTAGTTTGATTGCCCTTCCGGAAATGCTCGCCCGCGGGTATCCCCGCACTCTGACGATTGGCCTCCTCGCTGCCGGAGGTACCCTGGGAATCCTCTTTCCGCCGAGTGTGGCCATGATCCTTTACGCGAGCATGACCAACGAATCATTGGGGTCGCTTTTCATGGCCGGATTGATCCCGGGTCTGATCCTATCTCTGGGGTTCTGCGCTTACGTTGCCTTTGTCGGAGGGCGGAACAAGGAAATTCAGCGCGACCGCCGGGCAACCCTGGGGGAGATTCTCCAAGCGACCCGGGACGCTTCGGGGGGGCTCATCACGATTCTCATCATCATTGGAGGGATCTACTCGGGAATCTTTACCCCTACCGAGTCGGGAGGAGTGGCGAGCATCTATTCGCTTGTCCTTTGCGCCCTTGTATACCGGTCGTTTAACGCCCAGGGGATCAGGAGCATCCTGCTGGACACGGCCAGGGTCTCCGGAATGATTTTGTTCATCATCATCGGAGCCAACATTACCGGCCAGGTGATTCTCATGTCTCAGATATCGCAGAAGATCCTGCTCGCCGTTAAGTCAATGGAACTCCCCGGCTGGGTTATCATTCTGTCTATCAACGTCTTTTTGATCATCGCCGGAGGACCGCTGGAAGCGATCTCCATCCTAGTGATTACGTTGCCCATCCTCTACCCCCTCGTGACCGGGTTGGGTTTCAGCGGGCTATGGTTTGCAGTGATCATGGTCATCAACATGGAGTTGGCCCTCATTTCTCCTCCCGAGGGTTTGAACCTCTTTGTGTTGCAGAATCTGGCCAAATCCAACGCCGCCGAAGTCAGCCGGTCGGTGATTCCGTTTCTGGTCATTATCGGCCTTTTCCTGGTTCTGATTTCCTCTGTACCCGCTTTGACCACTTGGCTTCCGCAAGTGCTTGGACCTTGAAGGAGATGGGTGAATACGCCTGGAATAATCATTAATGAGGAGGCAGAAGATGAAAGATTTCAGATCCGCGATGAAAATGGCCATCCTGTTCCTGCTCTTTTTCTGTTTATGCCTTGAGGTTCCCTCCGCCCTCGCCGCGTCGAAGCCCGAATTTACGCTGAGGATGGCCGGGACCATGCCCATCGGGCACTTTATGACCCGGGCCAAGGAACGTTACTCCCAGATCCTGAGTGAAAAGACCGGCGGCCGATTGAAGATCGAAGTCTACCCGGCAGGACAGCTCTTCAGTGACAAAGACATGACCCGGGCGCTCCCTGCCGGTTCGGTCGAGATGGGGGCCTGCAACCTGGCTCTGCTCGAGGGGCTCGTTCCGGTCTTGGGGATCATGGGCCTTCCTTATTTCTTCGAGAGCCGGGAGCACATACGCAAGGTGGAGCATTCCAAGAGTTTTGTCCAGCTGATCAACGACGAAATGGAAAAGAAGAATATGAAGCTCCTTTTCTGGATGGACTATGGACTGATGTCCTTCATCTCCAAAAAGCCGCTTCAGAAGCTCGAGGATTTCAAGGGAAAAAGAATCCGAGTCCTGGGGGATATCACCACGCAGCTCATTCAGGCATTTGGCGGGGCTCCCGTGTTTATGGGTACCGGGGAAACCTATATGGCCCTGCAGCGTGGAACCATCGACAGCGTTCTTACTTCCTTGCCTTCGGTTTACGAAAGGAAGCTCTTCGAAGTAGCCAAACAGATGACTTACTGCGAGATCCAGGATATTCTGGTGACCCCGGCGGTATTGATTAATCTGAAGATCTGGAAGGGTCTGCCTCCGGAGATTCAGAAAGAAATGTACGAGGTCGGACAGGAGATCGAAGAATGGGGATTCCAGGAATCTCTGAAAGAAACCGAGGAATGCCTTTCCGAACTGAAGAAGAGAGGCGTCGAGGTTTACTACCTTCCTGCAATGGAAAAGAAAAGGTGGAAAGAGGCGGCCAACAAGCCCATTCTGGGCTACTATCTGAAACAAGTGGGCGACCCGGGGAAGAAAGCGGTCGAAGAGGTGGATCGCCTTCGCTGATGGTCAAAGGAGTGGATTCAATGCCTCAGCCCTTAGCAAATATCAGAGTGATCGACGCCACTTCCGCCATCTCCGGCCCTTATTGTTCCATGCTCCTTGGGGATATGGGCGCCGAGGTCATAAAAATAGAAGAGCCGAGCGAGGGGGACCTACTGCGAAAGAGCGGCCCCTTTGTTGGCGGCGAGTCAACCTATTTCCTGTATGGCAACAGAAATAAGAGAGGAATGACCCTCAATCTTCGGGAATCGGCGGGAAGGGATATCCTTTTAAAGTTAGTCAAAGGAGCCGACGTTCTTGTGGAAAACTTCCGGCCGAAAGTGAAGTCAAGATTGAGGATCGATTATCCCGCCCTGAGCAGTATCAATCCCCGTTTGATCTACTGCAGTATCTCGGGTTTCGGCCAGACCGGTCCGTGGGCGGAAACTCCTGGTTTCGACCAGATCGCCCAAGGAATGTCCGGTTTGATGAGCGTCACCGGATTTTCAGAGACCGGACCCACCCGGGTAGGCGTGGCGATCGGAGATTCGCTCTGCGCCATCTTTGCCGCGTATGGGATACTTGGGGCTCTGCTGGAGAGAGAAAAATCGGGGAAAGGCCAATTTATCGAAACCTCTTTGCTGGAAGCACTGATCGCCGTTCTAGGTTTTCAGGCCGCCAAATACTTCGGCACCGGCGAGGCTCCCCTGCCCCAGGGAAACGACCACGCTTCCCTTGCGCCGTACGGCACATATAAGACGCTCGACGGGTATATCAATATCGCTGCGGGCACCTCCCGGATGTGGGAAGAACTCTGCCGGCAGCTGGGAGTCGAGCGACTATTGAAGGATGATCGTTTCATGAGCAACCCCAATAGGGTGGCAAATAAAGAGGAGCTTAGGAGGATACTGGAATCCAGGCTAGTCACCGAAAGAACCGACCACTGGGTGGAGAGCCTCGGCAAAGCCGGGATTGCCTGCGGGCCGATCTACACCCTCTCTCAGGTCTTCCACGATCCGCAGGTCCTCAACCAGAAGATGCTCTTGGAAACGGAACATTTAACCGCCGGTAAAATCAGCCTCATCGGCTTTCCCGTAAAATTGAGCCGGACCCCCTGCTCCATATCACTCCCACCTCCGACTTTGGGCCAGCACACGGAGGAAATTCTGAAAGAGCTAGAGTTCTCAAAGGAAGAAATCCGGGCCCTTCGGGAAAAGAGAATCATTTAGCCGGACAGGTCCTCCCCCGCATCCTTTGTGCCCGAGTCCTGCGCTGCCCCTTTGCCCATGCCCGGGTAAAAAGCATAAATACCATCGGCCCTGTCTCAAACACCTGTGCCTGTACCAACTTGATCCCCCCTATTTTTGGGGGAATTTCTCTATGCGGTATTCTTTCACCACTTCCTCATCGATTTCGAACCCTAAGCCGGGAAGATCGGAAAGACAAGCCCAGCCGTTCCTAATCTGGGGGCCTTTTTTAAAAAGGTTCGCCTCCAGTTTGAACCACGGCGTCTCGGTGGTAAATACATTGGAGGAAAGAAGGCTCAAGTTCAGCGTCGCCGCCAGCACCGGGCCGAACTTGAAGTTATGCGGGGCGACCGGTAGGCTACGAGCTTGGGCCATAGCAAGCACCTTGTACATTTCCAGCAGCCCCCCTACCGAGAGAATCTCGGGCTGCAAAACGTCCACAGCTTCCGTTTCCAGGATCCGCTCGAATCCATAGACTGTGGACTCGTTCTCCCCACCGGCAATTGGCACAGGGGAGCGCCGGCGTAACTGTGCCAAAGCTCTGTAATCATCAGGCGGCCAAATTGGCTCTTCAAACCAACCTATGTCGAACTCGGCCAACTGACGGGCGAAGCGTTCCGCTTCCAGGGAATTAAAAACCCCGTTCACATCCATGGTGACTTCAATTCCGCCGCCGACAGCTTCCCGGGTCACTCTGACAGAAGGGATATCAACCTGATGAAGCTTAACGGATTTAAATCCTTCCTCCACAGCAGCCTTCGCGATCAACCCCACCTCTTCGGCTGTTCGGAAAGTCTGCAAACTAGCATAAACCGGCACCTTTTTCTCTTCCTTTTCATCCATTACCGCCCGCAGAGTTGGGTACGGGGCTACCGCTCGGCTTACCATTCCGCCGAGGAGTTCATAAACGGGGACTCCGTGGTATTTACCAAGCAAATCCCACAAGGCCATCTCTACTGCGCTCACAGCATATGAGTAGATGCCGATTCGCCCAGAGTAAAAACCCGCGCGGTACATGCGTTCGTATAGTCCGCCAACGGCGGTGGCCTCCCGACCCATAATTTCCGGAGTCAGGGTCTCACGGATAGTCGCCGCAACTCCCGGGGCCGAGTTGCCGTAATACCCATCCCCAATGCCTTCCAAACCTTTGTCAGTCTTGATGCGCACCAACATGAAGCAACCATAATTACGACCCACCGGCTTGGGAAGGTCCGAGGGAGCAAGGGGAATATTCACATTTACGAGTTCAATACTCGATATCTTCATCCGCTCTCCTTTCCCCTATCTGCATTGAAGGCAGCATATTTAAGAATGGCTAATTCCCCCTGGCCAATTCCCTTGCAGTAAACCTTGACTCCATATGAAGATTCCCGGAGGGTTACTTTTCCGGGCGTACCTATTTGAGAATCTTCAGATCAGCAGAGCCCAAACTCCGAAATCTGAACTTCGGTTGTTCAATGAGTTCGATTCGGCTGAAGATACACCCCGAGTTATTTTTATGTATTTATAATCAGGCCTTTTTGAAAGGCCCGGGAGCAACAAGCCTACAGCTTTAAAGAAAATCATCACGGGCAGATAAGGCTGGGGGTTCGCTCACGCCTCTATCTGCAGCGGCCGAAGGATTGGGCCTTTACTTAATCGTAATTATTTCTCCCCCATATTTTTTCATCCGTTTTTCGTCCAACTCAACGCCATAACCCGGACGATCAACGATTGCCGCCATGCCGTCTTTTATTTGGACTGCCGATTCGGCAATGTCGTCCTCCAGACCTACAGGGCCGGACATCTCGGAGGCAAACTTGATATTCCGGTAGGAAGCGACGGCGAAATGGGCCGAAGCCGCTGTGCTGACCGCCAGTTCGACGCAAGAGCAGACGAACATCGGGATGTTTCGAAGCTCCATGTAGGTGGCCAGCTTTTTGGCCAATGTGACCCCGCCGGGACGGTAAATCTTCAGTCCGTACACGTTCCCCGCACCCATTCGGTCAAGCTGAATGGCGTCGTAAATTGAATAGAGCGATTCATGGGGCATGACAGGAGTGTCAACCGCGGCTGTAACCCGGGCCAACCCTTCAAAGTCGTACCAGGCTGTCGGCTGTTCGGCAATCTCAATCCCATAAGGCTCCAGTGCTTTGATCACCCGGATGGCCATGGGAGTGCTATAGGCCTGGTTGGCGTCGACCCGCAAACGAATTTCCGGTCCTACGGCCTCGCGGATGGCCTTGATGCTCTGCACATCCTCCCGCAGACCCCGGCCTGTCTTGATCCGCATGCTGCGATAACCCTGCCTGATCCAATCCATCGTCTCGTCGATCATTTCCTTGACCGTACCCAGTCCGACCAGCCCCACGAGGGGAAAAGTTTCGGTTGCCTTTCCACCCAAAAGTTTATAAACCGGCACATTCAGGGCTTTACCCATGATGTCGTAGAGCGGAAGGTCCAGGGCCGCCTTTGCCATCCCCATGCCGGGGATGACCGTGTCCATCTTCCACCAGATTTTCTCGACGTCGAAGGGATCTTCTCCGATCAACAGGGGAGCCAGATGTTTGGAGGCGAGACCAACCACCGTCTCCTGCGATTCCCGGGAGATCGGCGCCCAAGGGGCCGATTCGCCGATTCCAACGATCCCTTCATCAGTATAGAATTTGGTGATGACGTATTCGACCTTCTCCCAGGTGATAAAGGAAATGGCCACCTTTTTTTTCAATGGGATGGTAACGGGAATAATTTCGATTCTCTTGATCTTCATGGGATCTCCCTATTGGTTTTTTTCTATGCCCCTATCCTCCCTTCAGACATAGGGCAAGGGGTTTTTCCATTCGGTTATCAGCAATTCTTCTCTCGCGATATACTCATTTAATCCTTGATCCTCCCGATTTTGATCAGGGTCCCCTTGATCCGGCCCGTCAAATCACTGTGATATTTCTCGATTCCCTCGCTGCCAATGAAGGAAGGGGTGACTTCAAAGGTCTTGCACACCTTCTTAAAATCCTCATTCTCCATCGCCTGCTTGAACGCGGCTTCCAGCTTCTTGACGGTATCTTGAGGAATCCCCGGAGGCCCGTATATCGCCAATCGCGATTCGACAACGACGTTATAGCCGGACTCCCTTAGGGTAGGGATATCCGGCATCCCGGGCATCCTCTCTGACAGGAAGGTAGCCAGGCCGCGCATGGACCCGTCCCGGATATGGGGGATCGCCTCGGCCACTCCGATGAAGGCCTGGACATGCCCTCCCAGGGTGGCTGCCACGGCCGGGGCACCCCCTTCGTAGGGGACCAATTTGAAATCAAGCTTCTCCTGTTCTTTCAGCATGTACATGGCCAGATTTTCCATCGCATCGGGTCCAGAGGTGGACATCTTGATCTCCCCCGGCTTCTTTCTCATGTATTCCACAAATTCTTTGATATCCTTCCAAGGGGCGTCAGACCTCACCGCCAGGGTGAAGGGATAGACACCGTAAGATAGGATCGGGGTCATCTTCCTGGGATCAAATGGGGCTTTCCGCAGCAGCGGGGATAGGGTCAGCGTGCTGCTGGCGTTTACGACCAGCGTATATCCATCGGGTGCTGCCTTAAAAGCTTCGGCGTTGGCGATAAAACCCCCGCCGCCGGCTTTGTCCACTACGACCACCGGTTGCCCAAGGATTTTGGTGGCTTGGTTGGCCAGCATTCGCATCGTCAGGTCTGTTGAGCCACCCGCAGCCCACGGGCAGTAAACGGAAATGGGCTTTGAGGGGAAAACGGATGCCGCTTCGCAGATGGTCGAGAGGGCCAGCAGACATCCAAGAGCCAAGGTACAGATCAGCTTCGTCTTACGCATGAGGTTCTCCTTTCGTTTCCTTCTTTTACTGGGGTTTGCTCTGCCTCTTACCCGCTCTTATACTGGTTGGCCACCCATTTCCACAGCGGGGTGGCCAGAGAAATAAAAGCCACGGCCAGAAGGGCAGCGCTTATAGGCCTCTGGAAAAAAAAGGCGACGCTTCCGTCAGAGATGATCAACGCCTGCCGCAGCGAGCGCTCCAGCATGGGGCCCAGAACATAGGCCAACAGCAAGGGCGCCGCATCGTATTCGAATTTGCGCATCAGGTATCCCACGACCCCAAAGAAGACCATCACCACCACATCCGTCGCGTTATTGTTAACGCTGAAGGCGCCCACGAAACAGACCACAGCGATCAATGGAGAAAGAATGGAATAGGGAATTCTCAGGATATTGATGAAGAGGCCTATCAGGGGGATATTGAGCAGCAGGAGGAGGAAGTTACCAACGTACATGCTGGTGACGACTCCCCAAAAAATATCGGGGTGCTTTCTTAAGATCAGCGGCCCAGGGCTCACCCCGTGGACCATAAAAGCCGCGAGAAGGAGGGCGGTAATGACGTTGAAGGGCAACCCCAGGGTAAGCAACGGAATAAAGGCACCGGCCGTCCCCGAATTGTTTGCAGTCTCCGGCCCGGCAACCCCTTCGATCGTTCCCGTGCCAAACCTTTCCGGGTGCTTCGAGATCCTCTTCTCCAGCGCATAAGACAGAAAGGAAGACATCACCGCTCCCCCGCCAGGCAGGATGCCGAGGAAAAACCCCAATGGGATCGCCCGGCCGATAGGCCCGATTGAGTCTTTCCAGTCCTGCCGATTGGGCAGCAGGTTGCGGATCTTTACTGATTTTTGAACCAGCCCGTCCTGCTTGACGAACCCTTCGGCGATCTGCAGCACCTCGGCAATGCCAAAGAGTCCCATGGCCAGCGGGGCGATGTTGATTCCGTCGAGGAGAACCAAGGTGCCAAAGGTGAACCTCTCGGTTCCATGGATCGGGTCCAGACCGATGCAACCAAGGACCATTCCCAAAACCGCCATGGTCAAGGACTTCAGAACCGACTTGCTGGAAAGATAGGTAACCAGCGTCATCCCCGCGATCATCAGCGAAGCGTACTCCGCAGCGCCAAAGGTCAGGGCCAGGGAGGCCAAAGGCGGCGCCAGGAGGCTTATGCCGATGATGCCGAAGGTACTACCGAAGAAGGACCCAAAGGCTGCAATGCCCAGAGCGGCACCAGCCCTCCCCTTTCGGGCCATCTGATACCCATCGATGCAGGTCACGACCGTGCAGGCCTCCCCGGGGATATTGACCAGCACCGACGTGATCGTTCCTCCGTAAGCGACCCCGTAATAGATACCCGCCAGCATGATGACTGCCGCGGTGACATTCATATTGAATGTCAGCGGCAAAAGCAGGGCGATCGTCGCGGCCGGGCCGAGACCCGGCATGACCCCCACAACCGTGCCCAGCGTGACCCCCACTAAGCAGTAAAATAAATTGGCAAAGGAAAGAGAAATTTGAAAGCCGAGGAGAAGGTTGTCGAGCACTTTCGACCTTATGGCCAGAGGCTGAACGCCGAGGAAAGCAGGCCCTCGGGCATGGAAATTTTCAGGATTCCGACGAACAGGAGGTTAGAGCCCCCAATCAGCAAAATCGTTACCAGGATCGTAATTTTCCAAGACTGCTTCTCCACCCACCGTAGGATGATGACCAGGAATGCAGCGAGGATGAGGGTATAACCCACGATAGGAAACAGGATCCCAAAGCCGAAGAAGAGACCTACGTAGGCAAAGAATTTTTTTCTGTTCAGGTCTATAATCCCGACTCGTTCCCCAGCTTCGACCGGCTTGAGAAGGGCCTGGATAAGGATCAATACGCTGAGTCCTGCAAAAACCAGACTAAGCCCCATGGGGAAAAAGCCTTCGGCCGGGCCCAGTTCGCCCCAGAGGGTAAGTTTCTTGGCCTGAAAAAATAGAAGGATCGCCAGAACCAAAAAAGCGGATCCGCTAATCAGGTCTCGCCGGCGCACCCCATCCCTCCCGCTTTTCTTTTAAGTTAAGCAGCAAACCGAATCATTTACGATTCGCTGCCCCAGGATTATGATGAAATCTCCTAATATCCTTTCCTTCTCTGGATAACCTCTCGTGGTTTGTTATCCAAATCCAGCATCTGGCTTTCCATTCTAGCACAGATTTGCACTCGTAGCATTCGTCGTTACCGACTCAATTGCAAACAACCATTACACCCCAGCTACAGACCAGGGTTACCTCGGACAGAACGACAATCTCTATGCCGGGGCCGCGCTCCAGACCGCCCCCGGCCCAAACATCGCGCCGGCCAAGGGCTCGTACTTATGGCTTCCGCCCAATGCGCTCGGGAGCCCCGGCCCAGTATCCATCCTCCCGACCGCATATATTGGGAACGCGTCCATTTACTTCCTGCAGTAGGGCCCGGATCATCGCCACTGGCCACAAGATATATGGAGCCCAGCCCGAATATTGGTTAGTTATGCAGCTATTTAATTTATTTTTTTATTCTCTGTCAAGATAATTAGTTGTTTTGAGAGAGAATCCGTGGGTTCAGCAGTACCGCTGAGTCGTGGTAATCTGACCATGGCCCAGGAGGTCCTGGATGGTAGCAAGGTTCTTCGCATCGCCGTTGAGAAGCTGAGTAGGGAATTCGGCACCTCTGTGGTATTTCTTAGTGCTAAATTTTGCCCTGTTGCGGAATGAGTCTTGATCTTCCAGGAATTTTCCTATAAAATCTGATCAGTTGGGTCTGGCCGAGGAGAATGATCCGGAGCCGGACAAAGAGAGAGACGTTGCTATAAGTGGAAAACATAGCGAACCACCTTTTTTAAGAGAAATGGGGGTTTGCTTTTTAGATAGAGATCGGACATTGGCGAAGAAAAAAAGGCGGGAAGACTGATCTGCCAGGATCTCCGGTCTCCATAACGGAAGGAGGCACCCGGTATCTGTCCCGCCCAAAAACCTGAGAGGAGATAACCCATGTATTTGAATCATCGCTGGACAAGAGGATTGTTGGGTGCGTGCCTGTTGGTGATCTTTTTGTGTGTGGCGAGCATGCCTGGTTATGCGCAGGTATCGGCGCCCAAGGGTACTATGCTTCAGATATCCACAGTGACCGGGTTGGAGCGCGGATTATTTTATCCCGTGACGACCGTTGGGTGGATGAAGCAGAACGGAAATATAGGCCTTGGAGCTTTTGAAGGAATGGACGGGGAGCTGCTGATCCTTGACGGCAAGGCCTATAACGCCATGTACTCCGGGGAAGTTGTGGCGGTAGAGGATAATTCTCCCATCGTCTACGGGGCGGTCGCCCAGTTGAGCGCCGACCGCACCGAATCTCTACAGAACATCGCCAGTTATGAGCAGCTTCAGAAAAGCCTTGAACAGTTGCTCCCCAACAAGAATATCTTCTATGTTTTTAAGGTTCAAGCCGCATTCAATTACTTGAAAGTACGGAGTACCCCTAAACAAAAATTACCGTATACCGGGCTCGCCGATGTGGTAAAGAATCAATCCATTTTTGAGTTCAAGGATATCAAGGGAACGCTGATCGGATTCCGCTGCCCAGCCTATATCCAGGGGGTCTACGCTCCTGGTTTTCACCTGCATTTCATCAGTGATGATCGTCAGAAAGGCGGGCACGTGCTGGAAGCAAACGTGGCCGAACTGACTGCGCAAATCGGGTACCTGACGCAGATGTATCTAGTGCTGCCCGATAATGAAGCGACCAGGAAAATGGACATGTCAGCAAAGTAGGGTACATTCCCTGAATGATATCTCTCAGGGACAACATTTTGTTACTTGATAAATGTTGATCTTCGGCTATCAAATTTTGCGGGATTTGTCTGGAATTGAAGCGGAAGCTGTTCCAGGCGCTATGAGGTGACAAAAGATTATAGACTTCCCCGGGACAATAGAAACGTTTGCATTGCCCATTAGAAATCCAAATACTACCTCGGAAAGGCAGGGCCCTCATGGTTCTGCCTTTTTTCATGCCCATATGTTGGGGGGTAGGTTTTGGGGTGAAAGGTTGCGCACCCTGCTATGTTGCCTGAAGACGCTTTCGCTCAAAGAGTTACCGCACTCGCAACCTTTAGATGGCTTGAACACCCCCCAATATTTTGTGGATTTCCTAACGACCCTGAGTCCGGGATCAGACCTCCACCTTATTTCAAAGCCCCGCTTGACAAACTTTCCCACCCTGCTAAAATTCGCTCAACTTGGCCTTCCTAAAAGCAAGACCATTTGATTTATCCTGGAGGATTATGAAATGGGTTTTGCAGAATGCCCTTATGTGAAGGCTCCAAAGGGCTTAAGATCTCCTTTTGGAGGTGCCTGCCGATTTTTTAATCAATAACTAAAATACGGCAGCGGTATGTAATTTTAAAGGAGGAATAACATGAAGCGGAGAGAGTTTCTGAAGACCGGGGCAGCCGTCCTGGGAACATCCGTGATTGCTGACAAATTCTTTTCTTTGGGCTCCGGGGCAAGACTGGCTCAGGCTGCCCCGACAGGGGCGGAAGGTGGGAATAGGAGGTTCGCCACCTGTTTAGGCCCGTACAACACCAAGGGGCTAAATGTCACCATGCCGGAAGAGGTGATTCTCTCCGATGTAACGATGCGCGATGGAGAACAGACCGTCGGCGTGGCATTCTCGCTTGAGGAGAAGGTGGATTTAGCCCGGCGCCTCAGCGCCCTCGGGATACCCCAGTTCCAACTCGGCCGCGCTGATACCCCAGATGGCCGGAGAGAAGCGGAAACCCTGTGTCACCTCGGTCTCCCTTGCAAAATCGAGATCATGGCCGGTGGGGGGGCCAGGGATTGGCGCCAGCAAATTGACGCGGCGCTGGCCTGCGGCGCGGATATCGTGCATACGAATATTGCCACTTCCACGTACATGCGGAACATGCAGGGCGACATTCCGGAATCGGAAGTAATCAAGCGGCTCAATGACGTCGT
>DASPRR010000347.1:0-2143 GCA_035624375.1 Thermodesulfobacteriota bacterium | reverse complement strand
TCGGTCTTCGGGGGCACTCATAATCTCCGCAGAAGCTTCCATTTCAATCCTCATTTGATCGTTCATTCCCTTCTTTTTGGACACCGATGTCGTGTAGGCCGGGCCGATCCCCTGGAAAGAAGCAAGGACCTCTTGGATTTTCTCGGGGAAAACATTGATCCCCCGGACGGTGATCATCTGGTCCGACCTGGTTAACACCCGTTCCATCCGAGCCAGGGTGCGGCCGCAGGAGCAGGGTTCCAGATGTAGGGCGGTGACATCGCTCGTCCGGTAGCGCAGGAGGGGGTAGGCGTTGGTGGTCAGGGTGGTGAGCACCAATTCTCCTTCCTTTCCCGGCTCCAGGGGTTTGCCCGAATCCGGCTCAATGATTTCAGGGAGAAAATGATCCTCAAAAATATGTAATCCCGCTTGGGCCATGCATTCCCCGGCCACGCCCGGTTCCACCAATTCCATGACCCCGTAAATGTCGTAGGCTTTGATCCCCCAGTTGGCTTCTATGAATCGGTGGACTTCCTCGGGCCAGGGCTCCGCTCCGAAAAGGCCGATTTTCAGGGAGAGGGTCCGCGGATTAATCCCTTTCTTCTGCATGACCTCCAGAATGTGCAGCGCAAAGGAAGGGGTGGACGCCAGAACCGTGCTCCGGAAATCTTTCATGATCCGCAGCTGGACCTCGGCCGGGGCAATGGAGGCGGGAACGACCGCCGCTCCGATCAGCTCCGCGCTCTGGTTGAACCGGATCGCGCCCAGGAAGAGGCCGTAGTTGAAAGCTACCTGAATGATGTCGTGCTCGGTGATCCCGATTCCGGCCATGATCCGGGCCACCAGCTCCCGCCAGACCTCCAGGTCTTTACGGGTGTAGCCGATGACAATGGGATTCCCGTAGAGACCCAGGGGAAACTGCAGGCGGACCACGTCCCGCAGGGGAACGGCAAACATGCCGTAGGGGTAGTTCTCCATCAGGTCTTTCCGAGTGGTGAAGGGAATTCTTTCCAGGTCTTCCAGAGTTTTGATGTCATCCGGACTCAACCCGGCCTCGTCGAATTTCCTGCGGTAAAACTCTACGTTCGAGTAGGCCTGGTTGACCACGATCTGGAGCCTCTCATTCTGCAGGTCCAGAAGCGCCTTGCGATCCATGGTCTCAACAGCCGGGTTGAATATGGGCATCTTCTCCTCCCTCTACCTTTCCCACTTTCCCTGATAATCCTTTCCCAGGAAGGCCCTCTTGACTTCTTCGTTGTTCAGGAGGTCCTCCCCGGTGCCGCTCAATACAATTCTCCCCGTGTCCAGGACATAGGCCCGATGGGAGATTCTCAGAGTTTCCCTGGCATTCTGCTCCACCAGCAGGATGGTGGCCCCCTGTTCGTTGAGGGAGCGGATGATATGAAAGATTTCCGCCACCACGGTCGGTGCCAGTCCCAAGGAGGGCTCGTCGGGCATGATCAATTTGGGTCGGGCCATGAGTGCCTTACCCAGGGCCAACATCTGCCGTTCGCCGCCCGATAAGGTCCCGGCCGGTTGATTCTTCCGCTCCCGGAGAATGGGGAAGACGGCAAAGGCCTTTTCCATCTCTTCCTGCAGCGCCGCCCGCCCGAGGCGCCTGAGGTAAGCGCCCAGCTCCAGGTTCTCCAGGACCGACAGCGGGGTGAAGACTTTTTCCGCCTCCGGGATTTGGACGATCCCCCGGGCTACGAGCTTTTCCGCTTTCCATCCCCGCGTCTCCACTTCGTTGAAGACCCGGCTTCCCTCCCAGGAGGGATGCACCCCGGAGATCACGTTCAGCAGGGTGGTCTTCCCCGCCCCGTTGGCCCCGATCAGAGATACGATCTCCCCGGCATCCACGTGCAGGGTCACATGGCGCAAAACCTGGACCTTTCCGAAGAAGGCTTCAATATTTTTTAATTTCAACATAGAAAGACAGCGATCAGCATTCAGCCATCAGCGTTCAGCCAACAGCCAAATTTCTTAGCTGAAAGCTGATCGCTGACCGCTGATAGCTTATTTTCCCAGATATGCCTCGATCACCCGCGCATCCTTCTGGATTTCCTCTGGCCGCCCTTCGCCGATCTTGGAGCCGTGGTGAAGGACGACCAGGCGATCCGAGATCCCCATCACCAAATGCATGTTGTGTTCCACCAGAACGATG
>DASPRR010000050.1:0-12662 GCA_035624375.1 Thermodesulfobacteriota bacterium | reverse complement strand
GCGGCCGGCCCGTGGCCATCTGGCGCATGGCTTCTCGAATCGCGTCCGGTATCTCTTCGACCCGCATGACCCGCTTGCACCATTTGGTAACCGGGCGGACCATATCCAGTTGGTCATTTACCTCGTGGAGAGCCCCACCGTCCCTTCCCAGGTCTTTCGTCTCGACCTGTCCAGCCACGAGCAGGACCGGCGAAGAGCAGGCATAGGCCGTTCCCAATGCGGCGAGAGTATTTTGGACCCCAGGACCCGGGACCACCAATCCAACTCCAGGCCTCCCCTGCACCCGGGCATATCCATCAGCCATATAGAGAGCTGTTTGTTCGTGGCGGACCACAACCAGGCGAAGGTCCTTCTCCCCGTAAAGGGCGTCATAGACGCTCATGATCTGCACCCCGGGGATGGAAAAAAGGTACTCCACCCCTTCCCTTTTCAGGGCTTCAACGACTGCTTCTCCTCCGGTCATTCTGGGCATACAATCTCTCCTGTTCCTAACCCACGGTCAAATTCAACGCCTCCTATGCTCCGGCCTCTTCCGGATCGGGGTGACTTTAATTCTTCCATTTTCCGGTCAATCCTTTCTCTTCCCCTTGCCCTTTCACTTCTTTCCCCTTGCCTTCTCGTAGACCGACTCGATCTTTCGGTCCCTCTCCCTTCTAAGGCGGTCAATTTCAAGGTCTTTCTTCTCCTTGTCCTGGACCAGAATCTCCACTTCCGCGAACTTGGCCTCGTACACTTTCCGGACCTGGGCGATCTCTTCTTTCTGGTCGGGGGATAAGGAGGGGATTTCATCCTTACCCATTTTTTTGGCCTTCTCCATGGCCAGTTCCCAAGCGCTTTTCAATTCTCCTGCCATAGCCCAGCCCTCCTTTTTGTTGGCAAAACACGCCGCAAGGATGGAAAGAGTTTATACCAAAAACCCCTGGGGGATCAACAGAATCCGAACGGGAATCGCAGGTCAGAAATACGGAACAAAGGGAAAACGGCCCGCGGCCCGGCAGTAGAAAGGTTTGACAGGACCGAAAAAAGTTGAATAAGATAAAAAGAGAATGGTTTGGGAAGAACCAATGGCCCATAAAGCTCGGGATGCAGTCTTCATATCCCTATTTGCCGCTCTTACCGCCGTGGGGGCTTTTATCAAGATCCCCATTCCCCATGTCCCTTTCACCTTGCAGACTCTGATGGTCATGTTTGCCGGTCTTCTTCTGGGGAGCCGGCGCGGGGCTTTGAGCCAGGTTCTCTATCTCATCCTGGGACTGATGGGATTTCCCATCTTCGCCCAAGGAGGAGGGCCTGCTTATATCCTGCAACCTTCTTTTGGGTTTCTCATTGGGTTCATCGCCGGAGCTTTTGCCATTGGGAAGGTTCTCGATAGGAGCACCAGCCTTACCCTATCCCGAACCCTTTTTGCGCTGGTGCTGGGACAAGGGATCATCTACCTCTTTGGCCTTTCATATCTTTACTTCAATCTGAATTTCATCCTTCAAAAACCCATCTCTCTCTCTTCGGTCTTTGTCATTGGGTTCCTGATTTTCATCCCTGGGGATGTGGTTAAGACAATCATCGCAGCCCTCTTGATGGCCCCCATCCGCCAGCGTCTTTTCCCTTTAAATAGATAACATTGGGAATTTATTCAATTATATTTATCTTGCTTTTTCTTGACAAAAAGCCATTTATACCCTATTTTAGAATTAGGTATAAGAAAAAGAAAGAACCTCCCAGGGTTTTCCCGATCTCTCCAGCTGCAAAATAAAAACCTTATTAAATTCAAAACCTTTAAAGCTCATGCGCTTTCGAGGGAATGGAACCATGGCCAGCACAGCCAAAGATATCCTAAACAATTGGGAAACAACGCTGATGGAGTGGAATAAACCTATCAGCCAAATGAACCTGAACATTGAAGGGACGGGCCTGGAAAAGCTGATCGCTCGGTTGTGTCGAGAAATGGACCGTAAGGGGATTCGCTTTAAGCCGAGATTTTACCTAACAGATACCTGGGGTTGTCCAAACAAAGTGCCAATCATTGGGATCCCCTTCTACTACGCCAACCCATCCCTCTCCCAGATCGAGGACCGGATGAATGGAGACCTGGAAGATGAACACGAGCTCATGATGACCCTGCGCCATGAAGCTGGGCATGCCATAAATTATGCCTACCGCCTCTATGAGGCACCCGAGTGGCAGAATATTTTTGGGCGGTTCGATGAGCCTTACAGGGATTTTTTCCGGCCCAATCCCCAATCGCGGGAGTTCGTAAAGCACCTCTACCAGCAGGTTGGGTCCTATGCAGGCCGCATTTATGCCCAGAAGCATCCCGATGAGGATTTCGCCGAAACCTTTGCTGTCTGGCTGACTCCCCGTTCAAACTGGAGAGCCAAATACCGAAACTGGAGCGCTTTCAAGAAGCTTAAGTACGTGGACCGCTTGATAAAGGAAATCGGCCCGAAAAAACCCCTGGTGACCGACGGGGAACGCATCAATCCCATCGGGAAAGTCAATCTCACTCTTCTGGAATATTACAATAAAAGTGAAGAGAGGTACCGGCAAAGGGCCCAGGGATATGTGGACGATGTATTGATGGAAATTTTCAGCACCAACGGCAAGGGAGAGAAGCGAATCCCGGCTGCTGGATTCATCGACAAAAACCGTCACCACTTGGTGGAGAGGATTTCTCACTGGACTGGCGAAAAAACCTCTTCGGTGGATGCCTTAATCGACAAGCTGAGCGACCGGGCGAAAGAACTCGGCCTCAACCTCAGCCCCCGCCGTCAGTCCCGGAAGCTGATTGAGGTTACAGCCCTGGCCACCACACTGGTGATGAATTACACCTACGAAGGAAAATTCACCCTCAACTGAAATTGCGTAATGCGCATTTCGCATTGCGCAATTTTCCATGGGCGAGCCCAAACGTTCCTTTTACTCATTCCTCAATGCGCAATCCAACTTAATGGCTTTTCTTCAGCCATTCATCCCGGTATCCGCGGAGATCGCCAATGTAGGACTCGATGAGCTGAATGACCGGCTCTCGGGGAAGGAGCGCCCCCGCCAGGGAATACACCCGGAGGGAACGCATGATCTGATAATAGAGGCTCTGGCTGTCAAAGCAGACATTCTCCATTGGGCAAAAAGGGCAGTGGTCCTTATAGTCCAAGCAGAAGATGATCTTGGTCGAGCCGCAGTGAAAGGCTTCCCGATACCGCTCCGGGTCCGCCTTTTTCTTTAAGTAATCCCGGATGCGAACCCACTTTTCAATGGCCAGTTCAAAGGGGTCCTCTCCCTGCTTGTGCCGGCGCATCATCTCTTCTAGATCGAGCAGCATGGCCACTTCCGAAAACTCACCCCAACCTTTAGAGCTCTATTTTCTCCTGCCGAAGGCTGACTGCAGATCGCTGTTTATTCGTCCATTACCTTCCGGGATATCTCGTAAATCACTCGCGTGTCCGGGTCCGGACACTGCAAGGTATAGACCTGATCCCTTCCGAAATCCTTGGGGTCTTTGGCCTTGCTCATCATGAAGAGGGAATATTGGATCGCACTGAGGGCCACGACACAAACGTTCTTCGACTCCTTCAGGTTCAGCATATTGTTTTCGATCACAATTGGGTCCCCCACATTTACTAAGGAGCATCGGCTGTCTTTCGCTCTGGCGACCACTTTGTACTTCGCCATCTCTTCCTCCCTATTTTTCTTTGGGCATCATGATCAGGGCTTCCCCTTCCAGGACGGTCTTTCCTTCCTGGTTGGTAACCATGGATTTGACCGTCATCCGATTTTTCCCCGGGTCTTTGCTGACGACCTCAGATACCACGGTGACCGTGTCGCCAATGAAGACCGGGGCCATGAACTTCACGGTTTGAGTCAGGTGAATGGTCCCCAGCCCTCCTAGATTGGTCAGGGTCTGGTTGATCAGACTGGCCGTGAGCATTCCGTGAGCTACCCGCTTTCCAAAAAAAGAATTTTTGGCGAATTCTACGTTCACATGGATGGGGTTGAAATCCGCCGTGATCCCGGCGAAAGCGAAGACATCGGCTTCCGTAATGGTCTTGCCAAAGCTCACTTTTTCCCCAATCTGAATATCTTCGAACTTCTTCTTGATCATCCTTCCTCCTTAGAGGGCGTCAGAATGTAGGGTGCGTTCCCCGAACGCACCGCGTAAAGGCGTGATCGGGGATCCCGCCCTACTGATTCAAGCAACCTCCAGGATCATTTCGATCTCCACGGGGATCCCGTTGGGAAGGGCTTGCATCCCCACCGCCGAGCGCGCATGCTTTCCTGCATCTCCAAAAACTTCGACCAGAAGGTCCGAGCAGCCGTTGATTACTTTGGGTTGATCCTTGAAATCCTCCGCGCAGTTCACCATCCCTAGAAGCTTGACCACCCGTTTGACCTTATCCAGGTCTCCGAGGGTTGCTTTGACTGAAGCCAGGCAGTTCAACCCTACGTTGCGAGCCACTTGGTATCCTTCCTCGATGGTCAGTTCCTTTCCGACTTTGCCGGAAATCTTGATCTTTCCATCCTGGTACGGTCCATGCCCGGACACGAATAGCAAGTTCCCTGTTTTGACCGCCCTCACATAGTTGGCGACCGGCTGGGGCGGCTGCGGGAGGGAGATTCCTAATTCTTTCAGCTTTTTCTCGGCACTCATCGGAGCCTCCTTGTTCGTCGATGATTTCTTTCAAAATGAACCGGCTAAAGGTCGAATAGGACCCATCTCAACAGGAAGCACGAAATCCTGGAGCATAGAAAAAAACCGATTACCCTCTTAATGTTTCGATTTGCCTTTGACCCTGATTCAAAAATAACCCTCTTACCCCATATTGTCAAGAAATTAGACCTGCGAGCTGGGCCGGACCTAAACCGCCTGTTGAAAGTGGGATTCATTTTCTTTATAATCAACCGAAAAGCCCGAATTTCAGGGAAAGAAATCCAGATGAAAATATTCATCAGCCACATCCAGGAAGACTTCCAGGTTGCCCTGGTATTGAAGAAGTGGATCGAATCGGCTTTCGCCGACCATTGTGAAGTCCTGACCAGTACCGACCCCGAGGGTATCCCCTCCGCGGCCCAATCCCTGGAAAAGGATGAACGGGCCTTTGAAGAAATCAAAGCCCTGATTCTCCTCTGCAGCCCCGATTCTATCCAGAAGCCGTGGACTTCTTTTGAGGCCGGATGCGCTTGGCTCAGGAAAATCCTTATCATCCCGGTATGCTTTTCAGGGCTCACCGCAGGCCAGCTCCCCCAGCCATTGGCGATTTTCCCCGGATTCGATTTGGATCAGAAGGATTTCGGCCAGGGGCTCTTTATGACCCTGGCCAAGGAACTCGGAATCTCCCAGCTGCCGGCCATTCAGTACCGGCAAATGAGGCAGGAGGTCCAGGAGGTCTTGGATGCCATTCCCCCGGGCGTCTCCTCAAGTTCAAAAGAAGCCGGGGACGTCCCCCTGGAGTTAATTCACCTCCAGATCCTGGGGGTCTTGAAGGACAACTATGGATTCACCTCAGCGGTATTGGCCCAACATTTCAATTTGGAGGAGCAGAAGATTCTGCCCCTCCTGAAGCGGTTGATCGACGGGAATTATGTCTATGCCAGCCCAGCGGGCATGGGCCATGTCCGGTACAACCTGGCCAAGAAAGGAAAGGACTACCTCCAGGAAAGCGGGCTTCGGTGAATTTTTTGGGGGGTTATTCCAGGAGGAAGAGTCGGAGGGGGAGGACGGGAAGTCCTTAGATCTGGTCGCTGTCTTCAGAAGGTTCTTCGAAGACCAGGCTTTTCTGGATTTCTTCGGCAGCTTTGACCCCTTCGTCGAAGGCTAGTTTATTCTGCTTCTCGGTCCCCTTGGGAATGCGGGCCATGACCGCCGCCTCCATGGCCTCGAGGGAAACGACCCCGCCGCCCTGAGGGGTGACGGGAATGAGCCGGCTCAGGGCTCCGAGCGCCACGATGTTGGCCATCTGCTCCCGCCCGCACTTTTCCTTGGCTATCTTGGTGAAGGGGATCTTCACCACGCGGGGATAGGTCACCTGGGTGACCAGGTGCGAATCCACCACCAGGAGGCCCTGCGGCTTCAGCTCGGAGGCGGATTCGTCGTAGGCCATCTGATTCATGGCCAGGAGGATGTCCAGGCCCATGGCCTTGGGATAATCGATATCCTTATCGCTCACCACCACGTCGGCCCGGCTCGTCCCCCCCCGGGCTGCCGGCCCGTAGCTGACTGTCTGGACCACGTGTTTGCCACCGTAGATGCCCGTAGCCTCCGCCAGGATAACTCCGGCCAAAACCAGGCCCTGGCCTCCTGAACCGCTTAGACGAATTTCATAACGATCGAGCATAAGAATTCCCTGTAGTGCCTAAAGTTCGGAGTCCCCAGAGTAATTAGCCGCAAGTTCGTTCTTGGATTTAACTCTGAACTCCCCACTCCGAACTCCGAACTGCATTTAATGTCTATCGGATGCTTCCCGCCGGTCGCTTTCCTCTTTTTCTTCCTGCTCCATCGACGGGATCATGGCTTCCTTGGCTTTCTGGCGGAGCTTGAGGTATTCCTCATGGTACGTCGGGGCCTCCCGGTCGACCAGAACACCGGTCTCAAACTTGTCTTCCATCTCCGCGGCGGACAGGGTCTTGGCTTTCTCCACCGACACGGCATGGTCCCGCTGCCACTTGAGCATCTCGATCTGATTGCCCCGCTTGTTCAGCCTGCCGAAATGGGTCTGGCACTGGCTGATGACCTCGACCACGCTGAATCCCTTTTTCTGGAGCGCCTTCTCGATCAGCTGGTCGAGCTGCCGGGTATGGTACACCGTCCCCCGGGCGACGTATACTGCCCCGGCGCAGACCGCCAGCTGGGAGATGTTGAAACTTTGTTCCACAGTCCCGTAGGATGCGGTGGTGGCCCGGTCTCCATAGGGGGTGGTGGGAGAATACTGGCCGCCGGTCATGCCATAGATGCTGTTGTTTACGATGATGGCCGTGAGGTCGATGTTCCGCCGGGCGGCGTGGATGAAATGGTTCCCCCCGATGGCCGTGGCGTCCCCATCGCCCATGATCACGATGACTTTCAGCTCGGGCTTGGCGAGCTTTACCCCGGTGGCGAAGGTCAGAGCCCTTCCATGAGTCGTGTGGAGGGTGTTGAAATCCACGTACACCGGCAATCTCCCCGAGCAGCCGATGCCGGAGACCAGTACGATCTCGTCCTTCGTATAGCCGATGTGATCGATGGCCCGGATGAGTGAACCCAGCATGGTACCAATGCCGCAGCCGGGGCACCACACATGGGGAAACTTCTTGTCATGGCGCAGATACTTGTAAATTAGGGGGCGATCCTCGATCATCTCTTCTCCTTCAACTTGGCCAGAATCTCTTTGGGGCTGATGATTGTTCCGTCGATCTTGTTCAGGGTGAGCACCTGGGTCATTCCCTCGTTCACCCGCTTCACCTCGCGGGAGACCTGGCCCATGTTCATCTCCGGAACGAGGAGGGTCTTGCCCGCCTTGATCAACAGTTCGACGAAGGAACGGGGGAAGGGCCAGAGGGTGATCAATTTCAGCATCCCCACCTTCATCCCCTGGCTCCGCGCCTCCAGGACCGCCCGGTGGGCGGAGCGGGCCACACAGCCGTAGGCGATGACGACGATTTCGGCGTCCACGGTCATGAAGTGTTCCACCAGCCGGATATCGTCGGAGTGGGTGGAAATCTTACGGAAGAGGCGGGCCAAAAAGGGCTCGATCTCATCCTGACGCAGGGTAGGGAATCCGCGAATGTCGTGGGTCAGGCCGGTCACGTGGTACCGGTACCCCTCCCCGAAGATTCCCATGGGGGGTACTCCGAAGCTGGTATCCTCGTAGGGAAGGTACCACTCGGGGGGAACGGAAGGCTTGACCCGGTCGATCACTTCCACCTCCGACGGCTTGGGCAGGACCACCTTCTCACGCATGTGGGCCACCACTTCATCCAAAAGGAGAATTACCGGAATCCGGTACCTCTCCGAAAAATTGAAGGCTTTCACTGTCATGGTGAAGCATTCCAAGACCGAGCTAGCGCTCAGGACGATTATGGGATGGTCCCCGTGGGTTCCCCACCGCGCCTGCATCACGTCCCCCTGGGCGGGATTGGTGGGCAGCCCTGTGCTCGGCCCGCCCCGCATTACGTTCACCACCACGCAGGGTACTTCGGCGATGCAGGCATAGCCGAGGTTTTCCTGCATAAGGGAGAACCCCGGCCCAGACGTGGCAGTCATGGATTTGGCCCCGGCCAGGGAGGCCCCAATGATGGCTCCCATGCTGGCGATCTCATCTTCCATCTGGATGAAGGTCCCGTCCACCTGGGGTAGGCGGACCGAAAGCTGCTCGGCGATTTCCGAAGCGGGAGTTATGGGATAGCCGGCAAAGAACCGGCACCCGGCAGTGATGGCCCCTTCGGCGCAGGCCTCGTTGCCCTGCATGAGCTTGGCTCTGGGATCAGGCTTTTTCACCCTGTTCTGTCGCTCCTTCCTTGCTTTCGCCCGGGGCTTTGGCCGAGACCTTGGGTTCTTTCTTCCTGGGAGAGGTTACGTTGATGGCGAAGTCCGGGCAACGCAGCGCGCACAGCTGGCACCCCGTGCACTTGTCGGGCTCCTTGGCATAGGGGGCGCCGGTATCATCCTGCGCCAGGACTCCGGCCGGGCAGAAGGCCACGCAAATGCCGCACTTCTTGCACCAGCTCTTGTAAACCTCGATATGATGCTTTTCTTTCTTGGCCATGAACTTCGGTTCCCTTTCATCCCTGTAAAACTTGCTTCATGGTCGGGCCCATGTCCGCCGGGTTGGCCACAACCTTGGCCCCGGCGGCGAGCAGGGCTTCCATCTTGCGCTGCGGGGAACCCGCCCCCGCGGAAATCACCGCCCCGGCGTGTCCCATCCGCCGGCCCGGAGGCGCGTTCTGCCCGGCAATGAAGGCCACTACCGGCTTCTTGAAATTTTGGCGAATGTAGCCAGCCGCCTCTTCTTCCACTGTCCCGCCGATCTCTCCGATCAGCATGACCGCTTCGGTCTGGGGATCGCGGTTGAAGAGTTCAAGGACCTCCACGAAAGTCATTCCGATGATGGGGTCACCGCCGATGCCCACGCAGGTGGACTGCCCCAATCCCAATTTAGTCAGTTGATCGACCACTTCGTAGCTGAGGGTACCGCTGCGGGAAGTGACTCCGATCGGCCCGGGACGGTGGATGTAACCGGGCATGATGCCGATCTTGCACTTTCCCGGGGTGATGACCCCCGGACAGTTGGGGCCCAGGAGGCGGCACTTCCGCCCCTCCAGGTACCCCTTGGCGACCACCATATCCAGGACCGGGATTCCCTCGGTGATGCAGGCGATGAGCTCGATCCCGGCGTCAGCCGCTTCCATGATCGCATCGGCCGCATAGGGGGCGGGGACGAAAATCATGGAGGCATTGGCCCCGGTCTCCCGCACGGCTTCGGCCACCGTGTTGAAAACGGGAAGACCGTCCATGGTGGTTCCGCCCTTCCCCGGGGTCACCCCTCCGACCATTTTGGTCCCGTAGGCCACGGCCTGGCGGGTATGGAACATTCCCTGATTGCCGGTAATTCCCTGACAGATCACCCGGGTATTCTCATCCACCAGGATGCTCATCCTTTCCTCCGCAGGTCATGGTTGGAATGGAAATCTTCCCTGTATCCTAATGAATAAGCGCTCCTTCCGTCAAGCAAAAAACCCGGACAACCCGGACCTCCCGCAGCCTATTTCATTCAAATAATTTAGGATTTTCCCGGGAGAGAAAACCGAAGGGGCAACCATTCCCCTTCTATAAACTATTCTATCCTCTCCCGCCAGAATCCCCATGACCGCGGTCATGGAAAGAATCACCCTGAGGCCCAAGACTGAAAGAAAAAAACTTGACGCCTCCTCGTTTCCTAAGCCATATTAATTTTAGGTTCTCACACCTTTCATTCTGAGAAATTTTTTCTCAGATTTTTAAAATTATCCCCTCCCTGGGCGGGAGGGAATAAAGGGGAGGGGATGAATGATCGTTCCACCCCCAGCCCCGCCCTCTCCCATCTAAAAGGGCGAGAGAACCGGATTGAAATTTCAAATATATTTGGCTAGATTTAGGCGGGTGATTTTTCGGCTCCGCTGAAGGGAAGGAGAGCCCTGAATTGAAAGAAAGCGTGGGAAAAAAGAAGAAAACTGCAGCCATCCACCTCAACAAGAAATGGTGCAAGGGCTGCTATATCTGCCTGGAAGTCTGCCCCAAGAAAGTATTCGAAAAATCCCCGGAGGTGTCGGAAAAAGGCTTCCAGCCCGTCATCGTCGCCCATCCGGAACTCTGTACCAGCTGTCTGCAGTGCGAAATGCTCTGTCCGGACCTGGCCATCAACGTAGAAAAGGGAGAATAGGATAGACCCATGCAATACAAGAAGGTCAAGGGGCCGTTAGCCCCCGGTTGGTATTTCATGCAGGGGGATGAGGCCTGCGCTGAAGGGGCTCTTGCCGCCGGCTGCCGTTTTTATGCTGGCTACCCGATAACCCCGGCCAGTGAAATTATGATCCGCATGGTCCACCGCCTTCCCGAATTGGGGGGGGCTTTTATCCAAATGGAGGACGAAATCGGATCCATCTCCGCGGTCATCGGCGCCGCCTGGGCCGGGGCCAAAGCCATGACTGCCACATCCGGTCCGGGTCTCAGCCTGATG
Source organism: Thermodesulfobacteriota bacterium (assembly GCA_035624375.1). Classification (GTDB taxonomy): domain Bacteria; phylum Desulfobacterota; class SM23-61; order SM23-61; family SM23-61; genus SM23-61. Next base: position 1,980 of record DASPRR010000050.1, on the reverse strand, counting down.
ATCGAGGCCCTCGGCTACGCCGTCATCACCGAAACCCCCTGCCTGATTGTCGATGTGCAGCGTGCCGGTCCCAGCACCGGCCAGGCCACCCGCCCGGCCCAGGGAGACATGATGATGGTAAAATGGGGCGCCCATGGAGACAACGAGATCGTCGCCCTCTCCCCCTGGTCGGTCCAGGAGATGTACGACCTGACGGTGAAGGCCTTCAACTTCTCCGAGCGTTTCCGGGTTCCCACCTTCCTCCTGGCGGATGAAGCCGTGGGCCATCTGCGGGAGACTCTGGTCATCCAAGAAGAGGTGGAAGTCTTCGACCGGGTCAAGATACCCGGAAAGCCCCCCTTCGGAACCGAGGAGGTCAACGGCGTTCCTCCCATGCCCGCTTTCGGCGAAGGGGCCAACCTTCTGGTTACCGGGTCCACCCATGACCCCTGGGGGTTTCGCAAAACCCAGGACTCGGTCGTTCAGGCCCGGCTGACGGAGCGTTTGATCCGAAAAATCCGGGACTTCAAGTCGGAAGTTATCGAGACCGATTCCCATCTGCTGGAGGATGCGGAGATCGGCGTCGTGGCCTATGGATTCACTGCCCGGGCAGCCCTTGCGGCAGTGAAGACGCTCCGGAAACAGGGCGTAAAAGCCGGATTGCTCCGTCTCGTCTCCATCTGGCCTTTTGCTGATGAGGCCGTCGCCGCGCTGGGCAAGCGCTGCCGGAAGATTTTCGTCCCGGAGATGAACCGGGGTCAGATCGCGGGGGAACTGGCCAAATTCACCCCTACTCCGGTCATCCCCCTTCCCAAAACCAATGGGGAGGTCATCGAACCGGCCGAGATCGTGGAAGGAATCCGGAGGAACCAATGAATCAAATAATTTACGAGATGATTAACGATCAGGCCTTTCCCACTCCTTTTTGCCCGGGGTGCGGGCACGGGATCCTGATGAACGCCGTTCTCCGGGCTTTTGCCGAGCTGGAATGGGACCTGAAGAACACTTTATTCGTTTCCGGAATCGGTTGCGCCGCCTGGATTCCCAGCCCCCATTTCAAGGCCGACACCCTGCACACCCTGCACGGTCGGGCCATCGCCTATGCCACCGGAGCCAAGCTTTTCAATCCCGGACTGAAGATCATGGTGATCAGCGGAGACGGGGACCTGAGCTCCATCGGAGGAAACCACCTGATCCACGCCGCCCGGAGAAATATGGACATGACCATCGTATGCGCTAATAACTCCATTTATGGAATGACCGGGGGGCAGGTGGCTTCCACCACCCCCCTGGGCTCCCTGACCACCACGACTCCAAAGGGAAACTTAGAACGTCCTTTCGACCTTTGCAGGCTGGCGGAGGCAGCGGGGGCTACCTTCGTGGCCCGGCACCCCGTGGCCACCCCCATCCCCCTGACCCGCACGCTGAAAAAAGCCATCACCCACAAGGGGTTTTCCTTCGTCGAAGTTCTCTCCCCCTGTCCTACCCAATACGGAAGAAGGAACGCCTTCCGCTCGGCGTTTGAAATGATCCAGGGGCTGAAGAGCACCTGCGTCTCCGTGGAAAAGGCCAAAGGGATGAGCGACGAGGAATTAGCCGGGAAAGTGGTGGTGGGGGAGTTTGTAAGCTGAGTGCCTAGAGCGCCTAGAGTTCAGAGTGCCTAGAGCCTTAAGGGCCTCAAGTTAAAATTTTTTTCTGTGTTCATCTGTGTCCCATATTGTTTTGCGGTCTTTTCACTTAAGGCACTTCTAACTCCAGGGATTGTATTTATGTTCATCTGCGTCCCATAAAAAAGAGGTTATCATGATTCAAGTTCGTTTTGCCGGGTTGGGAGGTCAGGGAATCATCCTCATGGGGGAGGTCCTGGGGGAGGCTGCGGTTTTGGATAAGAAGTACGTCGGCCAGGCTTCTTCCTACGGGTCCGAGGCCCGGGGCTCGGCCACGAAGGCGGACGTGGTGATTTCCGATTCCTGGATTGATTACCCGGAGGTCACGGAGGCT
>DASPRR010000297.1:0-11138 GCA_035624375.1 Thermodesulfobacteriota bacterium | reverse complement strand
ACAGGCGTTGACACACATCTTGCACCCGATGCACAACTCCTGGTTAATGAACACGGCTCCTTCGGGGGTCTTGGTGATGCAACCCGGAACCGGGCAAGCCCGCTGGCACCCGGGGTCCGTGCAGTGCAGGCAGGCATCCCGCCGGAAGAGCCATTTCATGGCCCCTTCCTTGTTGGAGACTTCGGTGAAGCGGATCAAGTTCCAGGTGGCCCAGGTGAGGTCAGGGGGGTTCTGATGGGTGCCCCTCTGCTCGGACTTTTCCGCGGGCAGCCGGTTCCACTGCTTGCAGGCCACCTGGCAGGCCCGGCAGGCCGTGCACTTGGAGACGTCGACGAGCAAAACTTTTTCTTCCATCTCACTTCCCCCCTTTCTTTTCCACGTTCACCATGAAGGCCTTGGATTCCGGGATCATGGTGTTGGCGTCGCCGATGGTGGGGGTGAGCAGGTTGGCGCTGTCTCCTCCATCCTTCGGCGTGACCCAACCGTAATGCCAGGGAATCCCGACCTGGTGAACCGTCTGCCCGGCGATCTTGAAGGGCTTGAAGCGCTCGGTGATGATGGCCTTGGCATCGACCTCTCCACGGGCCGATTTCACCACCACCTGCTCTCCACCCTGGATGCCCTTCTCCTTGGCCAGTTCCTTGGACATCTCCACGAACATCTGGGGCTCCAACTCGACCAGCCAGGGGGTCCAGCGGGTCATAACCCCGGTCTGCCAGTGTTCGGTCACCCGATAGGTTGTGCAGACGAGGGGGAACCTCGGGTCGCAGGAGAGGTACTTGTCCGCTCCCACGCCCACTCCGGCCTCCCCGAAAATCCTGGCCGTGGGGTTAAATTTCTGGGAGGACATGAGGTTCTTCTCGATGGGGCACTCCAGGGGCTCATAGTGCTCGGGGAAAGGCCCTTCGGCCATGGCCAACCCGAAGAGGCGCGCATGACCTTCGGGCAGCATGATGAAGGGATAAATGGCTCCCGGAGGGGGGGGCCCATCCGGAATATCTCCCATCCATTTACTGCCATCCCACCAGAGAATGGCCCGCTTGGGATCCCAGGGTTTTCCTTCCCAGTTTACCGAAGCGCGGTTGTAGATGATCCGGCGGTTGACCGGCCAGCACCAGGCCCAGAAGGGGTAGAGCATTAGCCCCGTTGGGTCCGCCTTTCCTCTGCGGGCGGCCATATTCCCGGCATCGGTGTAAGATGCGCAATAGAGCCAGTTGCCGCAGGTGGTGGAGCCGTCGTCCTGCAGGAAGGCAAAACTCGGCAATTGCTGTCCGGCCTTGACCACCACGGTCTTGGCTTTGGTTTTGGGGTCTTCGACTTCGATGTCCTTGGCGGTGTATCCGTTGATTTCCCGGGCCACGAAGTGGGGATTGATGTGATGAACCATCCCATCGGCGCCTTTCAAGCCATAGTTCCAGGAAAGATTCAGGATAGGCTCGGGGAAAATGCCGCCTTTTTCCTTGTAGAGCTTGCGGACCTTGAGGAAGAGCTCATGCATGATCTCCAGGTCGGGCTGGGCTTCTCCCGGGGGGTTGACCGCCTTGTAGCGCCACTGCATCCATCGCCCGGAATTGGAGAGGGAGCCTTCCTTTTCAAAAGAAGCCGCGCAGGGCAGCATGAAGACTTCGGTTTTGATCTTGGAAGGATCCTTCCCCGGACCCTTCCAGAAAGACCCGGTCTCGTTATCGAAGAGGTTGACGTTGACCAGCCAGTCCAGGTTCTCCAGGGCCTTGCGCACTTTATTGGCGTTGGCCCCGGAGCAAGCCGGGTTCTGCCCCCAGGCAAAAAAGCCTTTGATCTTTCCCTTGGCCATCTGATCGAAGAGCACCAGCCAGGAACCGTTCTGCGTGGCATCCAGCTTGGGAAGCCAGCCGTACCCGAAATCGTTCTCCTTGGTGGCGGCATCCCCGTACATGGCCTTGAGGAAGCTGGTGATGTACTTGGGCCGGTTCTTCCACCAGTTGAAGGATTTGGGGTCCTTGGTCTTGGGGGTATACTGTTCGTTGTACTCGTTCAGGGTCTTGTCCGCAGCCCGGGGGGCAGGATTGTAACCGGTCAGGATGTGGAAGAGGAGCCCGTAGTCCGTGGACCCCTGGACGTTGGACTCGCCGCGCATGGCGTTCACTCCTCCGCCCGCCATTCCCATGTTTCCGAGGAGGAGCTGGATGATAGACATGGCCCGGATGTTCTGGGTACCCACCGTGTGCTGAGTCCACCCCATGGCATAAAGGATGGTCCCCACCTTGTCCGGCTTGCCGGTCTCGGCATAGGCCTGGTAGACCTTTCCCAGGTCGTCCTTGGAAGTGCCGGTGATCTGGGAGACGATGTCCAGGTTGTACCGATCGTAGTGCTTCTTCAGGAGTTGGTAGACGCAGCGGGGACTCTGCAAAGTCTTGTCCATTTTGGGAATCCCGTTGGCGTCCAGCTGGTATTTCCAGGTCGAACGGTCGTATTTCCGGCCCTTAGCGTCATAGCCGGAGAAAAGGCCGTCTTGAAATCCAAACTTTTCATCAATCAGGAAGGAGGCGTTGGTATATTCCACCACGTATTCCTTCTGGATCAAGTCGTTCTCCAGAATGTGCTTGATCATCCCCCCCAGGAAAGCGATGTCCGTTCCCGACCGCAGGGGGGCGTAGATGTGCGCCTTGGCCGCGGATTTGGTGAACCGGGGGTCTACGCAGAGGAGCTTGGCTCCCTTTTCGATAGCCCTATTGATCCAGCGGAAAGAAATGGGGTGGTTCTCCGCCGGGTTGCTGCCCATGATCAAGATGACGTCCGCATTGGCAATATCGTTCCAATGGTTGGTCATCGCTCCCCGTCCGAACGACTCTCCCAGAGCCGCTACCGTGGGGGAGTGTCATATCCTGGCCTGGTGTTCGATGTACACCAGGCCCAGGCCGCGGAGGAATTTCTGGTAGACGTAGCATTCCTCATTGTCCATGGCCGCACTCCCCACCGAGGCGATGGCGTCCGTGCGGTTCACCGTCTCGCCTTTTTCGTTCTTCTGCATGAACGAAGCGTCGCGGACGGTCTTGATATGATCGGCGATCTTATCCAGCGTAAAATCCCAGGAGACCTCTTTCCATTCCTTGGCGTACGGCGCCCGGTAGAGGGGCGTCTTCAGGCGATTCGGGTTGTCCGAAAGCTGGTAAAGCGAAGATCCCTTGGGACAGAGGGATCCCTGGTTGATGGGATGATCGGGGTCTCCTTCGGTGTTGATCACCTTGCCGTCCCGGGTGGATACGATGATCCCGCAGCCCACCGCGCAGTAAGGGCAGATGGTGGTCGTCTCGCGGGTGTAAAGAATCTTGGGGGGCGGCCCCTGGGCCGAGGCTGGCTGGGCGGAAAGGCCCAGACCGCCGGCCAAAGCCGTGGCTCCTGAAATTTTCAGGAAACCCCTTCTGCTGACCTCCATAGCTTTCCTCCTTCCTCCTTCGTTAAAATCGAACGATTCGATTGACAACCTATCTGAATCCGACGAACCTTCCACCTCCTTCCGATGAAACTCAAGAAAATTCACCGACCTCCCCGCCGGTTAACCGGCTCGCTGGGGAAGTAGATTCCCTTTCCAGGAGCCCCAAGGGAAGTGAGCTGAATTTCTTTCCCGCAGGGCCAAATCGATCCCGCCCGCAGACCTTCCCTGCCGGTTCGGCCTCCTTTTTTTCAGTCGGGCTGTTCTTTTGGCCGGGTCCTCGGAGAGCGCGAAAGCGACAGTAGATTTTTCAGGAAGGTCAATGTGGTCAATGTTCGGATTTTTCTTTTCGGTTCTTTATGCCTGAAAAAGCCCAAACTGTCTTTCGTCGAGAGGGCCAAACGAGCGATCGAAAATCCTTTCCTCAAATACCGTTTTGAATATCAACTTGAAGGGCAATTGTCAAGCTTTTGGTCCCGTAATCATGAATCATTTCTATGCGGTCGCGGGTTTTCCTTCCTGATTCGAAGTATTTTTTAAGGTTAAATGTAATTTTTTATTATTATTTGTATTAATCTTTTTTATTGACTTTGGCTTTGGGCTGTAATAAATCTATTAAAAAAAAATAGGAGGTTGGCGCTTTCATGGAAGAAGAGAGCTTGGTCCAAGAATTGACTCAACGAGGGGTATCCCGCCGCGATTTTCTGAAATTCTGCACGACTATGGCCGCTGCCTTGGCTCTTCCAGCTTCCATGGTTCCTCGAATTGCGGAAGCTCTGGAGAAGAAGGCCAAGCCCGTCGTCTTATGGCTGGAGTTTTCCGATTGCGCAGGCGATTCGGAGTCCATGCTCCGAGCCACCAAGCCGACCGTCTCCGAGATCGTCCTGGATGTGATTTCTCTGGAGTACCATGAGACCATCATGGCCCCCTCGGGGATGGCTGCGGAGAAATCCAAGAAGGACGTGGTCAAGAATCTCAAGGGAAAATACATCGCGATTGTGGAAGGGGCCATTCCCATGAAGGATGGTGGGGTCTATTGCACCATCGGTGGACATACGGCCTTAGACATCGCCCGGGAAGTCTGCGGGAATGCCCTGGCGACGCTGGCGATCGGCTCCTGCGCTTCCTGGGGGGGCGTGGGCAGCGCTTCTCCGAACCCCACGGGGTGTGTAGGGGTCAAAGAGGCTGTTCCGGGAGCCACGGTTGTCAACCTTCCGGGATGTCCGGTCAACGTGGAGAACGTCACCGCCACGATCGTTCATTTCCTGACCTTCGGGTCCCTTCCCGCCTTGGACAGTGTGGGACGACCTCTCTTTGGCTATGGCAAGAGGATCCACGACAACTGCGAGAGGCGCCCCCATTTCGACGCCGGGCAGTACGTACGCCAATGGGGAGATGAAGGCCATCGGCTGGGGTGGTGCTTGTACGAGATGGGATGCAAGGGGCCGCAGGCTCACTATAACTGTCCTACGGTAAAATACAATGCGGGTACGAGCTGGCCGGTCCAGGCAGGGCATCCCTGCTTCGCCTGCGCGGCCAACAACAACTGGGACAGCATGGGGCCGATTTACAGCCGTCTACCCGATGTGCCGGGTGCAGGATACCAGGCCACGGCCGACAAGGTGGGATTGGTTCTCACCGGCTTGACCGGCGCAGGAATCGCCGCCCATGCGATTGTCAAGGGGATTCAGGCAACTGCTTCCAAAGAAATTTTGAAACATGAAGATAAAGAAGCTGAAAAGAAAGGAGAATAAGGCATGCCGAAGATAGCGATTGATCCCATCACCCGGATCGAAGGTCATCTCCGGATTGAAGCGCAGGTTGACGGCGGGAAGGTAATGGATGCGTGGTCCTCCGGCACCATGTGGAGGGGGATCGAAATCATCGTCAAGAACCGGGACCCGAGGGAGGTTTGGGCCTTCCTCTCCCGGATATGAGGGGTTTGAACAACGGTTCATTCCACCAGCTCCGTGAGAGCTGTCGAAAACGCCTTGGGGATCACCATTCCGGACAATGCCCGGATTATCCGCAACTTGATTTCGGGAATCCAATACGTCCAGGATCACGTGATCCATTTCTATCACCTCCATGCGCTGGATTGGGTCGATGTAGTCAGCGCTTTAAAAGCCGACCCGGCCAAGACCGCCTCCCTCGCCCAATCCCTGTCTGATTGGCCCACCTCCAGCCCCAGCCACTTCAAGGCGGTCCAGGGGAAGGTCCGAACCCTGGTGGAGAGTGGGCAATTGGGCATCTTTGCCAATGGATATTGGGGGCATCCCGCCTACAAACTGCCTCCCGAGGCCAACCTCATGGCTGTCGCCCATTATCTCGAAGCCCTCGACTGGCAGAGGGACGTGATCCGGATGCATGCCCTCTTGGGGGCTAAGAACCCACACCCCCAGACCTTCCTAGTGGGAGGGATGTCCGTCCCGGTTGACCCCAATAGCCAGAATGCTCTGAACGCCGGGAGCCTGGCTTTCATGCAGGGGCTGGCCAAAAAAGCGCTGGAGTTCGTCCAGAAGGTTTACATTCCCGACCTCCTGGCCGTGGCCTCATTCTACAAGGAGTGGGCAGCCATCGGGGGGGGAGTGGGCAACTATCTTTCCTGTGGAGAATTCCAGAAGGATAACCAGAGTAACACCGCCAATTGCTGGCTTCCCGCCGGTTTCATCCGGAACAAGAACCTGGGCAAAATAGAACCGATCGACCACAAGAAAGTGACCGAAGACGCGGCTCACGCCTGGTATAAGTACAGCGATGGAGATGATAAGGCCAAACATCCCTGGGACGGCGAGACGGTTCCCAACTACACCGGACCGACCCCTCCCTACGAGTTTCTGGATACGGCCAAGAAGTACACCTGGGTGAAAGGCATCGGTATGACGGTTTGCCCACGGAAGTGGGGCCTCTTTCCCGGATGCTGGTCGCTTATGCCTCCGGACATCCGAGGATCAAGGAAGTGACCGATGGAGTGCTGAAAAAATTGGGGGCTGGCCCGGAAGCCCTGTTCTCCACTCTGGGCCGCACTGCTGCGCGGGGAATCGAAACCCTGGTGACCGCGGAGATGCTGCCGTCCTGGATCGGGGAGCTTGCCGCAAAGATGAAGGGGGGGGACCTCCGCATTCACAATGGGGAAAAGTGGGACCCCTCGACCTGGCCGAAGGAAGCCCGGGGGTTTGGCTTCCATGAAGCCCCCCGGGGTTTTTTGTGCCACTGGATTGTCATCAAAGACCAAAAGGTGGCCAATTACCAGTGCGTCGTCCCGGGAGGATGGAACTCCGCTCCCCGGGATGCCAAGGGGAAAAGAGGCCCCTATGAGGAAGCGCTGGTGGGGACGCCTTTGGCCGATCCCGATAAACCTCTGGAAATCCTCCGGACCATTCACTCCTTCGATCCCTGTATGGCCTGCGCCATCCACCTGGTCGATTCAGAACGAAAGGAGTTCTTCAGGGTTCGGGCCCTGTAGGAGGTCTCTATGCCCAAGAGAGTGTACGTATGGGAATGGCCGGTGCGGCTGACCCACTGGCTGAATGTGTATTGTATCGGAATCCTCTGTTTTACGGGGTTTTACATTGGCAGCCCCTTTATCCAGGCTTCCATATCGGATGAATACCCCATCATGGCCATCATGAGGTTGATTCACTTCACCACGGCCTATTTCTTCACGATGAGCTTTTTCATCCGGATCTATTGGGCCTTTGGGGGGAATGAATATGCCAAGGTCGGGGAATTTATTCCGGTAACCCGAAAAGTCTGGGGAGATTTATGGGGGGATGTGAAATTCTATCTCTTCCTGACGAAGAAGCACGGGGCCCGGGCCGGCCACCATACCCTGGCCGGAATCACCTATGTGCTCCTTTTTATTTTTTTCCACTTTGAGATCGTCACCGGTTTCGCTCTTTACTCCGAAAGCCACTCCGGGTTCATTTCCGTCGTCATGGGCGGATGGCTCTTGAATTACTTTTCCCCCCAAAGCCTCCGGCTGTACCATCATCTGGTCATGTGGCTGGGGATCATCTTCGCCATGACCCACATCTATGTCGGGTGGTACAATGATGTGGTGGAGCGGAACTCGATCATGAGTTCGATCTTTTCGGGATACAAGACGCTGGATAAAGAATAGAATCTCCCTCCTTGCATCAACCGGGGGGTTTGCCTTTTTGCTTTGTGGACCTGGGCTTGCCGCTTGATCTTGGCTCCTCGAATGGAGGAAATCGTTTTATAGAAATTCGATTCACTGCTTGGTGAGTTTCCTCTCAAAATAGCGCATAGCAAGACATCAGACCTTTTGCTCGTGGGGTAATTCGTGAGCCTCCTCCAAATCGGCCTCCTACCTCCCGTTCCAGTCCCCTAAAGCCAAGCCTTATTCTATCATCCGAGTCAGCTTCCATGCTTGGCTGTTGGCCATCTCCATCTGCTTTGTATCTTTATGAAGAAATCCTGTCGCTTCAATTCTCTTCAAAAGATCGTAAGGTCGATCCTCCAATGCCTTCCCGTCCTGATCCAGCCAAATTTTAAGCACAGCCTTCATGCCCGCGAAGCCTCCCGAATCGCCCCCAACAAGCGAAGCGCTATTCTCGGCAGAGAAAAACCAAAGCGCTTGGCTATTTTCAAGGGAATAATTTTTCTTTTTTTGGGGCCTTGGGCATTCTAGGGACTTCGGTTGCGGCTCCCCCGCGCTGTGGCTATTGGGGAGGTTCTTCTGGAGGGGTTTCCTTCTTGGGGGTAACGTCGATGGCGTCGGGCTCGTGGAGGCCTTTTTTGAAATTGCGGATGGCCAGGCCGAATCCCTTGCTGATCGGAGAGGTTTTCCTCCCACCGAAGATGAAGAAGACGATGGCCAGAATGATCATCAGTTCAAAAAAGCCCAGGTTCATCATGGAATTCTCCCGCGCCCCCCGCCGCGCTGGTAAAAGGAAAGGGTTCGTTGATTTTGTTTTGATCATAGCACATTTTGCGGGTCATGGCGGAGGTAAGCCAGAAATGATATGATACGTGGGAGCTGGCCGGCAGAAGAGAGTTTGTTTTCTTCTTGAAAAAAACCGGCCTGAGCGGGAAGAGGATAGAATGTCTGAACCGTTTGGAAAAATAATTCGCGGAGATGGAATCGGAATCCATCTGGCCCTGTGGGAGGGACGGGGGAAAGACATTTTGGCCGTTCACGGGTTGACCGCGAACTGCCGGTGCTGGGACGCGATTGCCCGTTCGGTGGCGCCACGCCATCGTTTCCTGGCCATGGACCTTCGGGGACGGGGTCTCTCGGACAAACCCGCAGCCGGGTATTCCATCGACATTCACGCTCGGGACATTCTGTACCTCCTGGATCATTTGGGCTTGAAACAGGTTGTACTTATGGGCCATTCCCTGGGGGCCTTCATCTCCCTGGTGTTCGCCGCCCGGTATCCTGAGAGGGTAACCCGCTTGATCCTGGTGGATGGGGGAGGAAAACTCAACGCCGACCATACCGCCAGAGTGTTTGCCGGGATCAAAACCTCCTTGGAGCGTCTGGGGAAAGTCTTTTCTTCCTTCGATGCTTATGCGGGCATCCTGAGGAAGGCCCCTTTTCTGCAGCCCTGGTCCCAGGCCCTGGAGAATTACTTCCGCTATGAGGTCGAAAATGTTCCGGGAGGAGTTCGCCCTCGCATCCGTCCGGAGACCATTCAGGAAGAGATTGTGAACCTGACCCGCCTGGATGTCTCGCACTTCTACCCTCAAGTCCACTGCCCGGTTTTAATTCTCCGGGCGACGGAAGGGGTCCTCTACCCCGACGATATTCTTCTACCCGAAGATGTGGTGCAAAGGATGGTGAGGGAAATTCCGAAAGCAAGGCGAGTCGACGTGGAAAAGACGAACCATTACTCGATTCTCTTCCAGGACAACCCGGCAAGGGACCAAGCCATCCTTCAATTCTTGGAGGAGGATGGCAAATTGGGATAATTTACAGCGCCACAAAGACAAAACCCAAAATATTTTTCTCGCAGAGCCCGCAGGGGCCGCAGAGGTTTCAGGATGATTCGTAACCCATCTCTGCGTGATCTGCAAAATCTGCGGATGAAGAGTTCGTATTTCGAACCTCAAAAAGAAAGAAATCCAAGGAATCCTTGATTAAGGAGGGAAGATGAAAGCCCGGGGGCAGATCATTGATGAGGCCGCGCAAAAAGCATTCACTCTCTTGAAAACCGGCCAAAGGCGGGCCTGATCGCAGACCGTCCTGCAGGTCATGCAGGAGTGGTTGGGGAAAGTGGACCCTCTGATGATCAAGGCCGTGGGGCCCATGGCCGGCGGGAGCCGGGTGGGGTCGCTGTGCGGGGCTTTGCAGGCAGGGGTTTTGACTTTGGGGATGCTCTACGGAGCGGAAGGCGAAAAGCTGAGCAGCCAGGAGGCTTTGGTGGAGTCCTTCCAGCCGGTGATCCGTTTCTATCGTGAATTCGAGAAAGCCTTCGGCAGCCGAAACTGCCCGGAGATCATCCACGCGGACCTGAACAACCCCGAGGAGAGAAAGAAATGGGTCGACCGGGGGGGCCTCGAGGAATGCGCCCATCTGTGCGGGCAGACCGTCCGCCTTTTATTTGCAGTCATCGGGGAAAAGGGTTAAGGATTTGAAACCAAAAGGATTCTTGCAGGTTCATTTAAAACTTGACAGTCATTAAAAGGCTTTTCTTAAGGTTGAATCCTCACCCGGCGAAGGCCGGGGTCCAGAAAATCTTCTAACTGGGATTCCGGCTCCCGGCTTAGTACCTGCCGGGACAAGTTTCGGCGGAACGACGCCCGCGATTGAATTTCGACTTTTAGGAATTTATCAAGTTCTGTTCCCCCTTGACACTCGGCCTCTATTTTTCTATATTCACTTTCAGTAAACGGATGGAGTATGATCCAGAGTGCATTTGCTTCCAGGCTTTGAGGTGAAAGGGTAAGATCGGGCACTAAGCAAGATTTCTAACGACAAAGGAGGAAAAAATGAAGCCGAGTAGACCCGTGTTGTCAGTAGCAATAGGAACCGTTCTTTTCCTGCTGACATTCGCAGGAGCTTCCTTTGCCCAGGATACCCTGAAAGTGGGGGCTATGTTCAGCCTGACGGGCGCAGGGTCAGCAGTAGGAAAGATCCAAGTGGAAGTAGTCAAATTGGCTGTGAAAGACGTGAATGACCAAGGGGGCGTAAGTGTAGGCGGCAAGAAAATGAAGATCGAGGCGGTCATTCGAGATGACGAGACCAAACCGGATGTGGCGGTGCGCAGATTGCGGGAATACCAGAACGATGGCATCAATCTCCTGGTCGCCGGAACTTTCGCCCATGTGAGCACCGCCCTGAACGAGCAGGTCAAAGGCGGACAGACCTTCATCATCGTCCCCAACGGAATCGAGGAGAAGGTCTTCGAAAAGAAAGAGAAAGCCCCCTATTTCTCCTCCACCTTGGGCTGCGTGGATGCCATCGGGAGAATCATCGGGGATTATGTGTGCAAGACCTACAAGCCCAAACACGTCATGCTCTTTCTCCCGGATTACGCCTATGGCCATGGGGCGGCAAGAGGGGCGAAAAGGTATTTCAAGGAGAAACAGCCGGACATCAAACTCAGCGAACTCTGGTCTCCGGTGGGCACGCCGGATTTCACCTCCTATATCATCAAGGTCAAAGAGGCCAAACCCGATGTGGTCATGATGGGCCACTGGGGCAACGACGCCATCAATGTCCTGAAGCAGGTGTATGAATTGGGTTTGAGAAAGGAAT
>DASPRR010000033.1:0-16268 GCA_035624375.1 Thermodesulfobacteriota bacterium | reverse complement strand
ATTGCCGAGGCCTTCAAACCCCAGGCCACGGTCGATTCCATCATCGAAGCAGGAAAGGCCTACGTGAATGAAAATATCGGCCAGATCATCGATGAGTGCATCGGATACGTCAAACAAGTCCCGGACATGTTGGAAGTTCGGGAGCTCTACTGGAAGAGGTTCGGCGGGAGGGTACCCACAGACTCCCTGGAAGTAGTGGGCGAGTCCTTCGCCATGTTCTGGCTTACCAAGGGCGATCCCAAACAGTGCATGATCGCCGGGTCTTCCCTAGGTCGAGATACGGACTGCATCGCCAGCATCGCCGGGGCCATCGCCGGAGCCTTTAAGGGAATCGACGCTATTCCCAAGGAGTGGGTGGACATCTGCCAGAAGGCCATGAGTGCGGACCCCCACGAGATCATCACCATGAGCATGGAAGATCAGTCCAAAGCCCTCTACGACATGGTCCTGAAGATCATGGGGGAGAGGAAGAAGCAGGTCGAGATAATCGAGTCTTTGAAAAAATAGTTCTGGAGGAATACCTACGGAGCGCGGGAAAGTCCGAGGGACCAGCCATCCTTTCAGGCTTTCCCCCTGGAGGTCGGATTCTCTGAGGGAGATCGGAAAGGAGAGAAAAATGAAAAAGGGCTTTCCCATTTTTGCGGCGGGTTGGATCGCTGTGGCGGCCTGCTTGTTCATCCCTTTGCAGGGAACAGCTCAAGATAAAGACTATCCCAATCAGCCCATCACCCTCATCGTCCCTTGGGGAGCCGGAGGAGCCTCGGATCAAGCTGCACGGGCCGTGGCCCGCTATGCCCCCACGTATGTGGGGCAGCAGATGATCGTGGTGAATAAGCCCGGCGCAGGAGGAGCGGTGGGGATGGAAACGGTAATCCGGTCCAAACCCGATGGATACACCCTGCTTTCCGCCTCCATCGGTTCTAACACCCTCACCCCGGCTTTCCAGGCCGGGCTTCCCTTTCAATTCGATGAAGTCACTTTCATTTGCCGTACCCAGCTCAATCCGGCGGTCTTGGTGGTTAAAACCGAGGCGCCCTGGAAGACGCTCAAGGACTTGGTCGATGATGTGAAGAAAAACCCGGGGAAGTTTCTATACGGGACTTCGGGAATCGGGTCCATGCACAACTGGGCCACCTATAAATTCCTGAAGGCCGCGGGGATCGATATGCAGAGCGTGACCATGATTCCCTTCAACTCGGGCAAGGAGCAGGTGGTGGCTATGCTGGGGGGAAACATCCACTTCTCCTACATGAACCTCAGCGAGCCCTATGCACAGCTCAAAGCTGGAAAGCTGAGAGCGTTGGCCTTGGCCCCCAAGCGGATGGAAGAAGTTCCAAATGTGCCCACTTTTGCCGAGCTGGGTTATCCCCAAGTGGATGTCATGGGATGGAGGGGTGTTTCCGGACCGCCCAACCTGCCCGAAGGGATCGTCAAAAAGCTGGAGTCGGGCCTGGAAAAACTCTGCCGCGACCCGGGATGGATTGATTTAGTCATCAAAATGGGTGACCTCCCCGCCTACATCGGGCCGAAGGACTTCAAGGCCTTCGTGACCAAGGAATACAACGAGGCGAAAAACGACGCCAAGAGCCTGGGGATCAAATAACCCTCATGAACGCGGGGTCTATTCTGGCAGGAATCATATTCCTGGCCTTAGGAATTTTTGTCTGCCAACAGGCGATCCAGCTCAGTTTAGGGCAGGCCAGTCGGCCCGGGCCTGGCTTTGTTCCTTTTGGGCTGGGCTCCGTTCTCATTCTCCTTTCCCTTCTATATCTGGTCCCCGGCTTCCGTGCCTTCAAGCAAGAAGAAGACCTTCACCCTTCCCCTGGCCTAATCCGCACGCTCCTGGCCATTGGAATTCTCTGCCTTTTTAGCGCGATTTTGAGTTGGCTGGGATACCTCGTCAGCACTTTGCTTCTTTTCCTTCTCTGGTTGATGCTGATGGAACGAAAGAAATGGCCGATGGCCGTCGGCCTGGCGGGTTTAGCCCTGGTCTTTGTCTATTTTTTCAACCTCCTCTTCTCCATCCAGTTGCCCAGGGGGATCATTCGGGGTTTATGAGCTTGTCGAGGAGCCTAGTTTGGAACAGCTGACCGGCCTTTATTACGGTTTCTCCATCGCCCTGACCTGGCAAAACCTGACCTACTGCCTTTTGGGAACCCTGGTCGGTACGCTGGTGGGGGTGTTGCCCGGACTCGGGCCGGCGGCTACCGTGGCTCTCCTGCTCCCCATCACCTTCAAGCTCCCGCCTGTCTCCGCAATCATCATGCTCTCCGGGATATTTTACGGGGCCATGTACGGGGGCTCCACCACTTCCATCCTCCTGAATATTCCCGGGGAAGCGGCTTCCGTGGTCACTTGCATCGACGGGTACCAGATGGCACTGCAGGGAAGGGCGGGCCCGGCTTTGGCCATTGCGGCCATCGGGTCCTTTATCGCCGGAACGATCGGAATCGTTGGCCTGAATTTCTTGGCTCCCCCGCTGGCCGAGTTTGCCGTCCAGTTCGGACCGCCCGAATATTTCGCCCTTACGCTGTTCGGCCTATTCCTGGCTGCCTACCTGGCGAGTAGCTCCATGGTTAAAGGGCTGATCATGGTGGTGCTCGGCCTCATGCTGGATGAGGTCGGAATCGACCCCATCATGGGAGTGGCCCGTTTCAGCTACGGGGTGCTTCCCCTGCAGGAGGGGCTGGATTTCGTTCCTCTGGCCATGGGCCTTTTCGGGATCGCCGAGATTCTGATCAACACCGAAAAGGCCATGAAGACTCAGCTGGTAACCAAAAAGATTGATCGTATCTTCATCAGCCTCCGGGATTGGGCGGAGGCCAAATGGGCCACTCTCCGGGGCTCGGTCCTGGGTTTTTTCGTGGGGATACTCCCGGGAGGAGGAGCAGTGATCGCTTCCCTCATCTCTTACGCGGTGGAAAAGAGGGTTTCCCGGAACCCGGAGAAATTCGGGAAAGGGGCCATCGAGGGGGTGGCTGGGCCGGAGGCGGCCAACAATTCGGCGGCCACCGGGTCTTTCATTCCTCTGCTGACCCTGGGGATTCCGGGAAATGCCACCATCGCCATGATCTTTGCCGCTCTTCTGATTCACGGCGTGCAGCCGGGCCCTTATCTGATCAAAGAGAACCCGGAGATTTTTTGGGGAGTGATCGCCTCCATGTACATTGGCAATGGCTTCCTCCTCATACTGAACCTTCCCCTGGTGGGAATGTGGGTGCAAGTTCTGCGGGTTCCCTATTTCATCCTAGCCCCTTTTATCCTTCTCCTGTGCATCGTGGGGGTATATAGCACCCGCAACAACATCTTCGATATCTGGGTCATGATCTTCTTCGGGGTGGTTGGATATTTCTTTCGCAAGCTGGAGTTCGAACCTGGCCCGCTCATCCTGGCCTTTGTCCTGGGAGCCATTTCCGAGAGAACCTTCCGGCAGTCTCTGCTTATGTCCAAGGGGAGCCCCTGGGTCTTTTTCGCCCGGCCCATTTCCTGCGCTCTCATGGTCATGCTCCTGGCTCTGGTGGCTCTTCAGGTCTTTTTCATGATAAAAAGAAAGACTAAGAGCCTGGATCAGTTTCGGGGTGCGGGGTAATCGAATGCGGGTTTCGGAATGTGGAATGCGGAATGAATAACGCCGAGTAAGGCGGTCAAAAGATTAAAGGAGTGGAAATTTGAATCGGGAAAAACCGATCGTGGGGATAACCATGGGGGATCCAGCGGGGATCGGGCCGGAAATCACGGTGAAAGCTATCGTCTCCCCTGAAATTCAAAATGTATGCCGGCCGATGATCATCGGCGATGCCCGGGTGGCCCGCAAGGCCCTCCGGGAGGAAAATATCGATGTTCCGATTCATGTTGTTACCTCGCTTGGTGAAGCCAACTGGAATTCCTCGGGGATTCGCATCCTCGACACTCGAAACGCGGACCCGGAGAAGATTGCTGTGGGGCAACCGTCGGCGGTGGGCGGAAGAGCGGTCTTTGAGGATGTTGAGAGGGCGGTCCAACTGGCCCAGGGGAAGCAGGTCTCCGGGATCGTGGCCGGCCCCCACAACAAATATTCCGTGAACCTGGCCGGGGTCCCTTTTGCCGGATATCCACCCCTCATCGCCAAACTTACCGGGAGCCCGTATTCTTTTAATATGCTGGTGTCGGGAACGATCCGGATCGTGGGGGCCACGCTGCATCTGGCCCTGAAGGACGTCTGCGGGGCCGTCAGCCAGGACTTAGTGCTCGCCGTCATCGAAGCGGTGCAAACCGCCCTGAACAGGCTGGGGATCCCTCATCCTCGAATCGCCGTCGCCGGGTTGAATCCGCATTGTGGAGAGGAGGGGCTTTTCGGGACAGAAGAGGAGACGATCATCGGCCCGGCCATTGAAACTGCCCAAAGGCAAGGAATCAAGGCTTCCGGCCCCTACCCGGCGGACAGCCTTTTCGTAAGGCTCAAGGAAAGCCCGGCCTTCGATGCATATGTTGCCATGTATCACGACCAATCTCATATCCCCATCAAGACGGTGGCCTTCGATTCGATCGCCGGCCTCATCATCGGCACACCCCTGGTGATTGCCACGGTGGGTCACGGTACTGCCTTTGAGATCGCCGGAAAGGGCCGGGCCAATCCCCGACCCATGAAGGAGGCCATCACGCTAGTTGCCCTGAGTTGTGATGCGTAGGGCATGCTTTTTCCCCCCGGGGGCTCCGTTGAAATGCCGCGGGTGGCGCGATCGCGAAGAAAAAGGGCGCAGGGGAGAGGGAGGGAAAGGGATATTCTGATGGATCAGGGAAGAAAAAAAGTCATTGTCAGCACCAATTCCTTTTATGCAGCGAAGGTAAAGCTTCTTGAAGAGACGGGGTTCGAGGTCCAATTTCTCCCGGATCGCGCCGATAACCTGTTTCTTAAGGAAATCGGAAAGGCCCATGCTCTCATCCCGGGATTGAGCCCGGTGACAGCCCAGGTCATGGAAAAGGCTCCAGGCCTGCTGATCGTGGCTGCCCACGGGGTAGGGTACAACAACATCGACCTTCAGGCGGCCGACCAAATGGGAATCCTGGTAACCAACATCCCCGGCGTCAATGCCGATGCTGTGGCCGAATTCACCTTTGGGCTGATCCTGGCCCTGATCCGCCGCATTCCCCAAGCCTGGGAGGAGATGAGAAGGGGAGGGTGGCGGCGTCCCGAGCTTTGGGGTTCTGAGCTGCGCGGAAAAACCTTGTCCATTATCGGACTCGGCAGGATTGGGAGCCGGGTAAGCAGGGTGGGAGTGGCCTTCGGAATGAAGGTTTTGGCTTGCGACCCTTACATACCGGAACAAGCTTTCCGGGAAGCCGGGGCGAAACCGGTATCCCGGAATGAAGCAATTTCCCAGGCTGATTTTTTGACCCTCCACATTCCCCTCACCGAGGAGACCCGGATGATGATCGGGAGCCGCGAGCTTTCCCTGATGAAAAAATCGGCCCTCTTGATCAATACCGCCCGAGGGGGAATTCTGGACGATCGGGAGTTAGTCAAAGCTCTGGACGACGGGGTCCTGGCTGGGGCGGGGATCGATGTCTTTGAAGAGGAACCTCCCGACGAACGGAGCCTGAGGTCGCACCCGAAAATCCTCTCCACTCCCCACATTGCCGGCCTGAGTGATGAAGCCAGGTACCGCATGTCCCGGGGGGCTTCCGAGCGGGTGGCCTGCGCCCTTCGGGGCGAGCGCCCCCCGGACGTGGTCAACGAACCCCGAAATCCACGGTACCTGCGGATGGCCTGAGAAAAATTCAGAGAAAGTACCCGAGAAGAAGGTCTCATCCACGGAAGAAAAGAAAGGAGGTCCTTATGCCCAAAAGAATGATTCAAAACCTGGAAGAACTGAAGAAGATGATGGGACAGGAGGTGGGGGTGAGCGACTGGCATCCGGTGACCCAGCAGGCCATCAACCTGTTCGCCGATGCCACGCTGGACCACCAGTGGATTCACATCGACGTGGAGCGAGCCAAGCGGGAATCGCCTTTCGGAGGTCCCATCGCTCATGGGTACTACACTCTGAGCCTGGCTCCTTATCTGCTGGCCAATGTTTTTGATGTTAAGGAGAAGAAGATGGGGGTCAACTACGGGTTGAACAAGCTGCGCTTCACCGCTCCCGTGCCCATTCCATCCAGAGTCAGGGTGCGGGCCACATTGGCTCAAATCGAAGAGATCAAAGGGGGGGTTCAGGCGACTTTCAACCTGCAATTCGAAGTGGAGGGAAAAGACAAACCCGCCTGCGTGGCCGAGGCGATCTACAGATACTACGCATAGCGCAAAGGGCATAGAGCATAGCGTTGAAGAAGAAAGAAAGTTGTGCTGTGCACTATGCGCTCTGCACTATGCTGTTATTAGAGGGGAATCGATCCGTGCTTCTTCTTGGGTCGTTCCTCCTGTTTGGTCCAGAGCATTTCAAAGGCCCGGCAGATCATCGAACGAGTCTCATCGGGCCGGATAATGTAGTCGACATAACCCCTCCGTCCGGAGGCATAGGGGTTGGAGAACTGGTCACGGTACTCCTGGATTTTCTCCCGCCGTTTCTTCTCCGGGTCGGGGGCTTTCTCGATTTCTTTCCGAGAGACGATGTTGGCCGCCCCTTCCGCCCCCATCATGGCAATCTCGGCCATGGGCCAGGCAAAGACCGCATCCGCTCCCAGCTCCCGGTGGCACATGGCCACGTATCCCCCTCCATACCCCTTGCGCAAGACCAGGGTGATTTTAGGAACCGTGGCCTCCGAATAGGCGAAGAGAATTTTGGCCCCGTGGCGGATGATGCCGGCAAACTCCGCGGCCTTCCCTGGCAGGAAGGCCGGGGTGTCGACGAGCGTCAGCAGGGGAATGTTGAAGCAGTCACAGAAGCGGACGAACCTGGCGGCTTTGTCCGAAGCGTTGATATCCAGAGTGCCGGCCAGCACCATCGGCTGATTGGCGATCACCCCGATGGAATGGCCGTGGATGCGGGCGAATCCCACCACCATGTTTCGGGCCCAGTACTGGTGAACCTCGAAAAAATCGTGGTCGTCGACGATTTCTTCAATGACCTTGATCACATTGTAAGGCCGTTTCCCGTCCACCGGAACGACCTGGAAAAGCTTTTCATTCCTCCGGTCCAGGGGGTCTCCGGAGTAGCGGATGGGTGGATTTTCCCGGTTGCTGGAGGGCAAAAAGGTCATCAGGCGACGAATCTGCTGAAAGCATTCCTCTTCCGTCTGGGAGTAAAAATGGGCCACCCCGCTGATCCAATTATGAACCTTGGCCCCCCCCAGCTCTTCATCGCTGATCTCCTCTCCGGTTACCTCCTTGATGACGTTGGGCCCGGTCAAGAACATTCGGCTGATCCCCTCGGTCATGAAAATGAAATCGGTGATGGCGGGAGAGTAAACCGCGCCCCCGGCGCAGGGACCCAGGATGGCGGAAATTTGGGGCATAACCCCCGAGTAGATTGAGTTGCGGTAGAAGAGTTGAGAGTAGCCTTTCAGGGCATCAATCCCCTCCTGGATTCGTCCGCCGCCCGAATCATTGATTCCGATCAGGGGGGCTCCCACTTTGGCCGCCAAGTCCATAATCTTCACGATCTTGCTAGCATGAGCATCTCCCAGCGACCCCCCCAGGACGGTGAAGTCCTGGGAGAAAATGAAGATCAGCCTCCCGTTCATGGTCCCGTATCCGGTTACTACTCCGTCATCCGGCGCCTCTACCTTGCTCATCCCAAAATATTCACAGCGGTGATGGACGAACATATCTGTTTCCATGAAGCTATCCGGGTCCAAGAGCTTGAGGATTCGTTCTCTGGCAGTCAGCTTTCCCGCCTGGTGCTGCTTTTCAATCTTGTCCGCTCCCCCGGCCAGCTCGATTTTCCTCTTGCGCTCATCGAGTTCCTTCAGCAATTTCTCCATCACAGGGTTCATCGCCATCGGGGTTCCTCCCAGATGCAATTGAAATTGAATAGGATGAATACCAAGATCATCCCTTTTTGTCAAGATTTTGTTGGCACGGCCAAAAGCCTGTGCTATAAAAGGGAGCTGGAATGAAAAGAATCCAACCCCCCCAAAAACCTCTTTCATCCGGTTGAAAATGGCTGGCCGTTACGGAGAAACCCTGGGGCAGTACTTGAGGCGGGAACGGGAATCCCGGAGCATTTCGCTGAAGGAGTTGTCCAAGAACACCCGGATCAGCGTGGCTTTTCTGGAAGCCATCGAGAAGGACGATTTCGAGGCCTTTTCCCGGCAGGAATTCATTCTTGGGTTCCTGCAGGGGTATGCCCGCCAGCTCGGCCTGAAGGGGGAAGAGGTCTTGCGGCGTTACCGAATCCAAGCCGAACTGGCCGGTCGAAAAGAGAAGTTCCAGCAGATGCCGCTTTTCCCGGGGTCCGGGGCTTCGGCGGAGGAAGAAGAGGAAACAATGCCCGAATGGGAGGAACCTCTTCCGTCTTCCTCGAAAAAAAGAATTCCCTGGAGAATGCTGGTCCAAATGGCCATTGTTCTTTTCGCTCTGGGGCTTTCTTTCTACCTTCACCAAAAGTTGAAAAACTCCGACCCGCGGGAACAGATTTCCAATCCAGGAGGTATCCCGCCGGAAAAAGGGAGATAAAGGGGCCGATCTTCTCACGGGGTTTCCGAGAAGGAAAAAGGCCAGGGGAAAAATAAAAAGGTTGCAAAAAAACAATAACCCCGAATATGATTGTGTCAGGTTTGCCACATTGTAAAACCGGGAGGGGATGCCAGCCGGCCTGGATAACTCCGGGAGGGCTTTTAGATGGATAAATTCTCCATCATTCGAATGTCTTACAAATCTTTCGGGTTTGGATGAAAAAATAAGTTTTGGCAGGTCATTATGGCATTAAACTTGCTAAAAGACTCTAAAAATATGAAATTTGGCGAGGAGTTTGTGCAAAATGATTTCTCAGATAACAGTTAGAAACCCAATTATGTGCAAGGGAGTTGGGTTGCATACAGGCTTGCCAGCTCACATGGTCATTCATCCTGCTCCGACCGACACGGGGATTGTTTTCATCCGCAAGGACGTGGGGAACAGGGTCAGAATTCCAGCCCGAATCGATAACGTAGTGGATGCCACTTTGGCCACCACCATCAGTTTCGATGGAGTGAAGGTTTCAACCGTCGAACACCTGATGGCCGCCTTCGCCGGCTTGGGAATCGATAATGCCGAAGTGGAGCTCGATGCTCCCGAAGTTCCCATCATGGATGGGAGCTCCGATCCTTTCAATACTCTTTTGAAAAAAGCCGGAGTCCGGACTCAGGACAGACCGAAGAAATTCGTCATCATCCGCCATCCCGTGACGGTAACCGATGGAGACCGGCAGGCGACTCTTCTGCCGAGCAATGATTTCAAGCTCTCCTATACCATCGACTTCCGCCATCCCCTTATTTCCAACCAGTTCTACCTTATCCAGATTTCCAACGGAAACTTCGAAAGGGAGATCTGCCGGGCCAGGACCTTCGGTTTTCTGCGGGAGTACGAAATTTTGAAGGCCAGAGGATTCGCCCGCGGAGGGTCGCTGGAAAATGCCGTGGTGGTGGACGACTCTCGGGTGCTCAACGAGGGGGGCTTGCGCTTTTCCGATGAATTTGTGCGGCATAAGATCCTGGATTCCATCGGGGACCTTTGGCTGCTGGGAGCTCAAGTCATCGGGCATTACATCGGGTACAAGTCGGGCCACACGTTGAATCACAAACTGATCCACAAGCTGTTTGCTCACCGGGAATGGTGGGACCTCAAAGAGTTTTCAAACGAAGAAGAAGTGAGAAAGCTTCAGATCACTCCACCCACCCACTGATTCTTAGCATCGATTCAGGAGGCTTTCAGGTCCTTTCTTTCCGAAAGGGAGGGGCTTTGGGCGGGGAAAGACCCTGGCCCGGGTTTGGCTTTTTTAGAGCCCGCAGGTTCTATCCTCACCCGATCCTTGCTTTTTCCGGGGAAATTGGGTAAGATATTGAAACTAATAAAGAACGGGGAATCGTCCGAAGGGCAAGGGCCGGGGCGAAGTCCCTAACCCAACCATGACCGAGGAGCCAAAAAAGAATAAGGCAGGCAAGCGGAGGCGACGGGAGCTGATTCTGATTTTCGTTCTCCTGGTCTGGATTGGTCTGCTCTTTTTCTTTCAAACCCACGTCTCTCAGCTGGGGGACAAGATTCCGGTGACCAGCAACATTTTGGTCATCTCTCTCATCGGAATCAACCTTCTTCTGTTCCTTTTACTCGTCTTCCTCATCCTGCGTAACATCGTCAAGCTGGTCCTCGAGAGAAGAAAAAAGGTCCTGGGGGCCAAGCTCAAAACCAAACTGGTGGTGGCCTTTATTTCCCTGACCCTGGTGCCCACCATCGTCCTCTTCATCACTGCCATCTATTTCATCACCAGCAGTATCGAAAACTGGTTCAGTATTCAAGTGGAGGGATCCCTGCAGGAATCCCTCGTTGTCGCCCAAGTCTATTATCAGGACCAGGCCAGCAGCGCCCTTCACCATGGCCGCCAGATGAGCCAAGCCATCACTCAGCAAAAGATGCTCGACCGGGGTCAACAGGAGCTACTCGCCGGGTACCTGAAGGCCAAACAGGGGGAATATAACCTGGCGGCGATTGAGATTATCATCCCCCATTTGACCAGCTCGCTTTTCATCCGCAACCCCAACCTGGCTTCGATCTCCTTCCCTCCCCTCGAATCCAAATTGCTCCAGGAGGCTTTCCGGGGAAAAGAGGCGACCAAGGTCCAGTCCATAGGGCAGGGGGACCTCATCCACGGGCTGGTTCCCGTTTTTTCTCCCCAGAATCCGCGGGAGGTCGGTGG
Organism: Thermodesulfobacteriota bacterium; assembly: GCA_035624375.1. GTDB lineage: Bacteria > Desulfobacterota > SM23-61 > SM23-61 > SM23-61 > SM23-61. The sequence continues at coordinate 5,460 of DASPRR010000033.1, read as the reverse complement.
GGTTCTGGTGGTGGTCTATTTCGTTCCCCAGAGCCTGGTTTCCCGGGTTACCCAGATCTCTACCGCCTTTGAAGACTACAAGCAGCTGAGCGCCCTTAAGAATCCGATCAAGTTCAGCTATCTGGTCACCCTTTCTCTGGTAACCCTATTGATCATTTTCTCGGCCACCTCCTTCGGCCTGTTTTTAGCCAAGGGGATCACCGAACCGGTCCAAAAACTGGTGGAAGGAACCCAGAAGATCGTCAAGGGAAACCTGGATTTCGCCATTCCAAAAACCTCGGGCGACGAAGTCGGAACCCTGGTGGATTCCTTCAACCAGATGACCCAGGACTTGAAGTTTAGTAAGAGCCAGGTGGAGAAGGCCCATGCCGACCTGAGCAAAAGCAACCTGGAGCTCGATCAAAGACGACGGTACATGGAGGTAGTTCTGCGCGATGTGGGAACGGGGGTCATTTCCCTCGATTCCGCAGGCAGAATCCGGACTATCAACCGGTCGGCGGAACGGATCCTGGGAATTCATGCGGGCCAGGTGTTGGGAAAAGAGTATACCGAGCTCCTCCAAGGTGAATCTCTCCAGCTGGCCCATGATCTGGTCCGGGCGGTGAATCGAGCGGAGAATCACTCCATCACCCGACAGATCAAGCTCCGGGTGCGGAACGACCTGCTGACCTTGCTGGTGAAAGTGGCCATGCTCCGGGACGAGGAAGAACGCTACCTGGGGATGGTGGTGGTCCTGGACGATCTCACCCAGCTGCAAAAAGCCCAGCGGGCGGAAGCCTGGCGGGAAGTGGCCCGCCGGATCGCCCACGAGATCAAGAATCCCCTGACTCCTATCCAGCTTTCGGCCCAGCGGCTTCGGAAACGGTACCTGAACCAGTTTGGCCAGGATGGAGCGATTTTCGACGAATGCACCCAAACCATCGTCACCCAAGTGGAGGAATTGAAGAACCTGGTAAATGAATTTTCCAGCTTTGCCCGCATGCCCGCGGCCCAACTCATGCCGAATAACCTCAACGAAATTATCCGGGAGGCCATGGTGCTTTATGTGGAGGGACATAAAAACATCCACTTCGAGTTCAAGCCAGACGAGAAGGTACCGGTGTTCAACCTGGACAAGGAGCAGATCAAAAGGGTCATCGTCAACCTGCTGGATAATGCGGTGGCGGCGGTGCATGGCGTGGCAGGCAAGGACGGAGAGGGGCAAATCACCATCGACACCCAGCTCGATCCCCTGATGAATCTGGCGCGGATCGAAGTGGCCGATAACGGGTGTGGGGTATCCCCGGAAGACAAACCCCTTCTCTTCGAACCCTACTTTTCCACCAAGCCGTCGGGAACGGGATTAGGGCTGGCTATCGTCAACACCATTGTTTCGGATCACCATGGATACGCCCGGGTGAGGGACAACGTTCCCCGGGGGACCCGCTTGATCATCGAGCTTCCCATTAATCAATGAAAGACGATTCCCGATCCTGCAATCGTGAAACTTACCCGTCTGCCGAAGGAAACCCATGGCCAAGCAGATTCTAGTGGTCGATGACGAAGAGCGAATCCGTCAGTCCCTGAACGGGATCCTCAAGGACGAAGGCTATGAAGTCGTGGAGTCCAAAGATGGGGTCCAGGCTTTAAAGCAGCTCGAAAATGATCCCCCGGACCTCGTCCTCCTGGATATTTGGATGCCGGGAATGGACGGCATGGAAGTCCTGGAGAGAATGAAGGGGCAGATTCCCAACCTGCCGGTTATTATGATCTCCGGGCACGGAAACATCGAACTGGCGGTGAAAGCGGTTAAACTGGGCGCCTATGATTTCATTGAAAAGCCCCTCTCCCTGGAGAAGGTTCTCCTGGCGGTGAACAACGCCTTGCTCTTCTCCAAGCTGGAACAGGAGAATCGGGCGCTCCGTCAGGAAGTGGAGAGGAAATACGAAATCGTGGGCAACTCAGCGGAGGTCCAGAAACTGAAGGAACAGATCAAAATCGTCGCCCCTACCAATGGCTGGGTCCTGATCAACGGGGAGAATGGAACTGGGAAGGAACTGGTTGCCCGGGCAATTCACCGGTTGAGCCTGCGGACGGGAAAATCATTTGTCGAGGTCAACTGTGCAGCCATTCCCGAAGAGCTCATCGAGAGCGAACTTTTCGGACACGAGAAAGGCTCTTTCACCGGGGCATTAACCAAGAAGAGAGGCAAGTTTGACCTGGCCCACGAGGGGACCCTTTTCCTGGATGAAATCGCCGACATGAGTTTGAAAACCCAAGCCAAGATTCTGCGCATCCTGCAGGAACAGAAGTTCGAACGGGTGGGAGGAACGGAGATGATCTACGTGGATGTCCGGGTTATCGCCGCCACCAACCGGGACCTGAAGGAAGAGATCCAGAAGGGCAAATTCCGAGAAGACTTGTACTACCGACTGAACGTAATCCCCATCGGGGTTCCACCCCTGCGAGAACGGAAGACCGATATTCCCCTTCTGGTGGAGCATTTCATCGCCGAGTTTTGCCTCGAGAACAACAAAGAGCCTAAAAAGGCCTCCCCGGAAGCCGTCGAGCTGCTGGCCTCCTATTCCTGGCCGGGCAACGTGCGAGAACTGAAGAACATCGTGGAGCGGATGGTCATAATGACCCGGGGGTCGGTCATCGAACCCAAAGACATCCCCGATCCCGTCCGGGAGCAGCCCAAGGCCCCCCTGGAATTCTCTTTCTTCGATTTTGATCTACTGCGCGACGCTCGGCGGGAGTTTGAAAAGCGGTTCATCATGAAAAAACTCTCGGAGAACGACGAGAACATCTCCAAGACTGCAGAGATGATCGGCATCGAAAGAAGCAACCTTCACCGAAAGATCAAAAGCTACGAAATCGCTATGAGAAAAGAGGGTCCTTAAAAGAAAACGGGGGATCCGGAGGAGGCTGACTCCGGGCAATGACTTCGTTCCTCTCCGGTGGACCCGTTCGGCCAATGAGAGAGGGCGAATAAAAAAGGAAAGGAAATGAGGAATGACGAAGCCTAAAGTTCTGGTGACGCGAGAGGTTTACGAGAGGCCCTTGCGGCTATTGCAGGAGAAGGCCGAGGTGACCTTGAACCGGGAAAACCGGTCCATGACCGCGGAGGAGATCATGGCCGCCCTGCCCGGCAAAATGGGAGTCCTGGCCATGGGGGGGGACCCCATGAACGCCAAAATCCTGGAGGCAGGCAAGGAATTGAAGATCGTTGCCAATAATGCCGTGGGGTTCAACAACATCGACCTGGATGCGGCTACGCGGCTGAAGATTGCCGCCACCAACACCCCGGATGTCCTGACCGATACCACTGCCGACCTTACCTTCGCCTTGATTCTGGGAGTGGCCCGTCGGATCGCCGAGGCAGACCGGTTTGTCCGGGCGGGGAAATGGACGGGCTGGACCCCCAGCCAAATGATCGGTGGGGACGTTCATGACAAAACCCTGGGAGTCATCGGCCTGGGAAGAATCGGCTCGGCCGTGGCCAGACGAGGGCAGGGGTTTAACATGCGGATCGTCTGTTATGACATCCGCCGCCTGGACCCGGCCATTGAGCAGCAGCATCAACTCCAGTTCTTCCCCCTGAGGGACCTTCTTCAGAGGTCCGATTTCGTCACCCTTCATGTTCCCCTGACCCCCGAAACGAAACACCTCATCGGCGCGGAGGAGTTGAATCTGATGAAGAAGACTGCCTACCTGATCAATGCCTCCCGGGGGCCGGTGGTGGATGAGAAGGCCCTTGTCGAGGCCCTGCGTTCGGGAAAAATTGCCGGGGCCGGTCTGGACGTTTTCGAGGCCGAGCCAAAGGTCACGCCCGAGCTTCTTAAGATGGAAAACACCGTTCTCGTTCCCCACATCGGCAGCGCCACCGATGAAACCCGGGAAGCGATGACGATGCGAGCGGTGAATAACATCCTGGCCGTCATCCGGGGCGAGGTCCCACCCAATATTCTTAACCCGGAGATTTATCAGAAATAGAATCGGGGGCAGGGATTCAGGAGCCGGAAGGTTCTGCGTTCCGGCTCTGGGTCCAAGAAGACGGCTCAATTGGGGCGGGCTCTTGTTTATCCCGTAAGTTTCCTTCCCGGCGCAGGGCCCCCAAAAATCCTTCTTCCTCAAGGTTTGCAACTCATTTTGAAAAAAGGACACGCTCCACAGGTGGCCAAAAAAATGCCGCCTGCCAGTGTATTCTTAGACTCCCCTGTGTAGCTCCAGGAAATTAGTTTGAGGGCGTATTATTCGGGGGCGAAAAAAATCTTGATGAAGGTTTTGTTTTTTGTTAGGATGGGGCCAAATTTTTCCCGGGGCAAACCATGGATGTTTACCCGTTCCATCACCGAAATCTTTTATTTAACGTGGTCACCGATCTGGACCTGACGTTCAAAGAAATCCGCGAGATTCTGGATTACCTGCTGGAAGCCAAAGCCTTTCCTAAAGAAAAGGAAGATAACTCGGAAGGCGGTCGGATCTACGACATTCGCCTGGGTCCATTCGATTATGTGGTAGACGTATTGGGTTATGAGATCGTCATCTACCAGCGAATCGAGAATCGAGGTCCATAAATCGATTCTCTGGATTCTTCCTTTTCTCCCGCGAAATGGGCTCATAAAAGAAAGGGAAGGGGACAGAGGAAAAAGGATTGAATCCACGAGAATAAGGGAAACCAGAGCTCATTCCCGGAGGGGCTTACCATTTCGGAGCATGTTTTTGAATTCGTCCATCCAGAAGTAAACCAAAGAGTTGATTTTTTCGGCGGGGGATACCTGTTTGTAGAGGAAGGGAAGTTAGATTATCGGGGGAAGGAGGTGCTCTATCTCGTAGGAATGGCCGGCATCGAAGCCTCCTGTTGCGGAACCGGGGGGGCCGCCTTCATCAAGGTTCCCGGCTACATCCGGGCCTGGAAGAAGGGGCGGAACGAAGCCGGGCTCCCGGTCTCGGAAGTGGAGAGGATAGAAGCCTACGGTCAGCGGAAAGAGATTCAAGGTCTTTTGCAGGAAAGACATCCGGGTTTTACCCAGGTTGAGTTCCTGTAGATTTGTTCCTACATTTCATCGAGGAGGTGAATATGGCTGGAATTGTTTCCTTCGGCGCCTATGTCCCCCGTTACCGGCTAAAACGGATGACCATCTTCGGAGCCATGGGCTGGATTAACCCCGCCAACATTCTGCTGGCCCAAGGGGAAAAGGCAGTGGCCAACCAGGATGAGGACAGCCTGACCATGGCCGCAGAAGCCGGTATCGACTGCCTGAAAGGTTTCGACCGGTCCAAGGTGGATGCCCTCTATTTTGCCTCGACCACTATGCCCTACGTGGAAAGGCAGAATTCGGGCATTATTTCCATGGCCCTGAACCTGCGGGACGATGTTCGCTCTGCCGATTTTTCAGGGGCTCTCAAATCGGGAACATCGGCTCTTCTTTCGGCCTTGGAGGGAGTAGGGTCCAAGAGCTTTCGCCAGGCCGTGGT
>DASPRR010000281.1:0-7135 GCA_035624375.1 Thermodesulfobacteriota bacterium | reverse complement strand
AGAACCCAGGGGTTCGCTGCACATGGCCGGGTTTCCACCCCCGTAAGCTTTACGAATATAAACGGTGAATTTGGGAACCGTGGCCTCCGAGATGGCATGGAGCACCTTCGCCCCGTGACGAATGATGCCGCCCCTCTCCTGGTCCGCCCCCGGCAGGTAAGCGGGGTTGTCCACCAGAAAGATCAAGGGGATGTTGAAGCAGTCGCAGAAACGGATAAACCGCGCTTCCTTGTCCGCTGCATTGATGTCGATAGCCCCGGCTTTATGCTTGGGATTATTGGCCACGATTCCGACCGACCGTCCGTCCAACCGGGCAAATAGGGTGATCATATTCTTGGCATAATCGGGCTTGATCTCGAAATATTTCCCCTTATCGACGATCCGCTCGATGACCCGATGCATATCGAACCATTTCTTGGAATTGATGGGGACCATGTCCAGCAGCTCTTCGTCCCGGCGATTCGGGTCATCCCCCAGGGGAACAAGGGGAGGGTCCTCCTGGTTGTGGGATGGCAGATAACTCAAAAGGTCCTTGCATTTCTGGAGGCAATCCCGATCGTTTTCCGCCAGCACATCGCAGCAGCCGCTTACCTCGGCATGCATCTTGGGACCCCCGATTTCCTCTTCGGTCACATCCACGAATTGGACCGACTTGATGAGGGTGGGGGAGGCAATGTACATGTGGCTGGTGCCCTTTACCATGATGAGGAAATCCGTCAGGATCGGAGAATAGGCGGCCCCGGCCGCGCAGGGCCCCATGAGCAGGCCGATTTGAGGGATTACCCCGGAGGAGATGGTGTGATAATAAAAAAACAATTGGTAGGAATCGGCGAGGTCCCGGGTGACGGCATCCTGAACCCTGACTCCTCCTGAATCGATCATATGGACGCAGGGAACCCGTGCTTTCAGGGCCTGTTTCATCACCCGGAGCGCTTTTTTTCCGTGGACCGACCCCTGGCTCCCTCCGGCGACGGTGAAATCCTGGGCGTAGGAGTACACCGGCCGGCCATCGACCATCCCGGACCCGGTGATCACCCCGTCGCCGGTAATGTCCTGCTGGTCGATGTCGAACCCGGTGATTCGGGGCTTGGCAAAGAGACCCAGCTCCACAAAAGTCTCCGGGTCATAGAAAAAGTTGATCCGCTCCCGCGCCGTCATCTTCCCGCGGCTGTGTTGCCGTTCTATCGCCTTGGGACTGGCCAGGTTGAGGATTCTTTCCCGCTCTTTTTTAAGTTCCGCAAGCATTTCCCGCATGGACATGAGATACAAACCTCCTTCAAATAGAGAAACCTGGGGCTGTGTTCCTCTTAGTTTTTTCGTGCATCATTCAACTCCCGCTGCCCTTCTTTGTGCCGGAGCCAGGGTACCCCCTGGGAGGAAAGGCTGAGTGCATCCACACGCTCCGGCCGGGGAAAGGGAAGACAAATTTACTTGGTCACTTCCTGGGCAATTTTCAAGAAATCTTGAAAGACCTTTCTCCCGGGAAGATTTTTCTTTTCCACCTCTTTGATGTATTCTTCCTCGACCCCTTTCAAGGGGGCGTCCCATTTGGCCCTTTCCTCCGGCTTGATAAAGTAGACCTGGATTCCCTGGTTTTGGAATTGTTTGACCGCTTCATCGTGCATCTGGTCCCAATAAGGGCCCCATCGATTGGTGGCATCCTGAGAGGCGGCGATAATACCTTTTTGTATCTCCGCCGGCAGCTTCTCCCATTTCTTCTCGTTTACGATGACCGCGCCCGGGTACCCGCCGCATCTCATCCCGTTGGTAATGTATTTAATCTGCTCGTTCAACCGGTAAGAACGGATGCTGGGAAAATTGAAGATACAGCCTTCCACAATTCCCCGCTGCATGGCCTCGTAGGTTTCGGAAGCGGCGATGCTGACCGGGTTGATCCCGTACCGCTTGGCGATCTTGTCGTACATCCCGCCGGCGGTCTTCAGCTTCAGGCCTTTGAGATTATCGGGGGTTTTGACGGGCTTCTTGATGGTGGCCACATCGTACTGGGCCGTGGTGTGGCCTTCCAGTCCCCTCACCCCATATTTTTTAAACTCCTGCTGGATCTCTGGGCATGAATCGATTAGGCGACGGTAAATCTTCGATCCCTCCGAGGCCTTGGTATAAAAGGGAAGCTGAGCCACGTTATTTATGGGCAGCTGCCCGGCAAAATAAGTGATGTGGACCTGAGCGAGGTCCGCAACCCCCTGGCTGCAGACGATCAGCAGGTCCTTGGCCTTTCCCAGCTGTTCCGCGGGAAAGTGGACCACTTTAACCCTATTGGCCGTGCGTTTGTGGATGTAATCAATAAACTCCAGTGCCATCACATAGGAAGGGTGACCGATGGGGTAGGGGCTTGCCCATTTCAGCTCAATGGGCTGCTGTCCGTAGGCCATCCCCAGGCCGCTCATGAGAATCCCCCAGCTCAGCCCCATGATTAGCGCCGTCATCCTTTTCATCCGTTGCTCCTTTCCTAAGATAATGAATCCGGGCAAACTCTCGATCACAACCCTTTAAATACCGGTTCTCGTTTTTCCATAAAAGCCTTGACCGCCTCCTTTTGATCCTGGGTGGTCCGGCAGACTCCCTGCGCATAACTCTCGAAAAACAAAGCTTCCCGCAACTGGTTGCGGACCTTTTCCCACATGACCCGTTTGACTAATTCTACGGATATGGGCGGATTGGCCACAATTTTCTGGGCCAGCTCCTTTGCCCGGCTCATCAGTTCTTCAGGGGGGACCACTCGGCTTACCAGGCCGATCCTTTCGGCCTCCCGTGCATCTATGACCTCGCCGGTGAAACATAGCTCCAGGGCTTTTTCCATGCCCACGGTCAAGGGCAGCAATAACGACCCCCCCCCATCGGCGATCAAGCCTCTCTTGACCCAGATGGCAGAGAAACGTGCCTGACTCGAAGCAAGGCGAATATCGGAGGCCAGGGCAAGGGTCAACCCAACTCCGGCGGCGATCCCATTCAGCGCCGCGATAACCGGTTTGTTAATCTTTTCAAACCCCAGAATCAAAGCCCCCGTGAGTTGGAGGATGGTTTTTCGGCTGGTTTCCGCCTGTTGTCCCGCGGCACGCGCCGCTTGAACGGCCACATCCGCCCCTGAACAGAATCCCTTTCCTGCGCCGGTGATGACCAGAGCTCGAAGGTCGTCATCCTCCTGGACTTCCTGCAGGGCAAGGGGAAGGTCAACCCGCATTTTCAGGCTGATCGCGTTCATTTTATCCGGCCGATTCAAAGTCAGGACCGCAACATGGCCCTCCTTTTCCAGGATGAGTTCTTTCGGTTCCATGCTCTCCCCTCCTCATTTCGCTTCCGGTTGCCGGGCGACCCCGCTCCGGATCAAATTCTCAATTTCCGAATCGCTGTAGCCGAGCTCCTTCAGGACTTCCCCGGTATGCTCTCCCAGCAGGGGGGCGCGCCTGCGATGGGGTGCCGCTTTTCCGGATAGGAATAAGGGCGTCTTGACAGCGACGACTTTCCCTACTTTGGGGTATTCCGCTTCTTCCAGGATGCCCCGGGCCCGGACATGGGGTTCCCGAACGATGTCTCCGATGGTGCGGACGCTTCCGCAGGCAACGTCGGCGGCCAGCAGCTTGGCCTCCAGCTCGGCACTCGAGTATTTGCGCGTTTCCCGGGTGAGGACCTCCGCGATTTCGAGCCGGTTCTCCGCCCTGAGCTTCCGGGTGGCATGTCGGGGGTCCTTAGCCAGGTCCTCGCGGTTTAGGGCCTTGCAGAAATTTTTAAACATATGATCCGTCCCGGCCACAACGTAGATCAGGCCATCCCGCGTTTCGAAATTCTGGATCGCCCCCCCAGAGGGCTGGGCCGACCCCGCCCGCTCGGGCAGCTCCCCCTTCCGTAAAAATTGGGTTACATAGGGGGCCATGGCAAAGAGGGCCACATCCAGCAAGGCCACATCGATTCGTTGCCCGCGTCCGGTCTTTTCCCGGGCGAATAAAGCTGCGGCAATGGCGAAAGCGGCGTTGGCCCCGGTACAATAATCGACCATAGCCGGGCGGATTCTGACCGGAGGACGTCCAGGCTCGCCCGTGGCGTCCATGATTCCCGACATGGCCTGAAGGATGGGTTCATAGGCGGGCCGGTCCCAGAAAGGACCGCTCTGCCCGAACCCGGAGATGGAGCAGTAAACGATTCCAGAATTGATCCGGGAAATATTCTCGTATCCCAATCCCAACCGGTCCATGGACCCAGGTAAGAAATTCTCCACAAGGACGTCAGCCTTCCTGGCCAGTTTTAAGGCGATCTCTAGGCCCTCCTTGGCTTTCAAGTTCAGGGCGATTCCCCTCTTGTTCCGGTTGAAATTGAAAAAGTTAGCCCCCTCCATGGGCTCCCGAAATTGATCCCCGGTGAAAGATTCGACCTTGATAACGTCCGCGCCCATATCTGCCAGTATGACGGTGCAGGTCGGACCTGACTGGACATGGCTCAAATCCAGGACTTTTACCCCGGCAAGGGGATTGGGGAAATGACTTTGCTCATCCATCTACGAAACCCCCGCTTCCTTATTTTCTGTGCTTCGCCGACCCTTGATTGGATGCTACCCGGCCCGGTCGTTTTCCCTTCTATCCTTTTATCTACAGCCCCATCGCCTCGGCCACTCTCTGCCGGTGAACCCAAGAATCCCCGAATTCCATCTCCAGGGCCTTGGCATGCTTGTAGTAGAGGTGCAGGTCATGCTCTTCGGTGAACCCGATTCCGCCGTGGAGCTGATGGGCAACCTGGGTGGCTCGCTTGTAAGCGTCGCTGCACCAGGCCTTGGCCATGGCAACCTCCTTCGCGCAGGGGAGGCCGGCGCTAATGAGGGATGCGGCCTGATAGGCAATCATCCGCGCTGTATCTAAGAGGGTCGTCATATCCGCGCAGTAATGCTGAACGACCTGCAACACTCCGAGAGGCTTCCCGAACTGGACCCTCTGCTTGACGTAATCGACGGTCATATCGACTACCTTGGATAATCCTCCGACCATTTCCCCGCATTTGAGGGCGATCAGTTTGGGCATGACCTTTTCTACATACGCGGCGCCTTTACCGAGTGATCCAAGGATATCTTTAGAACTGGCTGGATAATCGGCGTAGGTCACCGCAAAGGACTTCTCTCCGGTGATGGTGTTGAGGGGAGTCAATTGAATCCCCGCATCCTTGGCCTTCGTTATGAATAGCGTTGAACCGGAAGACCTGGGACCTTTCATGACCTTGGCGCATACCAGAGTTTCATCGGCGACGTGGGCATAAGGAACGAGCAGGCGGGTTCCCCTGATCCGGAAGGAATCCTTCCCATCCCCCCGGGCTTCTAGGGCCGGTTTCTGGTAGTCATAAAAAAACTGTTCGTTTTGAAGGCCCACCGTCAGGATCTTTTTTCCTTCAATGATCCCCGGCAGGTAGGCTTTTTTAACGCTCTCATTGCCGGCTTCGTTGATGAGCAGGCCGGCAAAGACCGCACTGCAGAAAAAGGGGCTCGGGAACACGGCCTTGCCCATTTCTTCAAATAGAACAAAAAGATCAAAAAAGTTTCCCCCGCTTCCCCCGTAGGGTTCGGCATAGATGAGTCCCAGCCAGCCCAACCCCGCCATCTCCTTCCAAAGGGCCTCAGAAAATCCTTTTTCTTCCTTCAGGATGTTTTTCACGAATGAACTCGGACTTTTCTCTTTCATGAATTTTTCCGCATTGCTTTTCAGCATCTTGCTTTCGTCGCTCAAGTTGAAATCCATTTTTGCGCTCCTTTTCTATCTAGAGGGTCTCATTCCAGCAGGGTCCGGGGTTTACTTCCTGGGCAAATTGAGTCCGCGCTGGGCCACGATGTTCTTCAATACTTCCACGCTCCCTCCCTGGAGGGTGTAGCTAGGCGACCAAAGGTAACATTCGGCCAGCTCTCCATCAAAGGCGGCCCAAGGAGTCCCCTCGCGCAGGAGGCTCGAAGGTCCGAGGACCCGCGTGGCCAGGTCATTGAGGCGCTGTTCATACTGGTTGCAGTAAGCCTTGGCCAATGCCGCTTCCTTGGATGGCTTTCGGCCCTGGTCGATGGTCCAGGCGGTGTAGTAAACGAGGAGCCGGCCGATCTGGAACTCCGTTTCCAGCTGGGCCACGGAATCCCGGACCCAGGAATAAAAGGCTTCTCCGACTTTTTTCTTTTCCATCTTCTTCACGTACTCCATGAGCTTTTGGTAAATGGGGTAATTTTGGAGGATCCGTTCGACGCCGGATCGTTCATAATCCATCTGGGCCATAATCTGCTTGAAGGCCTCATTTTCGGGGCCCACCATGAATCTTTTTTCTACGCGCACATCGTCGAAAAACACCTCGTTAAAGGTGTGCCTACCGGCCATGTTGATGATGGGCCGGACGGTCACTCCGGGGAGGCGAAGGTCAAGGATAAACTGGGAACAGGACTCGTGGCGCGGGACCTTGGGGTCAAAACAGGTCCGGGCCAGGAGCCAGCCGTATTCCGACTGATGGCCGCCGGAAGTCCAGACCTTCTGCCCCCGGATGAGGTAAGAGTCCCCGTCCTTGGTGGCGGAAGTCGCCACGTTCACCAAGTCTGAACCGGCGTTGGGCTCGCTAAAGAGGAGGCAGAATTTCATGTTTTCCTCGGCCCTTACAAAGCGCGGCAAGAAATACTCCTTCTGCCAATCCGACCCAAAATGGATGATCGAGGGCCCGATCTGGCGGTCGGCCAAAAAATGATAGGCCACAGGAGCCTGGACCTTGAATATTTCCTCGTTCAGAATCACCTTGTCCACGTAAGAGCGCCCCTGGCCTCCGTATTGTTTGGGCCAGGTCATCCCGATCCAGCCCCGTTGGGCCATCTTTTTGGAGAACTCTTGGCTGCTTCCTTCCGCCAGCCCTCCGCTTTTGGCCACAAAGGTTCCCGCCTTGAGTTCGGCCTGCAAAAAATCACGGACCTCTTGACGAAATTTTTCTTGCTCCTCGGTAAACCAGAATCTCATGTTCTCCGTCTCCTTTCCCTTAGGCTGGATCATCACCCAGCATCACCTTCTTAAATATTTCCCCAACAGATTCCTCAAGACCCCTGGACCGTCCAGATCTGCCATTTGTTGAGCTCGAGTTCAATCCTCCTCAGGGTGCGGATCGACATCTTGGGATTCGCTAT
>DASPRR010000277.1:0-6446 GCA_035624375.1 Thermodesulfobacteriota bacterium | reverse complement strand
ATGATCCCTTTGCCGGAAGCTGGTGAGAGGGGAAAAAATCTAAGAGGCTGTCGATGACGAGGAGGTATTTCGCTTAGTAACTCCTGCCCGGGGGGCCAAACCTGGCCCCCCGACTTATTCCCCTATTTTTTTCTCTTTCGTTTCCTCGGCCGCGTTTCTTCTGTCCCTAATCTCTTCCGCGCACGGCCCGCTCAATTCCTTTTCATGCCTGACCCAAACCCTCAGGTAATTTTTCGGCGGCAGAAGCCCATTATCCTTACCTCCGAGGGGCAATCCGACTCAACTCAAAAGTTTTCGTCTGTTCAAAGATGCTTTTCTCCGTTATACTGGGAATAAAGTGCCACTGAAAAACAATGCGAATAGCGATTGTTCATGACCATATGAATCAGATGGGGGGAGCGGAGCGGGTCATCGCCGCGATCCACGAAACCTTCCCCGAGGCTCCCATTTTCACCACGATCGTCGACTGGGAGATCCTCCGACCGGAACTGTCCAACGCGGACATCCGCCCCTCCTGGATGCAAAAACTTCCCGGTTGGAAAAAGCATTTTAAGAAATATCTCCCCCTGTTCCCCCTGGCGATTGAGTCCATGCGGGTGAAAGACTATGACCTGATTCTCAGCTCGAGCAGTCACTTCGCCAAGAGCGCCATCAAGGGGCCCAAGGCCCTCCATATTTGCTACTGCTACACACCCATGCGTTTTGCCTGGGATTATGAGAACTATGTGAAAAGGGAAAATCTGAACGTTCTTTACCGGAGCTGCCTTCCTTTGATCATCGCCCATCTGAGGCAATGGGATCAGCAGACCAAAGACCGCCCCGACCATTACATCGCTGTATCTTCGGCGGTGAAGGCCCGGATCAAGAGGGTTTACGGAAGAGATGCCGAGATCATATTTCCGCCGGTGGACGTTCAGAAATACAGACCGATAGAAAGACCGGACAATTTTTACCTGATTGTATCGAGACTGAACTCCATCAAAAGAATCGAACTGGCCGTCGAAGCCTTCAACATATTAGGACTCCCCTTAAAGATCATCGGGGCCGGTCCGTTTTACAAAAGCTTAAAGGCCATGGCCAGCGCGAATGTGACTTTCTTGGGAAGGCTGCCCGATCCAGAAGTCGCCGAATATTATGCCGCCTGCAAAGCGTATGTCTTTCCCGGAGAGGAGGATTTTGGGATCACTCCCCTCGAGGCCAATGCCGCAGGCCGGCCGGTCATCGCCTTTAAAGGAGGAGGGGCTTTGGATACGGTGAGAGAGGGGCTCAACGGCCTCTTCTTCGATGAAAGTAAGAGCCAATCTCTGGTGGATGCGGTCAGGTCTTTCGAAAACGGGAAATACAATTTCAATCCCCATGAAATAAGGGAACACGCTCTGCTTTTTGACCGAGAGGTTTTCAAGGAAAAGATGAGGCTTTATATTTCTCGAAAATGGACCGATTCGTTGCGGGCCGGGGCCGGATGAGAGGGTTTACCGATGGTAAAGCACCGGAATCGAATTCGTAACCTGGCCCTGTTTGTCGGAGACCTTTCCAGCACTATTTTGGCTTTTTTCCTGGCCTATTTCTTTCGGGATGCTTTTCCCGACAAGTCAATGCCCTATCTCTTTCCTCTTTCCTGGCACCTGAATATCCTCTGGCCCATCATTCCCATATGGTCCCTGGTCTTCTACCTGATGGACCTGTACCGATACTGGAGGGGGCCGGGGTTCTGGAAGGAAGTCTGGATGGTGCTGAAAGCGGTCTTCCTTTCCAGCTTATTGGCCGGCTTCATTATTTTCGCCTTGAAATATCAGTTCGTCAGCCGGATTTTCTTCCTGTCTTTTGTCTTCCTCGACCTGTTTCTGGTCATTCTTTTCCGCTTCTTGGTGAGAAGCGGGGTCCATCTATTGAACCGCCGGAGCGAAGGGTCCCGTTTCATTCTCATTGTGGGGCTGGGCGATGACGCCCTGGAAATGGCTCGGGGAATCGAAAAACATCAAGAGCTGGGATTGAGAATGAGGGGCTTTGTTTCCCCCGGGGAGACTGGTTTTCCTCAAAAATGGAACGGATATCCGGTTCTGGGGTCCGCTCAAGACCTGCCCGATATCCTGGAGCGAGAAATCATCGATGAGGTCATTTTTTCCGTCTCTCAAGACGAACTGAAGCAGATGGGAAAACTCATGCTTTTCTGTGAGGAGCGGGGAATTACCACCCGAGTCATTCTGAATTTCTTCCCTCACCTTATTTCCAAAACCTGCCTCGAGGAACTGGATGGCTTCCCTCTTCTCACTTTTTCGGCCACGCCCAAAAGCGAGTTGTTGATGTTCCTTCGCCGAGTCTTGGATTTTTCGGGGAGTCTCGTTTTGATCCTCCTGTTTTCCCCATTCTTTCTTTTGTGCACAGTTCTGATTCGGCTGGACAGTCCGGGTCCCACCTGGTTCCGACAAGTCCGATGCGGCTTGAACGGGCGGAAGTTCACCTTCTATAAATTTCGTTCCATGCATGAAGGAGCGGAAGAGAGAAAAGGAGAACTGACCGGCTTCAACTTGATGAACGGGCCGGTTTTCAAAATGAAGAACGATCCTCGTATCACTCGGGTAGGACGCTTCCTAAGAAAAAGCAGTCTGGATGAGCTTCCCCAGCTTTTCAACGTTTTACGGGGGGATATGAGTTTTGTCGGCCCCCGGCCGCTCCCGGTGGCTGAAGCCGAAGAAATCAAGGGGTGGCAGAGAAGGCGGCTGAGCATGAAGCCCGGGATCACCGGCCTATGGCAGGTAAGCGGGCGGAACCAGATCGACTTTCATGACTGGGTGAAAATGGACCTGGAATACATCGACAGGTGGTCCTTTTGGCTGGATTTTAAGATCCTACTGAAAACCATACCCACCGTGCTCTCGGGAAAAGGTGCGATGTAGGAGAGGCAGGCTTGAGGAATGAACAATTAGCAATGGTCAATGATCAATGGACAATGAACATTGAACCTTGAAAATGACTATGGATCATTGAATCTCTTCATATTCCCACTGGCAGGGACACAGATTCTTTCCATGAGCAAAATTAAGACCCTTTCCCCCGATGTGGTGGCTAAGATCGCCGCCGGCGAAGTTGTGGAGAGACCGGCTTCGGTGGTGAAAGAGCTTCTGGAGAACGCCCTGGATGCGGGGAGCGCTTCGGCGAAGGTTGAAGTCCAGGGGGCGGGGCGAAAGCTCATCCGGGTCACGGATGACGGGGAAGGCATGACCGGGGAAGAGGCCATTCAGGCCCTCCAACGCCACACCACCAGTAAAATCGAGTCCCTCGAAGACCTTTTTTCTCTCCGTACGTTCGGATTCAGGGGGGAAGCTCTTGCCTCCATTGCGGCTGTTTCCCGACTAAAGATCACCACCCGCAAAGAGGGAAAGCTTTCCGGGACTGAAGTGCGGGTGGAAGGGGGAACGCTTTCTGATACCACCGAGATGGGTTGCCCCTTGGGCACCTCCGTGGAGGTTCGGGACCTTTTCTTCAACGTCCCCGCACGGCTGAAATTCTTAAAATCCCAGGGGACAGAGCTCGGGCATATCAGCGAAATCCTGGCCAAGACTGCTCTGGCCAATCCCCAGGCCCGATTTCAGCTCTTCCACGAGGGAAAGCTTCTGGCCAATTATCCACTCCGCCAGGACCCTTCCGCCAGGCTGGTGGAGGCCTTGGGGGAGGAAGTGGATGGAAAAATATTTCCTTTCCGGCTTCAGCAGGGAGAACTGAGGGCTGAGGGATTTGCCGGAGAGCCAGGCTTGAACCGGCCCAACAGCAGGGGAATTTACCTTTTTGTCAATCGACGGCCGGTGCGGGACCGTTTGCTCACCCATGCCACCCTGGAAGGGTACCGAAACGTCATTCCCAAGGATCGGTACCCAGTAGCCGTTCTTTTGGTGGAGGTCCCCCCACCGGATGTAGATGTCAACGTCCATCCGGGCAAATGGGAGGTTAAGTTTGCCAATTCGGAAACAGTCCATCGTTTGGTGATCCAGGCGGTCCGCGGGATGCTTGAAGAGACCCCCTGGCTGAAAATCAAGGGGATTCCCCAATTCGAAGAAATCAGAGAGCGACCGACCGCTTATCTCCCGCAAGGAAAGCCGATTTCTCTCCCGCTATCTTGGCCTGCTTCCCTCCGGGTCGAATCGAAAGGGGAATCCCAGGAGACAGGCCGAGGTCCTGTCTCGGGGATTACCTTCTTGGGACAGGTCCAGGAAACCTACCTGGTCTTCGCCTCTCCGGAAGGTTTGCTACTTCTCGATCAGCATGCAGCCCATGAACGGGTTCTTCTGGAAAAATTGAGCAACGATCTTTTCCATGGGGGAATCCCCAAACAGCCCCTTCTTCTTCCTGAGGTGATCGAATTACCATCGAATGAATCAAGAATTCTGGAAGAGCACCTCGGCGACCTGGCCCGGATGGGGTTTGATCTGGAACGCGGAGGCATCAGGTCCTTCTGGGTGAAATCGGTTCCCCAAATTCTGGCCGATCGAGACCCCTTGGAAACCCTGCGGGAGACGATCAAAGAAATCTATTCGTGGGGAAAGGAAGGCCAGCTGCAGAATTCCTACGATTCTCTTCTCAAAATGATGGCCTGCCATGCCGCGATTCAAGCCCATCGTCCCATGGAAAAGGAAGAAGCCCGGGCCCTCTGGGAGGACCTCCAGAATTGCCGCTTTCCATCCCATTGCCCCCATGGAAGGCCTACACAGCTTCGGCTAAGCCCCTTCGAACTCGAAAAGATGTTCGGGCGAAGATGATTTTTCTTCTCCGCTGAGGCGTTCAGAACATCCGATCTTAATAGACCCGGAAAGAGCTCTTGAACTATTATCTTTGCCCCCTTGAGGGGTTCCATTCGCCGAGGATTGGGTCGACATGAGAAAACCCAAGTTGCTGGCTGTGGTTGGGCCGACAGCCACAGGAAAGAGTGGACTGACCCTGGGCCTGGCTGAAAAGCTCGGGGGGGAGATCATCAGCGCCGATTCCGTCCAGGTTTACCGGGGATTCGACATCGGGACGGCCAAGCTTTCACCTGAAGAAAGGCAAAAGGTTCCCCATCACCTGATCGATATTTTGGCGCCGGAAGAGGACTACAGTGCCGCCTCCTTCCGGAATCAGGCCGACCAAATCATTCAACGCCTCCAGGAAAAGGGGAAAGCCATTTTTGTCGTCGGGGGTACCGGGCTTTACCTAAAGGTTCTTTCCCGGGGGCTTTTCCACGGGCCCGGTGGAGACCCTGGTCTGCGGGACAGCCTACGGCAGAAAGCCGAAGGGGAGTCAGAGGGATACCTGCACCGGGAACTTGAGAAGGTGGACCCAGAAACGGCCTCACGCCTGCATCCCCATGACACTTCCCGAATCCTACGGGCCCTGGAAGTATATCGCCATTCCCGAAAACCTCTTTCTCAATACCAGAAGGAACACGGATTTCGGGAGAGCCCGTACCAAATTCTGAAAATCGGCCTGACCGCAGACCGGCAAGAGCTTTATCGGCGAATCGAGTCCCGGGTAGACTCGATGATGGAAAAGGGGTGGTTAAGGGAAGTCCAGGACCTTTTAATTCAGGGGATTTCTCCCAGGGTGAAGCCCATGCAGTCTTTGGGGTATAAACGCATTGTTTCTTTCCTGGCGGGAGAATTGGATTGGGCCTTGGCAGTCAACCTCATCAAACAAGACACCCGGCGTTACGCCAAAAGACAGATCACCTGGTTTAAGGCCGATCCGGATATTTGCTGGTTTTCCGCCGGGGCAGAGAATTTCCCCGCCATACAGGAGAAGGTTTTGGATTTTTTTCATCACTGTTGAAAAATTGCCATCCCTGTCAGAGGATCGAAGACCGATGGAGGACCTTTGCCAGTTCTATTTACCCCGAAAAGGGATAAAGAGCTGATTCCTTTTCGTAAGTTAGGAGAATCGTTTGGGTGCTTCTCCCTTGTTTTTTTTGCTTTTTCTAAGAACTAAGGAAGGCCCATTTTTTGCATCGATAAAATTTTCAAAATTTGATTTAACCCGCCCGATGAACGGATCATTTCTTTTTGCCTTGACAAGGCTATTAAATCTATGATTTTTTCTACTGAAATTTCATTTTCCATGTCGGGTTTATTCGTGGGCGGTCCAGAGACGAAAGAGATTTATAAAAAACTTATCTGATCGGACATGAAGGAGGTAAAGATGAAGAAAGGACTGCGGTTTGGCTTTGTTTTGTTTGTTTTTTTCTTAATTCACTCAGCCTCATTTGGTTTTGCCCAGCAGCCTTTGATGCAGATGGTGGATAAGGGAGAAATCAACTGGGCCGAGCAGAGTATCAGAGCTACGGGCAGCGGGGCTCCCAATCCTGACGCGCCCAACATTGCCGCAGCCCGGTTGGGAGCGGAGCGAGCAGCCAAAGCGGATGCCTTGAGGAATATCCTGGAGACGATCAAAGGGGTTCGCATCGATTCGGAGACCCTGGT
>DASPRR010000231.1:0-9999 GCA_035624375.1 Thermodesulfobacteriota bacterium | reverse complement strand
CGTATCCATCGAGCTTCCGCCCCCTACGGCGATTAAGAAGTCAACCCCGGCCTCCTTGTAGGCCTTCACACCTTCTTCGACATTGTCCTGGGTGGGCTCGATTACAACCCTGCTGAAAATGGCGAAGGGAACCCCGGCAATTTCCAGCGATTTCATTACCTCCTTGGGGAGTCCGATCTTCTCCAGGTTGGCATCGGTGACGATGAGGGCTTTCTTGCCGATTCGTTTGGCGAAGTTTCCGATTTCTTTTGCCGCACCGGGACCATTCACGATCACCGAGGGAGCCTTGAACTGAAACGTTTGAGACATCATAATATTTTTCTCCTTTTACAACATCAGATTGAGCTATGCTCGAAAAGTAGGTGACGAATGAGTTTCCAAAAGCGGTTCGCAGAATGATCAGGCCGCAACTGGTAGCCAGGATTTTTCCTGGAAGCGTAGCCCTGCCAGAAATCCCCCCTGCCCCCCTTTTTTAAAGGGGGGGTTGGGGGGGATTTCAGGGACATGATCGCCCTTGAAATATCCACCTCTGTTCTTCTTGGGCATATTGAATATATCCGCTATCGGGGATTCATTCAACTGATAATTCAACAATCATTTCGCCGTTTCCACTTCCTGGTCCTTTCGGAGGTCCCTTGGCCCTCCCCCTTGCTGAAAATACAGTGTTTCCCGGCCCAAAATACACGGTTTCCTGTATTTATTTCTTTCTTTGATTCATCCATTTTATTATTGAAATCATCGTCTTATCGCAATAGCCAAGAGCCAAACAGCTTTTGAAGTCCTACCGAAAGGAACCTGAAAAATGAAGCCCGGAGGATTTCGTGTTGAGATGGATTCGATGGGAAAGATGAAGGTTCCCCGACAGGCCTACTGGGGGCCTGAAACCCAGAGGGCTTATGAGAATTTTCCCATCAGCGGCCTCCGGTTTCCGCGGGTGTTCATCAGGGCACTGGGAATGATCAAACTAGCCGCTGCGGAAACCAATATGCGGCTCGGCCTTTTGGGTCTCAAACCTGGCCGGGCTGTAGTGCGTGCCTGTCGGGAGGTCATAGAGGGCGAGCTCGATGACCAATTTGTCCTGGATATCTTCCAGACCGGTTCCGGAACTTCGACCAACATGAACGCCAACGAGGTCATCGCCCATAGGGCCAACCAGACCCTGGGGGGAAAGGTCGGGGAAAAGAAGCCGGTCCACCCCAACGACCATGTAAACCTGGGCCAGTCGAGCAATGACGTAATTCCGAGCGCCATTCATATTTCCGCACTGGAAGGAATTCAAAAAGACCTCCTCCCAGCCCTGAAATCCCTACAGGCGGTGCTGGAGAAGAAGGCTAAGGAATTTGACCGGGTCATCAAGATCGGCCGCACCCACCTTCAAGACGCAACTCCCATCCGCCTGGGCCAGGAGTTCGGCGGTTACGCCAGTATGGTGGAACATGGAATTCAAAGGCTGCAGATGGTCCGCTACCATCTCGCTGAACTGGCCATCGGCGGGACAGCAGTGGGAACCGGTCTCAACACCCATCGTCGATTTGCCCGGCTGGTGATCCAGAAGATCAATCGATTGACCGGGTTGTCTTTCCGCGAGGCGAAGAATCATTTTGAGGCCCAGGGATCGAAGGACGCCGTGGTGGAGGCCAGCGGAGCAATGAAAACCATCGCCGTTAGCCTAATGAAGTTCGCCAACGATATTCGCTGGCTGGGGTCAGGTCCCCGTTGCGGGATCGGGGAAATCAGAATCCCCCCGGTGCAGCCGGGGTCGTCCATCATGCCCGGGAAGGTAAACCCCGTGATTCCCGAGGCCCTATGCCAGGTTTGCGCCCAGGTTATGGGAAACGATTTCACGGTGACAATTGCTGGGATGTCCGGCAATTTTGAGCTGAATGTCATGATGCCAGTGATGGCTTACAGTCTTCTCCAATCCATTCACTTGCTGTCCAATACTGTAGCCGTGTTCACGCATAAGTGTGCGATGGGTCTGAAGGCCGACAAGGAAAGGTGTCAAGAGATGATCGAGAAGAGCCTGGCCATGGTTACCGCCCTGAGCCCGCACATCGGCCATGATCGGGCCGCCGAAATCGCTCGGGAAGCCTTCCAGACCGGCAAGACTGTCCGGGAGATCGCCATGCAAAGCCGTGTCCTTCCGGTCAAAGAGCTGGAGAAGATTCTCGACCCATGGAAGATGACCGAACCAGGAATATAGATATTTCGAATTGCCAATTGCGAATTGGGAATTGGGAGAACAGAATTCAGGAGCCAGAAGCCAAAAGAACAAAACCTTAGTCTGACTCCTGACTTCTGGCTTTTTGATTTTAGGCATCTTAGGGGGAGGTGTTCAATGGATATCAAATTGATCGGCGTCGTCGGCGCCGGGCAGATGGGTGGGGGCATTGCCGAGGTGGCTATCTCCTCCGGTTTCACCGTGGTGATGCGCGACATCACTCCGGAGTTTGTGCAAAAGGGGAAGTTGCGGATTGCCTCCGACCTGGAGAGACGCGTGCAAAAGGGGAAAATGACCGCGGAAGAGCAGAAGGCCGTTCTCGGCCGGCTGACTACAACCACCCGGCTGGAAGAGTTCAAGGATTGCGACCTGGTGATCGAAGCGGCCAGCGAACAGATTCCCATTAAAAAAGAGGTATTCCAGACCCTCGACGCGGTGACCCGAAAAAGCGCAGTACTGGCCAGCAACACCTCGTCCATTTCTATCACCCGCATTGCCTCCTTCACCAAGAGACCGGACCGCGTGGTGGGCATGCACTTCTTTAACCCGGCGCCGGTGATGAAACTGATCGAACTCATCCGGGGGATGGAAACCTCCGAGGAGACTTTTCAAACGGCCAGGGAGGTCAGCCTGAAAATGGGCAAGACCCCTTGGGAAGCGAAGGATTTTCCCGGGTTCGTCTCCAGCCGCTTGATCTTCAACTACATGAATGAAGGGGTATATGCTCTTTACGAAGGGGTTGGGACCCGGGAAGAAATCGACAATATCATGAAAATGGGGGCCAATCACCCCATGGGGCCCATTGAGTTGGCTGACCTAGTGGGGTTGGATACGGTGCTTTCGGTGATGAAGATTCTAAATGAAGCCTTCGGGTCCCGGTATCAGCCTTGCCCCCTTCTCACCAAGTACGTGGAGGCGGGCCATCTAGGAGTCAAAACCGGCAGAGGATTCTACGAATATGGAGGGAGGAAATGATCGGATTTGATCTGACCCCGGGTCAGAAAAGTATGCAGGAAAAGGCCCGACGCTTTGCCCAGGAGGTCATCCTCCCGGTGGCGGGTAAACATGACCGCGACGGCTCCTTTCCCCTCGATATCATGCAGAAGGCGTACGCCGAAGGTTTTCTCACCCCCCTCATCCCAAGGCAATACGGGGGAGGAGGGTGGGGCATGCTGGACATTTGCCTGCTGTCCGAAGAATTGGCCGCAGGGGACATGGGAATTTTCGTTTCCATTTTTGTAAGCACCCTGGCTCTTTATCCCATCATCTCCTTCGGAAGCGAGGAGCAGAAGGAACGTTTCTTGCGCCCTTTCTGCACCAAGTTCACCCTGGGTTCCTACTGTCTGAGCGAACCCGCAGTGGGATCAGACCCTGCATCGATGGAAACGACCGCCATTCCAGAAGGAGATGCTTACCTTATCAACGGCACCAAGATGTGGATCACCAACGGGGGGTTTGCCGACTTGTACCTGGTCTTCGCCAATACCGACCGGCAGAAGAAGTATAAGGGGATCATCTCTCTGATCGTCCCAGCCAATTTACCCGGGATCCGGAGGGGCGGCCCGATTGACAAGATGGGCCAGAGAGCGTCCAACACTACGGCCGTGACTTTCAAGAACGTGCGGGTAGGCAAGGAAAACCTCCTGGGGGGAGAAGCGGAAGGATTTAAGAAAGCCATGGCCGCCCTGGACGTCACCCGTCCCATGATCGGAGCTGGGGCCGTGGGATTGGCTCGGTCCGCTATGGAACTGGCGACCCAGTACGCCCAGAAGCGAATCCAGTTCGGAGTCCCCATTTCCCACCACCAAGCCGTCCAGTTCATTCTGGCCGACATGACCATCGGCATCGAAGCCGCCCGGCTCCTAGTCTGGCGGGCGGCGTCTCTGGCTGATCAGGGCAGGCGGAATTCGACCGAGTCTGCAGTGGCCAAGGCCTTTGCTGCGGACGTGGCCATGCGGGTCACCACCGACGCCGTACAGGTCTATGGAGCCATGGGCTATACAAAGTATCATCCCGTGGAGAAACTGATGCGCGACGCTAAAATCATCCAGATCTACGAAGGGTCGGCCCAGATTATGCGCCGGATCATCGCCCGTTCCATGCTGGGAAGGGTTCCCTGAGGGACGAAAATAGAGTAAAATACAGTGCCTCAAGCGTGCCCAAATACCTCAAGTTGAAAAATTAGCTTTCACACTGAATAGGTTTGTAGCGGCGCGCGGCTACGCGTCATTGGGATAAAGCTCTAAGGAGACACAATGATCGAAAAATTTGATCCTTTGAAAGGGGAGATGCTGAGGATTCTTCACCCCGATGGGCGATTCGAGGAAGCCCTCGACCCGGGTCTGAACGATGCGACGGTGCAGACACTTTACCGGGATATGGTCGTCATTCGTACGGCCGACCAGAGGGCCTTGACTCTGCAGCGCCAGGGAAGGTTCGGAACCTACGCCCCGCTTATCGGGCAGGAGGCTGCCCAGGTGGGTAGCGCCCATGCCCTGCAAAAAGGGGATTGGGTATTCCCCTCATTCCGGGAAACCGGCGTCCTCTATATGATGAGGGCTCCTCTAAGCGGCCTCTTTGTTTACTGGATGGGGAATGAAGCGGGACAGAAAGTCCCTGAAGACGTCAACGTGTTTCCCATATCCGTCCCGGTAGGCACCCACCCCCTCCATGCGGTGGGGGCAGCCTGGGCCGCCAGGCTTCAGGGCGAAAAAATCTGCACCGTGGCCTACTTCGGGGATGGGGGCACTTCGGAGGGGGATTTTCATGAGGCTATGAACTTCGCTGGAGTCTTTCAGACTCCGACGATCTTCTTTTCTCAGAACAACCAATACGCCATCTCCGTCCCCCGGAAAAAACAGACCGCTTCGAAAACTTTGGCGCAAAAAGCCGTCGCTTACGGCTTTCCCGGAATCCAGGTAGACGGGAATGATTTGTTCGCCGTCTATGCCGCTACGAAGGAGGCGAGAGAGCGGGCGGTCTCCGGTCAGGGGCCCACCTTCATTGAAGCGGTTACCTACCGTTTTGGCCCTCACACCACGGCCGATGATCCCACCAAATACCGGAAAGATGCCGAGGTCGAGGAATGGAAGAAACTGGACCCCATGCTGAGGTTGCAGAAGTATCTCCAGGGGAAAGGCCTTTGGAACGAAGAGATCGAAGCCAAAATTAAGGCCGAAGCTGAGAAGATCGTGAACCAGGTGGTACAGGATGCGGAGGCAGTTCCGCCTCCGGACCCCAGGGAGATGTTTTCCTTTACCTTCGCCGAGTTGACGACGCGCCTCAAAGAACAGATGGATGATTACCTGACTTACCTCAAAGAAAAGGAGAAATGAAGGATGGCCAAACGCAACCTGGTGGAAGCCATCAACAGCGGTCTAATCGTAGAGATGGAAAGAGATTCCCGGGTCGTAGTTTTGGGTGAGGACGTGGGGAAAGAAGGCGGGGTTTTCCGGGTCACCGACGGGCTCCAGGTCAAATTCGGATTGAACCGGGTGTTCGACACTCCTTTGGCTGAATCGGGCATCATCGGGGTATCCATCGGGATGGCGGTTAAGGGCCTCAGGCCCGTGGCCGAGATTCAATTCGAAGGCTTTCTTCATCTATCCATGAACCAGATCATGAACCATGCGGCGAGAATCCGGAATCGGTCCAGAGGCCGCTTTACCTGCCCCCTGGTGATCCGCTCGCCCTGGGGCGGCGGAATCCATGCCCCCGAACATCACTCCGACAGCCCCGAAGCCCTTTTTGCCCACACTCCGGGATTGAAAGTGGTCATTCCCTCCACCCCCTACGATGCCAAAGGTCTGATCATCTCGGCGATCCGGGACCCCGACCCGGTTTTATTTTTCGAGCCCAAACGCCTCTACCGGGCCATCCGGGAGGAAGTCCCGGACGGGGAGTACACCGTTCCCATCGGAAAGGCCAAGTTGGTCCGGGAGGGCAAGGACGTTACGGCCATCACTTGGGGGGCCATGGTGCGGGAGGTCCTCCGGGCGGCGGAGGCCGCTGATAAGGAAGGAGTCAAAGTTGAAGTCATCGACCTGAGAAGCATCTCCCCCATGGATGATGAAACCTTTTTGGAATCTGTCCGAAAAACGGGGAGGGCGGTCGTAGTCCATGAGGCTCCCCCGACCTGCGGAGTGGGGGCGGAGGTCATTGCCAGGATAAACGAGAAGGCCCTGTTTTCGCTACAAGGGCCCGTGGTCAGAGTGACCGGGTTTGATACCATCGTTCCCCTGACCAAGCTGGAAAGCCACTATCTGCCAAGCCCAGAGCGGATCCTGGCGGGGATCCGGAAGGTGATGACTTTTTGAAAAATTGTTTCGGTTTTCGGGCTTCGAGTTTCGGGTTAAAGAAAAATTTTGGGAACTGAGACCCGAGACCCATGATATAAAATTAGAAACTCGGAACCTGAAACCCAAAACTCGAAACTATCTTGAGGAGGTTTGAATGGCCTTTGAATTCAAGCTCCCGGATTTAGGCGAAGGATTGACCGAGGGCGAAATTGTCAAATGGTTGGTCAAAGTCGGTGATTCCATCGAGGAGGGCCGGGCTTTCGTCCAGTTGGAGACGGACAAAGCGGTGGTGGAGATTCCTTCGCCGCGGAGAGGGACCGTCCTTAAACTGGGGGCGGCCGAGGGGTCGACCGTTCAAGTAGGGCAGGTGCTCATCGTGATCGGCGAACCGGGGGAGAAATTAGAAGCCCCACCCAAGCCCGTGAAAAAACCCGAGAAGGAAGAGGCCAGGCCACGTCCCTCAGTGGGCATCGTGGGAGAACTGGAGGAAGCCGAAGAAGAGATCGAAGAGAAGGCTCCGCCCAAGCCGGCCCCAGCCCCTCCAATGGAGCGGGCTGAAATCCTGGCTGTGCCCATGGTAAGGAAACTTGCCGCAGATTTAAAAATCGACCTGAGGATGATCAAGGGGTCGGGGCCTCAGGGACGCATCACCAAGGAGGATGTCCTCAAAGAGGCAAAGGAGAAAAGGCCACCGGAGAAAGAGGCGCCGCCAAAAGAAATCAAAGAACTCCGTAAGGACGCTTACGGTTCCGTCGAAAGAATTCCGCTTCGGGGAATGCGCAAGACCATCGCCCTATCCATGGCCAAATCCAAATCCACCATTCCCCATGCCGCCGGAATTGACGAGGCCGACGTGACTCAACTCTTGGGTTTGAGGGCCAAGGCCAAGGAGAGGGCGGCCCAGAGGAAAATTCACCTCACCATCCTTCCCTTTGTAATCAAGGCCGTAGTCGCAGCCCTGGAAGAACACCCCTACCTCAATGCCTCCCTGGATGATGGCAACGGAGAGATCCTCCTGAAGAAATACTACAACATCGGCGTCGCCGTGGATACGAAAGATGGACTGATGGTGCCGGTGGTGAAGAACGTCAAAGGGAAGAATATCTTTCAGCTGGCCACGGAATTAACGAACCTTTCGGATAAGGCCCGCGCCCGGACCATCGACCTGACCGATTTAAAGGGGGGGACTTTCACCCTCACGAATTTCGGGGCTATGGGCGGTCTTTACGGCTTTCCCATTATTCACCATCCCGAGGTGGCCATCTTGGGGATGGGAAAGATTTATGAAAAGCCCATCGTCGTGGACGGAAAAATCGAAGTGCGAAAGGTTCTGCCCCTCTCCCTCTCTTTTGACCACCGGGTGGTGGACGGAGCCGAGGCGGTCCGGTTCATGAACACAGTCATCCAACTCCTCGAAGACCCGGGTCTCATTTTGTTGGAGGAATAAGGGGATCACTCCCAACGAGATGTACCTGAATGGTACCAGGGCTCAAAGAGGTCCCGCCCCGGAGCCCTTTAAACCATGCCTTCGCTATTGGTCCCCGCCTTATTCATCCCAGATTTCCTCTTCGCTTGACTTCCCTCTATCCTCATCGGCTTGGGCGCAAACTTCAGAGGCCTGCTTTGGATCATAACCTGCGTTCCGAATATACCTCAATTCACAATCCGTATAAGTCGATTTCTCTTCCATGGTGAATCCCTCCTCATCTTTGAATTCGTCTCTTTCCGCGCCTTGAAAACACCCCAACATCCGAAATTTAGATGCCTTTTTCAAAAAAAAGATTTTTCCCAGGGTTTCAGGGCTGGATCGCCTTTCCTTTGAATGGGGGGACTTTCGGAAATCACTACCATCACTGGCTTTGGGGAATGAGCCCCCCAATTGGTAAAAAGGATAGCCGCAAATTAGCCCGGCAGGCGAATCCTCAGCGATTACGTTCCGCTTTGGTTTCTTTGATTGCTAGCTGAAAATCAGCTTCGGAAGAGGGCTATAAGTGGTGACTGAGGCTGGATATGCTAAATAAAAACCGGTTTCACAGGGAGGAGGAAGGCGTCGGTGATCTATTTATCCACCGCGCCTTACTTACTCCGCCTTTTCGTTCACGACCTCTGTTTTCGCTCACCTGGAAGTTTACCCAAAATATTGGGTATTTTCAAAATACCGGTAAGCTTTTGTACTCCAATCACTACCCGCCCCATTTGGCCACGAGTCCGCAGAAAAACTGGGAGCATTCTTGAAATCTTCCGTGGTCAGGTTTAAGGTCACACTGTCCCATCTTGACGGATAGTCATACGCCGTGTAGGGAACTGCGACGAGCTGCCCATTCATCCCGGGCAAGCAAGAGGAAACGATCAGGAAGTTAATTCCCCCGCTGGCGGAACCCGATACATCGATAACTCTCCCCAACGCCTCATGGTCTTTGTTCAAAACCATAGCACCCAGCAGGCCACTCATGTCAACTGACCTATTGTTCATGGTCTGAGTCTCCGGGCACGCGCTCTGGGCCATCGTCCCTTCGTCTGCCTGTGCTGGCGCTGTATCAACCCGGAAAAACGAGGAGGTCTTGGCCACGTCCCCTTCACGGGGCGCGGCTATCGGTGCATTGGTGGACCCAGGCGATAACATCGAGGAGCTCTTGGCCATGTCCCCTTCACCTGCCCATGCTGGCGCTGTATAAACCCAGAACATCGAGACCGCCGCCAGCAAAACCAATTCCCACGACAACATTCTTTTCATGCTTTTCATGTTTGCTCTCCTTTCATCCGATCGATCTTAATGAGCTCGTAAAAAAGCCGAAATCCTCTAATTTCAATCCCACTTCTGGAGGGACTGGACCCCAGCCTTCTCCGGAGCGACTCTTCCAGAAAATTTTTACGAGCTCCTCTCGCGTCGGGACCGAAAAATCTTTCCGTCTTTTCGGAAAATTCTTCCTTCCCTGGGTGCTGCAGAATCAATAGCGAATTATTCGCCTATACTCGAGGCGGAGAATCAGCCGCACCTTAATTGGCATTTCCTTGGCCGATTTTTTTCCCTCGCTGCAAGTAATTCAGCACCCTTCTAAAGCAAGGAGATGCCCTGAAGAAAAAAAAGATTCCCCCTCAGATTTAACCGGTTTCGCGCACAGCCCATCGCCGCGGGTTGCAGGCGCAGATTGAGAAGCAATTTGATTCCAACCCTTTGATTTTATCTTCCTTTTCGCACTGAAGCAGCAATTGTTCCGGGCAGTTTATCCATCTGCCGGCCACTAACCCCCGCGCCTAGTCATTGGCGGACCCCAGAAAACTCAGGCGAAGGCCGAGATTCCGGTTATTTCCTGGCCGATGATCAGGGTGTGCATGCTCTCCGTCCCCTCCAGCGTGCTCACCGCTTCCAGGTCGCATAGGTGCCGAATGACGTGATGATCGGCCAGAATCCCCCTACCCCCCAATATGTCCCGGGCCATCCGGGCGATCTTCATCGCCTGCCGCACATTATTCAACTTG
>DASPRR010000219.1:0-9161 GCA_035624375.1 Thermodesulfobacteriota bacterium | reverse complement strand
ATGCCGCACACCGCAGCGGCCGCATTGCCCAGAATCTTCTTGGTAACGCGATTAAGCCCAGAGATGTCCACCACCGAGTGGATCATGCAGATATCCGAAATCCCCACATAAAGGCGGACATTTCCGGAGGCCATGGTAGAGACCATGACCTTGGGAATTCCCAACGGGAGAGTCCTCATCGCCCTGGTCCCGATGACCGTTCCCGAACCGCCCCCCAGGGAAATGACGCCGGAGATTTCTCCTCTATCGAACAACTCACGGGTGATCTTCGCAGCGCCCTGGGCCATGACCGCCACCGCCTGCCCACGGTCTCTCCGGCTCACCAATTCATAAATCGGCCGGCCACCGGCAGCGGCCACCTTTTCATTGGAAATATCCACGTAATCCGGGGAAGGCTGAAGGGCTCCTACGTCAAGAGTCAGGGCCTTCTCACCTATCGCCAGAATTTGATCCTTGACGAAGTTCAGTTCTTCGGCCTTAGTGTCAAAAGTTCCGATGATAAGGATGGACTTGTCCATAAAGGATAAAAAAGAATAGCTCAGGCTCTAGTAGGGGCGATTCATGAATCGCCCCTACGGACTCTCGCCCGCCCCGCTCGAGCCCGCAGAGTACAAAGAGAAAGCCAAAATTGGCCAAATTGCATTAACAAAAAGTATTGGGCAATTCCTTTTTGTCTCTTTCTTCTCTGCGAACCCTGCGGCCTCTGCGAGAAACATTTGTTTTCATTTTTTATCTTTTCAGCCTTTGGGTCTTGAACATCTCCGTCGTGTTCTGGATTGCAGTCTCCACCGGGATTCGTTCGATGGATGAAGCGCCGACAAACCCCACTGCCTGGGTATGCCGGTAGATATATTCCGTGGCCGCCGGTCCCTCAATCGGCCCGCCATGGGCCAGACAGATCACGTTCCGCTTGACGGACAGGGCGGCCTTGAAGATAGCCGAACACCGCTTCGCTGCTTCCTCCAGGCCCATGGGCCGCTTGGACCCCACGGTCCCGCCAGTGGTGGTCTTCATGTGGGCGACCACCGAGTCAATCCCCTTTCGGGCCATCATCCTGGACTCCTCGGCGTTGAAGACATAAGCCATGGTGAAAAGGCCTAAAGACCCGGCCAGCCCCATGACCTCGGCCTCCCCCCGGTAATTCATCCCCATATCTTCCATGGTCTGGCGGAAGTCACCATCGATTCTTCCCACGGTGGGGAAATTAATCACCCCCGAGAACCCTACGGCCAGCAACTCTTTAAGAAAAACCTCCATGTCCCGGGTCAAGTCATAGGCGCAGATGCCGGCAATCACCGGGGCTTTTTGGACGATGGGTAAGACATGGCGCAGCCCCATCTCCTTCACCATAGCGTTGGCGTCCCCGAATGGCATGTAACCGGCGATGGAAGGAAGACCGTCCATCCGGTAGAGGCCGGAGTTGTAAATGATGATCAAATCGGACCCTCCGGCCTCGGCAAATTTCGCCGAAAGACCGATTCCCGCCCCGGCGGCCACGATGGGCGCCTTTTTCTTTATCTCCGCCTCCAGCCTTTTTCGGACTTCCAGTCGACTATACTGTTTGGCCATATTTTCTCACCCCTTCGCATTTTTGAACTCTTTCCCCCCTCAGGTCTTATCCCTTTCCTTTTCCCGCAAGATCCGCCTCAGGAATTTACCCGTGGTTGTCTTGGGGATTTCGGGGGTGATCTCCACCACTCGGGGGTACTTATAGGCAGCCATCCGGGCCTTGCAGAAATCGATCAACTCCACCGGGGTCACCCGGTCTTTGAATTCCTCTTTCAGGGCCACGAAGGCCTTTACCGTCTCCCCTCGGTATGGGTCGGGGACGCCGATGACCGCTACCTCTCGTACCGCCGGGTGCTGGTAGAGAACATCCTCCACATCCCGGGGCCATACTTTAAAGCCGGAGACGTTGATGAGGTCCTTTTTCCGGTCCACCACGTAGAACCATCCCCGTTCATCCATCTTTCCCACATCCCCGGTGTAGAGCCATCCATCCCGGATCGCATGGGCGCTCTCTTCCGGCTTGTTCCAGTATCCGGGCACCACCATGGGACCTCGAACCACGATCTCGCCAATTTCTCCGGGAGGCAGCTCTTCTTTACCCGTCTCCAGGTCCATGATTTTGGAAAGGGAGTTGCAAACGGGAATGCCCACCGAAAGGGCGCCGGTTTCAGGATCGACAGGGGCGCGCATGCCCCAGGGAGTGAAATGGGAAGGAGAGTTGGTTTCGGTCAGACCGTAAGCATTATGGATGTAGGCGCCGCAGGATTTCTCGAAGTTTTCCACCACCGCCGGGGGTACCGGGGCTCCGCCCGTATACACCTTGGTCATGGAAGAGAATGCTGCCTTCCTGAAATTCGGATGATTCATGAGGGAGATGTAGACCGTGGTTGCCCCCAGGGTCATGGTGGCCTTCCACCGTTCGATGAGCTTGAGGGCTTCCTCCGGGTCAAAGCGGAAGGACAGGATGAGCGGAATGCCCGCATAAGCCGCGGCTGCCATGTGGGCGACCTGGCCGGTGACGTGGAATAAGGGGGCCACCCCGAAGATCACGTCAGGGGAGGCCAGCCGGAGGAAGGTGGTGTAGAACTTGGCGTTGAAAGCGATGTTCCGGTGAGTATTCATGGCACCTTTGGGAGGGCCGGTGGTCCCAGAGGTATAAGTAAAGTAAGCCGATTGATGGTTGGGCAATTCCGTCGGGTGGGGGACCTCTTCTCCGTATTTCTTCAGGAGGTCCATGAAATCCATAGCTTCCGGAAAGCGGGTGTATTTCTCCTCCTGAAGCATCCGGGGAACGGGCTCGTCTGGGGAGAGAAATTCCAGGCCCGAAGTGGTGATCACGATTTCCATTTTTCTTTCCCGGACAATGTTCCGGGCCGACGATTCATAGGCGGAGGAGATGGCGATCAGGGCCCTCGCTCCGGAATCCTGGAAGAAGTAGTCGAGCTCCTTCTCCTTGTACATGGGGTTCAAGGGGACGACGATTCCCCCAGCCTTCCAGACCGCATACTGGGCGATGATGAACTGGGGAATGTTCTGCATCAGGAAGATGACCCGGTTTCCCGGTTTCAGGCCCAGGTCCTGGAGGGCCCGGGCCAGGGAATCCGACCACCGATCTACATCAGTATAGGAGATGGAGCGATGGAAATAGTAGATGGCCGTGCCACCCGCGCTCGTAACGGAACGCTTCAGAATTTGAACCAAATTTTCTTCGGGAATCTCCAACTCGGGAGGGACCCAGGGGGAATACTGTTTCAACCAGGGTTTATTTTCGTAGAAGCTGGTCATGGCTGAACCTTTGGATCGTTGGTTAAATTCCTTCCTTTGGGTTTCAGGCCCTTAAGGACCTAGGCCTGGATGAAGAAGGGGCCCGCCGATCAAGTATACCACCAAACATCTATTGAAGCGGCAGAACTTAGCCCCCCTGCAAGAATCGGCCATTCTGACTGGGAGCAAGCAGGGACAAGCTTCACCCAAGCTGGAAGTAAACCCGTTTTACTTCTTCGTTGTTCATCAGGTCCCGGCTTTTTCCCTCCAGACCCACTTTGCCGTGCTCCAGGATGTAAACCCGCTCCACCAGATTGAGGGCTAGGCTGGCGTCCTGCTCGACGATCAAAACCGTCAGCCCGCTCTTCCAGATGGTCTTGATCCCCTCGACAAGAAGGTTCTTCACCAGGGGAGAGAGGCCCATGGAAGGCTCGTCCAGCATGAGAAGACGGGGGCTGCTCATTAGGGAGCGACCGATGGCCAGCATTTGCTGCTCTCCCCCACTGAGGGTGCCGGAAAGTTGGTTCCTCCGCTCTTCCAGGACGGGAAAGAGGTGGAAGACATGGCTCAGGTCCTCGCGAATCTTCTCCTTGTCTTTGCTCAGGAAAGCTCCCATTTCCAGGTTTTCGGCGACGGTAAAATCCACGAAGAGCTGTCTGCGCTCGGGGCAGTGGATGATCCCCTTGCGGACGATCTCGTGGGGGGGGTGATGATCGATCCGGTCCCCCTGGAACAGGATATCTCCCTCCGATGGGATCAGGGCCGAAATAGCCCGTAGAAGAGTACTCTTCCCCGCTCCGTTCGGCCCCACGACTCCCACCATTTCCTTCTCATCGATGCTCAGGGTCAACCCATTCAGGGCAATGGCCTTTCCATAAAAGACCTTAATGGCTTTCATTTCCAGAAAGTGCAATTCAGTCTCTCCTTTCTCCCAGGTAGGCATTGACCACTTTCGGGTTGTTCATGATCTCCTGAGGGTTTCCTTCGGCGATCTTCTCGCCAAAGACGATGGCCACCACCCGATCCACTAACTTCAACAGGTCCCGGAGCCGATGTTCGATAATAATCATGGTCTGGCCTTTCTGATGCATCTGCTTAATCGCCGCGGAGAGGACGCTCGCATCCTCCACGTCTAGGCCGGAGAAGGGCTCATCCAGGAGGAGAATGTCGGGCTGGGTCGCCATGGCCCGGGCGATGTCCAGGAGGCGCAATTCTCCGAAGGGCAGGTTCTTGGCGTACTCGTTGAACCGCTTGGCCAGGCCCATTTCTTCCAGGAATTTCATGGCGGTTTTCCACGGCTTTTCCTCTTGGGCCCGGCGCTGGCGGACCCGGTGGGAGAAGCAGGGGATCATGACGTTCTCCAGGGCGGTCATCTCCTTGAAGAGGTCGACCAGTTGGAACGTCCGGCACAGGCCCCGGTTGACGATCTCAAAGGGCTTCAGGCGGGTGATGTTTTCCCCCCGGAACCTAACCTCCCCAGAATCGGGCCGGATAAATCCGGTAATCATGTTGAAAACAGTGGTTTTTCCCGCGCCGTTGGGTCCGATGATCCCAATGAGATCGCCTTTGCGTACCTGGAGGTCAAAATTCTTGACCGCCTGAAGGCCTCCGAAGGCCTTGGACATTCCCTGAATCTCTAACACTGCATCCATACCCATTTCTCCTCTTGGGCCTCAGACCGCCTTCTGCCGGTCGCCGGTTACGCGTCGGAAGCCTTGCGAGAGAATTTCCAGGAGCCCTTTGGGGGCGAAAAGGATCACCGCTACCACCGCGCCGCTGTAGATAAGCAGTCGTAATTCCCCCATGAAGCGGAGCGATTCATTCACCATCGTCAGGAGATAGGCACCCATGATCGGGCCGATGATCGACCCCATCCCCCCCACCACCGCCATCATCAGCACGAGGGCGGAGAGGGAGTCATGGGCCATCTCCGGACCCACATGCATCTGGGCGTGGGCGTACATGGCCCCGGCGACACCGGCGATCGCGGCGCTGATCATGAAGGCCACCACCTTAAAATAGATGGTGTTAATCCCGGACCCTTCGCTGGCCGTTTCGTTTTCCCCGATGGAGCGAAGGATCAGGCCGAAGGAGGACTTGGAAAGAAAATACAGGCCCAGGACGACGGCGATCATAAAAATGCCCGAAAAATAGTAGTTCCCCAGGGGGGAATCGGAGAGGGAAGCGACTCCCGAAAGGCCCTCTTCGCCGCCCAGAGACTTGGAGCTGACCATGAACCACTTGTAAAGCAGGGCGCCGAAGCAAAAAGTAACTGCGGCGAAATAGGGTCCTTTCAGCCTCAGGGTGACCACGCCCACTAGCAGCCCGAAAAGGGCGGCGATGATTCCTCCCGCGGGCAGGGTCAACCAGTACTGCCAGCCCAGGTTGAGGTTTAACAGCGCCCCCGTGTATCCCGCGCCAGCGATAAAAAAGGCGTGGCCGAAATTGATGTTTCCGGTGAATCCGGAGAGCAGGTCCCAGCTGCAGGCCAGGATGACATAGTAATGGCAGAGAAACAGGAGCTCCAGGTAATAGGGATCTTCCACCACCAGAGGGGCCAGGAGAACGATGGCGCTGAAAATGCCTAACCCCAGCAGCCTCCGGTAGAATCTTCGGGGACCGAATAATTCTTCATAACCTTCCATACCGTATTTTCTCCCTCCGATAGTAGGGTTTCGCCTCGATGCCGGGGAACCTTTCCGGCAGAGTCTTCCGCTTAAGCCCGGCGGCCCTTGCTCAAAATGCCGGTGGGCCGCAGGACCAGGACCAGAATGATGGCGATCAGATACACCATGTCCGCATAGTTAGCGGAGAAGAGAAAGCTGACCAGCGTCTCGGAGTAGCCCAAAAGCAGGCTGGCGATGATCGCCCCCTCCAGGCTTCCTAGGCCCCCGATGATCACGATGGCGAAGGCCTTAAACAGAGGGAACGACCACATAGTGGGGACCGCCTCCAGGATCGGGGAGATGAAAACCCCGGCGATGGCCGCCAGGCCCGCGGAAATCCCCATGGTCATCCGGTAGGCCTTTTCATACTGGATCCCCATCAGGATCGCCGCATCCTTGTTCTGCGCCACGGCAGAGATGGATTTCCCGGTTTTGGTCTTCTTAATGAACAACCACAGGAGGATTACGAAGGCGGCGGCGACGAATAGAGTGATCAGCTTCTGGTAGGAAATATACACTCCTCCCAGCACAATCTCCCCGACCACGAAACTCTTGACGGGCTTGCCGTAGGGGCCATAGATCCCGTACATGAGTTCCTGAAAAAAGAGGGCCAGGGCCAAGGTCAGGATCAACACATAGGCGTGACGTTCCCGCAGGGGCCGGATGCCGAGATAGTCGATGGCCATTCCGATCAAGGCCACGGCGGCTACGGCCATCAAGGCGGACAGGGGAACGTTAATGTTTAGGAGGGTCATGAAGGTGTAGGCCAGGTAAGCCCCCAGCATGTAAAAGGCGCCATGGGAAAGGTTGACGATTCCGGCCACCCCGAAGATGAGGGTAAATCCCACGGCGATGAGGCTATAAACCGCCCCCCAGATCGTCCCCAGGACAAAAATACTCACCAGTGCGGTCATAAATCACTCCAAGGGAACCTGTTCGATGGATTTCGCAATTCGCTGGAAATTTTCCCGCGGACCGAAGAGCAGAAGGCAAATTCAAAAAGAGGGTTCAACACGGGGAATGCGGTATTGAACCCTCTCCGATTCGTTCAGGGTTATTGTTTCCACCATTCGGGCTTCACATAAGGGGCCACCTTAAACTGGTCGGGCCAGAACACAACCTGTTTTCCACCGGCCTGCCACTGCACCACGGGCATCACGTACCGCCCTTCCAGGATGTCATGGCTCTGCTTGTCGTACCCGGTTTCCGGATGGATGACCCCTTTGTAAGAAATGTTTTCTAACCCGGTCACGAGGTCATCGGATTTTACCGATTTCTTCTGTTTGATTACATCAGCCAGCATATAGACGGCGTCGTAAGTAAACCCGCTGGGATACATCGGTTTGTTCCCGAATTTTTTCTCATAGGAATCCCAGAAGGGGATCGTGCGGTCGGTCAACGGCGCCCGGGCGATGAAGTTGTACGTCGCTTCGCCCAGGCAGGCCCCGCCGGTCATTTCCCAGAATTTGGCATCCTGGCTGGTGACGTTCACGCAGCCCATGGGGGCCGGCTTGTTATCCGCCCAGGCTTTCACCATGGGGATACTGGCCGCATGGCTGACAATCTGGGCGATCCACTGGACGTTGAGGCTTTTGATCTTAGAGAAGATGGGAGAGAAGTCCTTGATGTCCACGTCAAACCTCTCCATGAAGGGGACTTCGAGGCCCGCCCCCTCCAGGTCTTTTTTCAGGTTGGGGGCATAATCCTCCGTCCACTTGGCATTTTCGGCCAGGATGGCAAACCTCTTGTACCCCAGGGACCCGTTGACAAATTCCTTTAGAAATTTGAAGGCCCATTTCTCCTGGCGGATATCCGAATTAATCATACTCCGGAAAAAATATTTATTTTTGGCATAGTCCTTTTTGACATTGTCCGTGAGGGCGATAGAGGCACAGCCGGTCGTGATAAAAACGATCTTATAGCCGGAAAGGAAAGGCTGGATGGCCAGAGAGACCCCGCTGCTGTATTCTCCTACCAGGACATCGACCTTGTCTTCCAAGACCAGTTTCTTCATGGCCGTGACGCCCTTTTCGGGCTTCGATTCGGTATCGCCGAAGACCAGCTCGATTTTTTTCCCATGAATCCCACCGGCCGCGTTGATTTCATCCGCTGCTAACTTGGCGGCATTCATGATCCCGTGCCCCACCGGCATCTGAACAGGGGCTAAAATCCCCATTTTCACCGTGTTGATCTTGCTAAAGTCCCGGTTCGCTGCGCCCGAGGGTGTAACGGCAAAAAGCAGGAACAAGAATGCACTGACCACTGCCCATAAGGCCTTTTTCCTGAACATCTTTCTGTCTCCTTTCTCCAGAGCGTTTTTTTCTTCCGGCCTATTTGGGGTTTCTCTGAAACCGGCTTTTTTCTGGCGTCCTTTTGACCCGATGGCTGGTATTCCTCGAGGATAGATAGGCCGGGCCATTCGAGGTATACCTTTTTTGGCATACCGGCCTAGATAATCATAAGCAAAGCCTTCTGTCAAGGGTTTTCCTGGTGTTTTCCTGGTTAGTATTGACACCTTGCCCTTCGTGCGATAAAAGGTAGATAGAATCAAATCCCTTAAAATGAAATGGAAATACGGAGGGCATCTATGGCTCTAGTTATTGAAGGCGGTTTGGATATTCCTATCCCCCGAATGGTTCCCATTCGGCAGAAGTTTCTCGGCCCGGAAATCAAGGATATCGGAGAGGAAATCAAGCGCCTCTTCTCCCAGGATGGCCGGATAAAAAAGATCAAGAAAGGCAGCCGCATCGCCATTACTGCGGGAAGCCGGGGGATCAACTCAATAGACAGGATTATTTTGGCCCTGGCAAGAGAGCTTCAAGCCCTGGGGACCAAACCTTTCATCGTTCCCGCTATGGGAAGCCATGGAGGGGCCACCGCGGAAGGGCAGCGCAAGGTTTTGGCTGAATACAAGATCACCGAAGAGACCATGGGCGTGCCCATTGAATCCTCCATGGAAGTGGAGAAGGTAGGGCAGCTGGAAAACGGAGTGCCGGTCTATCTGGATAGGATCGCCCTGAAAAGCGACGGGATCGTGGTGGTCAACCGGGTGAAACCCCACACCGCCTTCAAAGCTGATTATGAGAGCGGGCTTCTAAAAATGCTGGCCATCGGCTTGGGGAAGCACAAGGGGGCCACGGCTTTCCACACCTGCGGGGTGGACATGTTTGGCGAGTTGCTGCCCCAGCTAGGAAAGGTGGTCCTGGACAACGCGCCGGTTCT
>DASPRR010000208.1:0-4340 GCA_035624375.1 Thermodesulfobacteriota bacterium | reverse complement strand
CATATCGTTTCCTTCATGGCCCGTTGGCCATCCCCTTTTCCGCATTTTTTACTTCCCCCTAGGGTGTGTTTTGAGTTATCTTTATGGGCAGATGAAACGGGAAATCTGTAAACTTTTTTTCGACCCCGCGTAAGGCTTGGGACCTGCGTCGATATTCATCATGCAGTCCAATCTTGGGGTTGGATGGATGTTCCCTTTGAGGAATTCCGGAGGGGTGAAGGATTGAGTTTCTGGAGCGATCACCGTTTTGTGGTCACAGGGGGTTCGGGGTTCCTGGGCTCCCATCTAGTCGCCTGGATGAAGGAGCAGGGAGCCAATCTTGTCTTTGTCCCCAAGAGCACCGAATATAACCTGGTCAAGGAAGAGGCGATCATCCGCCTTTATAAGGCGGCCCGGCCCGATATCGTCATCCACCTGGCGGCGGTGGTGGGGGGGATCGGGGCTAACCGGGAAAACCCGGGGCGTTTTTTTTATGAAAACCTGATGATGGGCGCGCAACTGATGGAGCAGGCCCGCCTCTTCGGGGTCGGGAAATTCGTGGCCGTTGGCACCATCTGTTCCTACCCGAAATTCACCCCGGTCCCCTTTAAAGAGGAAAACCTGTGGGACGGCTACCCCGAGGAGACTAACGCCCCCTACGGCCTGGCCAAAAAAATGATGCTCGTCCAATCCCAGGCGTACCGCCAGCAGTACGGCTTCCATTCCATTTTTCTCCTTCCGGTCAACCTATACGGGCCGGGGGACAATTTCGACCCCGCCTCTTCCCACGTCATCCCGGCTCTCATTAAGAAGTGCATGGACGCCATCCGGAACCGGGAGGATGAGATCGTCGTCTGGGGGACGGGGAAGGCCACCCGGGAATTCCTGTACGTGGGGGACGCGGCCGAGGCGATCGCCCTGGCCACCGAAAAATATGATAAGGAAGACCCGGTCAACATCGGCGGCGGCTTTGAGATTTCCATCAAGGACCTGGCCGAACTGATCGTGGAAATCACCGGCTTTCGGGGTCGGATTGTGTGGGACCCCGCCAAGCCCGACGGACAGCCCCGCAGGATGCTGGACACCTCCCGGGCCTTCCGGGAATTCGGATTCAAGGCGAAAACCCATTTCCGGGAGGGCTTGAAGAAAACGATCGAATGGTACCGCGAGCAGATAAGATAATCATCGCCGCAACGGAGAAAGACCGCAACCCCTTCCAGCGCTATCTTCGCACTTTTTTTGACGTAGCCGGTTTGGTCCGGAATCTCGCCGGCCACGGGGAACTCATTCAGATCATGGCCTGGCGGGATTTCACCGCCCGCTTCCGCGGCTCCTTCGGAGGGCTTTTTTGGTCTCTCTTCCATCCGCTGGTGATGATGGTCATCTATACCGTGGTCTTTTCCCTTTTTTTGAAACTGCGCTTTTCCACGGATGCCAGCCCGTTCACTTTTTCGGTATACCTCCTATGCGGCCTTCTGCCCTGGAGCGCCATCAGTGAAGGCCTTCAGGTCTCCAAGGACGTCATCCGCTCCAATGTCAATTTTGTGAAACGGGTGGTCTTCCCCCTGGAGATTCTACCCCTGAATGCGGCCTTGACCTCCTCGATCCAGCAGATATTCGGATTTTTCCTGCTGATTCCCCTGGCCTGGGCATTAACCGGCAGCCTGTATTGGACCTTGTTTTTCGTCCCGGTCATCATCTTTCTGCAGCTTCTGCTGGCGATCGGCCTGAATTGGATGGCCGCCGGTCTGGCGGTCTACCTGCCCGATTTCAGCCAATTTCTGAACCTGCTGCTCATGGTCTGGATGTTCCTGACGCCGATTTTTTACCCGGAAGACATCGTCCCCCCCCAGGCCTTATTCATCTTCCGGCTGAACCCGATGGCCCACCTGGTAAGGATGTACCGGGGAGCATTCATGACCGGTGAATTACCGGGCCTGGAATCCTTCTTGGGGACCGCCTTTTTCTGCGCTTTCGTCTTTCTCCTGGGATATTTTTGGTTTGTGCACGCTAAAAAAGGGTTTGCCGACGTACTATGAACGACACAGTCGCCGTTTCCGTCCGGAACCTGGGCAAGCATTACATGCTCTATGAAAAACCCAGGGACCGGCTCAAGCAATCCCTGCTCCGCCACTTCGGCAAAAGGTACGGGCATGCTTTCTGGGCTTTGCGCGGCGCCAGTTTCGATGTCCGCCGCGGAGAAATCCTGGGGGTGATCGGACGGAACGGCAGCGGCAAGAGCACCCTGCTGCAAATGATTGCCGGCACGCTGGCCCCCTCGGAGGGGGAAATCCACGTCCGGGGCCGGGTTGCCGCCCTGCTTGAATTGGGAAGCGGGTTTCATCCGGAGTATACCGGCCGGGAAAACATATTCATGAACGGGGCCATTCTGGGTTTTTCCCGCCGAGAGATGGAAGGCCGATTGGCGGAGATCGTCTCCTTCGCGGAGATCGGGGAGTTCATCGACCAGCCGGCAAAAACCTATTCCAGCGGCATGTTCGTCCGTCTGGCTTTTGCCGTGCAGGCCTGCGTCGACCCGGACGTATTAATCGTCGATGAGGCCCTAAGCGTGGGGGACTTCTTTTTCCAGATGAAGTGTCATGCCCGGATGGAAGAGCTGATGAACCGAAAAACCGCGATCATCCTGGTTTCTCACGACATGTCGATGATCGAATACTACAGCACCCGGACGCTGCTGCTGGACAAGGGTAGATGTCTCTTTCTGGGCCAACCGAATCAGGCGGTGGAGGAATATTACCGGGTCGAGCGGCCATTTCAGCGACTCTCCCAACCGGGGGAGGGTCCGGCCATTCAGTGCGAGGGGGAGAAGCCCGCCTCAGGCCAGGAATCGATTCCCGATTGGCCGAAACCGGAAGCTTTCCTGGACCTCTCCAGGGCTGTGGTGATCGGAGAAGAAGATATCGCCCGGTGCACGGGAATCGCTCTCTGCAATGACCGGGGACAGCCTTGCAGCACGTTCCAGATCGGGGAGGAGGCCAACTTCTATTTCGAATTCGAAATCCTGCGGGACATCCAGGTTCCCATCGGCGGAGTGGTTATTACCAACCGGATGAATATCAACGTCCACGGTAAAAACTCGCTCCAAATCAACCTTCCGGCCCCTACGGGAGTTAGGAGAGGGTCCAGGGTGCGCTTCCGACAGAGAATGGAGATGTCCATCAC
Source organism: Thermodesulfobacteriota bacterium (assembly GCA_035624375.1). Classification (GTDB taxonomy): domain Bacteria; phylum Desulfobacterota; class SM23-61; order SM23-61; family SM23-61; genus SM23-61. The sequence goes on along the minus strand of DASPRR010000208.1, from coordinate 1,178 downwards.
TCCCGGCGAATATACCTTCGCGGTGGGTTTCGCTACCATGAACCCCGAAGTGTATGCCCGGATCGAGGAGATGGATTACCGTCAACTCGAGCCTCAGCTCAAAACCATTATGCGGGTCCGCCAGGCGGGCATCTTCTCGGTCACCTTACGGACCAGCGGGCAGAGCCTCCCCTTTTACGGCTACGCCGACCTCAAGGGAGATTTTGCCTTGGCGGTACTGTAGGGCGCGATCCCCGATGGCGCCGGTGGTCGGCCATGGCGAATGAAAAGAGCGAACCCGGTGAGGGAAGATAACCCGGATAGCCCCCTGGTTCCCGGGGCTCCGGTTCGGCTGCTGAGCCGAATTCCGGCATCTCGACTCATCGCCGACTGGATGAACTCCCTGGAAATCGATATCGGCGGGCTGCTGAGAGGCATCCGGGAAATTCTCCTTTTTCGCTGCCAGGCCAGCCAGGTTGACTTTTTCATGCCTCCGGAAGCCGCGGGCACTCCGGGGTTCTATGAAGAATTGCGGAAGTATGACTGGTATTACATGGCCGACAAATGGGAATTCACCGAGGCCCTCAGGGACCTGGCCGGCAAGCAGCGAATCCTGGAGGTGGGAAGCGGGACTGGTCTTTTCGTGGAAAGGGCGGGGAAGGAGTTGAAGGGGGCCTGGGTTCAGGGGATCGAATTCAATGAGAGCGCCGTCAGCCAGGCCCGGGAGAAAAACTTGCCCGTGGTGCAGATGGACCTCGATGAACTGGGCCGCCGGGGCGAAACCTTTGATGCCGTCTGCGGTTTTCAGGTGCTGGAGCATGTCCATCATGCTCGGGAACTCCTGACGGCCATGATCAAGGTTCTGGAGCCGGGAGGGGTACTCATTCTGAGCGTGCCCAACCGCGACAGTTTTCTCCGGCACCAGTACAACCTTCTGGACATGCCACCCCATCATATGACCCGTTGGAACGCAGAAGCCCTGTCGTATTTGTCCCGTATATTTCCATTACGACTTCTGGCCCTTCGTTATGAACATCTTGCTCCATATCACATCTCGGGGTATGTGGCGGCCTACGGAGAATACTTTGGCGCCAAAGTCCCATTCCTCCGACGGCGTCTTACCAAGGAGCGGTTGGTCCGGCTGGCTGATTTCATCCAGCAGAGAGGGCTGAACCGGTTCCTCCGGGGCCAAAGCCTGT
>DASPRR010000201.1:0-3390 GCA_035624375.1 Thermodesulfobacteriota bacterium | reverse complement strand
AAACCTGGACCAGGACCGGGGTGACATCGGGGAAGGCATCCACTGGAAGCCTGGTATAGCTATAATATCCCCCTGCCAAGAGAAGAAAACCAAAGATCCCCATCAGGAGTCGATTCCGTAATACGAAATGAATGATGCCTTGCATGTTGCATCGCCTTTCAGTGGGCGTGCCCGTCGCCAAATCCATGCCGGGACAACTGCGCCTGCAGAGTGAATCCCCCCTTGGAGACGTATCGCTGGCCGGCCTTAATCCCCGATACGACTTCGACATGGGTCTCGTCGCTGCGGCCGACTGCCACGGGTCGGGGTTCGAACCCGTCCTCGGTCTCAAGGAAGATTACGGCTTGGGCATCCCTTTGAACCACGGCCGTTTTCGGAACGAGAAGGGGAACCGGGATCTCTTCAGCCTCCAGGCTGCAAGAAACGAAGAGACCGGGGCGGAACAGGCCCTGGGGATTGGGTAGAATGACCACGGCGATTGCCGTGCGAGTCTGCTCCTTTATGCTCGCTTCGATATAGGCGATCTGGCCTTCAGTGTCCGGTATCCCCCGCCCTGCGGAGATGTGAACCCTCTGCCCTTTGCGAACCAGGGGAAGGTCTTTCTGGTAAATGCTGATCTTTACCCAGACGGTGCTAAGATCGGCCACGCGGAACGCGGGCGCATCTTCCTTATGAAATTCCCCCGGATTGAGGTGTCTTTCAATGACCGTGCCGTCGAAGGGTGCGCGGATTTGGTAAGTGGTGTAGACGGCATCGTTCTGCGAAGGCAATTGCCTGAGGTGGTCCTCTGAAAACCCAAGGGCCCGGAGTTTCTGATCCGCCGAATTTAGATTTATCCGTGCCTCGGCCAGGGAGTTACGGGCCTCAAGGTAATCCTGCTCCGGCGAGATCTTTTTGCGCCAAAGCATCTCTTCCCGTTTCAGGGTGGCCTCGGCCAGTTCGACGCGCTTCAACGCCGCAAGGTAGGCGGCCTTGCTGTCGGCAAGCTCACGGCTTTCCAAGACGGCCATCAGTTCGCCCGCGCGAACCGAGTCCCCCGCACTTTTGGTGACACTGCGGATGACGCCGGGCACACGGGGTACGATTTGGCCGACCCGGTCAGGATTCAGCTGGATCTCCCCAGGCAGACTGAGTCTTTCGATCAGCTTCCCGGGTCCGGCTTGGCGAACCTCGACGCCGAATTCGCGCTTTTCTGCTTCGGTGAGCTTTACGACTCTTGCCTCGGAACGTTTTTCGCCCTCTTTTTCTCCGGCATGTTGCCCATCCTTTTCGTGCCGAGGCACCGCTCCGGACCCCTCTTTTGCCTTGAGGGGGTGGAAAGGATACCAGTGAAAGAAAGCGATTGTCGCCAGAATCCCGATCGCCAAACCGATCACCATAAAGGCCAAATTCCTTCTTCCCATATTTTTCTCCCTTATCTCGGGCTGGATGGCCTACGGGGGCTTTTCCCGGTCAGCCGCTCCACATCGGTAGCAGCTTTCTCATAGTTGGCCAGGGCATCAAGGTAACGCCCTCTGGATTCAAAAAGAGTCCTTTGGGAATCGAGAAGATCCAGGTAGCCGAATTTACCGTAAAAATACCCTTCTCTCACGGAATCAAAGACCTCCTGCAGGGAGGGAAGAACCTGGTTCTGCAAGGTCCTGGCTTCCTCAAAGGCGCTGGCCAACCTCTGGTACGCTTCGGCGGCCCCGGCTTGCACTCGCAGGAAAATGGCCTGCCGTTCTTTTTCCACCTTCAAAATCCGGTTCTTGGCTTCCGCGATGGCCCCTTGATTTCGATTGAATACTGGGAGGGGAACGGAAAAGCCGAAGACGAAGGCGTTATCATCTGTCGCACTAAATCTCCTGACCCCCCCGCTCAAGGCGATGTCCGGGATGCGGTTTGCCTCCTCCAGGGTCAAAGTAGCGCGGCGCTGGTCCATCTCCGAATCCCACCGGGCGATATCCGGATTTCGGTCGAGATTGCGGGTAAGTTGTTCGAACGGGGGCACCTCAGCGTCCAATCCCAGCCGTCCTTCCACGCGAGAAAAAACGGGCGCCCGGCTGCCCCAGGTGGCAGCCAGGATTTTCCGGGCCGATTCAAGTTCGCGCCGGGCCCGCAGCAGCTCAATGCGCACCAGGGACAAGGCCGCCGAGGCCTTGGTTTCATCGATGGGCGTGACTTTTCCGGCTTGAACCCGGGACCGGACCACGTCAAAGGATTGCTCGGCCAAATGAACCAGATCTTCCGCCAGGGTGACCCTTTCCTGTTTGGCTAGGGTATCCACGAAGGCCTTATTCACCTCGGATAAGACATCGAACCGCCGGGCCTCATAATCCCATTTCGCCAAGTCCCGGTCCGCGTTGGCCAGGCGACCTCGTTTGTCCCTCTTTCCCCCCAGCAGAAAAGGCTGAGCCAAGGAGAATGTGCTTTCCGCCCCGTCAAATCCCCGCAGGGCTCCAGACCCGAAGACATTCTCAACCCCCAGTTGAAATTCCGGATTGGGCAGCAACCTAGCCTGAATCATCCTCGCCTCACGGGCGCGGACCTCCAGGGAAAAAGACTGTAATTCCGGATTTTTCAAAAGAGCCATCGCGATTGCGGTTTGGAGCGTGACGTTTCCGGGCGGCTCTTCCGTGTCGAGTTGATTCGCCTCAGTTTTTCCTGCATAAGAAAGATATTGTTTCTCATAGTCGGGGAAACCTTCTCCCGCCCGGGATATTCCCGGGAAATGGAGGACGAAGAAAAACAGAATCCAGCCTGCACCAATAAAATAGTGCCAATTTGTCTTCTGAACCATTTGGCCTCCGAAATCCATCTAATAAAAGTTCACCCCCACCTTAAAGGGTCTTTGTTTTCCTTTAACATGCAGGACGAAGAGGGTTGTTTCGAAAATGAATGTGCCCGAATGATGAAGGAAAGTTATTTGGAAGGAAAGAACGTCATCAGATGAGAAGAATCGTGGTTGTCAGACATCTTATCAGGGGGTCAGAAACATTGAAAATAAAAGAACGACTTGGGATGGTTCCAAACGTTGGCTCCGACCAGGGAAGAAGCAAAATTACAGATGCGCCATCATCATGGGAACTGAGGGTTTCCTGCGGGATTTTATCCAGAGTTAGGAAGTCTAAAAAGTTCAAATCTTTACAGGGAGCACTGAGACCTTGATGTTTTTCACAAGTTTGGCCGAAGCCTATCGTTAAATGGCCTTCTGCTTCGAAACATATTTCGAGAACCTGGAGTGGGGAAACCGCGGAGAGAACAGAGTAGCAAAAAAAGAGCCAAAAGAAACCACTTTTACTCTTCAACCATTTCATAGATGGGGAAATTATACTATCCCCTTCTTATCGGGTCAAACGGAAAAGTGAAAGCCCCTAGCGAGGATCCTCCAGACCCGGGGCTAGGGATGAT
>DASPRR010000147.1:0-7450 GCA_035624375.1 Thermodesulfobacteriota bacterium | reverse complement strand
TTGATCTCCTTGGCTCCATACTGATCCACCAGAAGGGAAATTTCCTGAATGATGCGGGCCGGCGAGTGGGGGCGAAAGGCCCGTCCAAAGGTTCGAAAACAGTAGGCGCAGCGGAAAGGACATCCCCGGGCCACGCTCACTGTGTAACTATGTTCCGTCTGGGTCCGGCTGCGGGTCATCCGATAGGCGTCCATGGGGAGAAGGTGGCGCGCCGGCAGCGGAAGCTGGTCCAAATTCCTCATGGGCGGGCGAATGGGATTGGCTACAACCCTGCCGTCCTTCCGGAAAGTCAATCCAGCCACGGAATCAAGACCTCTCTTCCCTTCCAACGCCTCTACTAGCTCTACCGAGGTAATCTCCCCTTCCCCGATGACCGCGAAATCCAGCTCCGGGATTTCTTGCAGGGTTTGCTCCGGCAAGACTGTGGGATGAGGCCCCCCTGCCACGGTTCGGATCGCTGGGGAAACTCTGCGCGTCTGGCGCAGGACTTCCAGGCTGCGATGATACATGGGAGTGAGCATGGTCACCCCTACCAGGTCGAATCGATCCCTCACGACCCAGTTGCCGATTTCCTCGACGCTCATCCGCAATGCCGGGGCATCCGCGATCTTGACCTTTACCCCGGCCTCTGCCAGGCTGCCGGCGATGTAGGCCAGCCCCAGGGGCTCGTTGGTCGGACCGAAGGCGGCCAGGTTGCCATAGCGTTCTTCGGGTAAATACGGAGGATTGACCAAAAGGACTTTCATTCTTTCAACTCCGAGTCGAAGCGTGTCTCTTGAGCTTTCTCTTCAGCCAGTTGACGCAGGCATCTTCCCCCCACTGGAGAAGCCAGGAGCCTGTCCCCGAAGTCCAGCGGTTGGGGTGAACCAGCAGATAGACCATCGGAAAGGGGTTTTCCCTTAGAAAACGGATCAATTCCCCCGTAGAGGAAAAGGGACCCGGCATGGCCGGCCCTTCAGGGGAAAACCGGTCCCGCAGGTTCTCTCCCGAGTTCCAGCCCCTCCCCGTGTCACTCAGGTAGACAGCCCTGGAAAGGCGGCCGAAAGAAAGGTAGGCCTCTCCCATAAGGCCAAAGTCTTCCGGACAGCAGGTTTCCCAGAGAGATAGGTTGTTCCAGGGGGAGAAAGGACGACCGTGCATGGCCGCAGTCCGCACCTCTGCCATTTGTCTAAGCCGAGAGAGTTCATCGCCGAAGACTTTCCGGGCCTTCTCCCGGTCTCCCCCGGCCTTGGAGAGAGCCTCGTAGTGATATCCCACCTCGTGCCCCAGGGCTTTGATCCGGAGCACCACCTCAGGTTTTCCCAGACCCCTGCCCACGCGAAAATAGTAGGTTGACTGAATCCCCCGGTCCTTCTCCAGAAGGGCCATAGCCAGCGCCCTTCCTTCCCGGCGGTCCACGTCATGGCGTAGGATGATGCAGGGTAGGGGTCCTTTCTGGACAAGGAAATCCCGAACCGACAGCATCCGGTATCCGGCCTCCTGCAAGGCTTCCAAAAGCTCCCTATATTTGGCCAGAGTAAAATCCCGAGACAAAGTCTCCTCACCGCAGGTGCCGGTTGTTCTCCATATCGAACCACATGGCGAAGAACAAGGATTGAAAACCCGAGATCAGCAGAAACCAGAAGACCAAAAAGGAAGTCGTGGGAACGGACCCCAAGTCGATCCAGTAATAAAGGGTCCGGAAGAAAAAAACCGCACTCAGGGCTAGGGCCCCGAAAGCCAAGAGGTAAAAAAAGATCAGGGGATGAAAATCCTGGATCACGTACTTGCGGAACATGCGCCGCCAGAATCCTTTGAAGAGAAGCCAGGAGATGGTGGGGATCACCTTGTAGAGCCGAATTCCCGACTTCTCCCCGATGTTGTAGACGGGGCGGACCGAAACGTCTCGCACCTTGAAATTATGGATGTTCAGCCGCACCAGGATGTCATTGGGCATGCCGTAGCGGGGGTAGACCCGGTCCAACTCCAGCCTCTTCAGGGCGATCAGGGAGATGGCTGTGTAGCCCGACTGAGAATCCGCGATATGCCAGTATCCCGAGGCGACTTTGGTCATGAAGGAAAGGGCCGAATTCCCCAGGTACCGGTGCTTGGGAATCATCTGCCAGGACTCTCCCCGGAAGAGGCGGTTCCCTTTCACGTAATCCGCTTCCCTCTTGGCCACGGGTTCGATGATCCGAATCAAGTCTCGGGGGTCCATTTGCGCGTCTCCGGCCATGACCGCAGTCACTTCGCATTCTTCTTCAATCGCCCGTTGGTAACCCGTGACAATGGTCCGGCCCACACCCTGGTTCCGTTCGTGGCGGACCAGGACGAGCCTGGCCCCGAATTCCTGGGCCAGGTTCTGGACAATTTCCACCGTGCGGTCCCGGCTGCAGTCGTCCACTACGATGATCCGGTCCACAAAGGAAGGCATGGTCCGGATCGTCCGCTCGATCAGCTTTTCCTCGTTGTAGGCCGGGACCACTACTCCCACTTTACGCCCCAGATGCATCGAGGCCTCCCTGGACCTGGTAGAGTTGGTACCCTTTTCCCTCAAACAGCAGCCGCAGGTGACAGTTCCGGAATTTCCCCCATGCCTCCTTTTCTGCGGGTAAGAGGTTGGCTTCGGCAAACTGAAAAAATAGGTCTTTCCGAAGAGCAATATGCGTAATTCTTCCTTCCCTGAAATATTCTACCAGTCTTTCGACGGAAGGAGAACGGGAAAGAACCTGCTTCAGTCTTTTCCCGCTGTAGTAGGATTCGTAAACATATTCCCGATCGCAGTAGTATCCCCGGTTCCCCAGGAAGTACATCATCACCCTTGCATCCTCCGGAAGATGCTCATTGGCATACCTCCAGAGGTCATAATCGCTCAGGGTTCGGCTCAAATATTCCTCCTTGCTTTCTTTCCCCCGAAGATAAAGACCAAGATCGGCTCTGCAAAGGAAGTCCTGGAGGTAGAAAAAGTTGAGTAACAGAAGGGCAAGAGAAGAGGCCACCCAGAGTTTCCCCGCGGGAAGGGATCGCAAGGTGACCAAACCAAAAACCGAAAGGACGGCTAACGGGGCCAAAGTGGGCAGGATGTAGCGAGCGCGCATATCCACGAGGAACAAGGATAAGAGAAAGTAAAGGATCACGAACCCAGCCATCCGGACCCGCCAGCCTTCTCGGATTCCCATCAAAGCCAGGGGAGAAAGGAATAATAAAATGGGATTCAAGACCCCGTCGAAGTAGCGGGGAATTTCATCCTGCCCCTGAAAAAACATCCGGATCGGTATGGTCAGGAAATCCGTCCATCCCTCTCCGTACAAAAGGGCCCGACGAGCCAGGGGGGCAAAGGCTTCCTGCTCCATCGGCAGATCGCTCCCGAACCAAGTCACGAAAAAGGGGAAAACGGGGTTGCCGGTGTAAAAAAAGTTACGGAGCAACCAGGGAAAAGAGACCGCCAGAGCAATCAGAAGGTATCTCCTTGCCCCCCGAAGCGATGAGGAGAAGTTTTCTTTTTGGCTCTCCAGGAGGAACCAGACCCAGAGCAGGAGAAGAACCAAAAAGCCGTTATACTTGGTCGCCGCTGCCAATCCGGCGAAAAGAGCGGAGATAGTCGCCCAGTTCTCTTTCCCCTCTTTTTTCAGAAGCGCATAAATGGCCGCAAAGGCATAAAAGGCCAAGCCCAGATCAACATAGGCCTTGGAAGACAAATTGACTACCAGGGGCGTGCTGAGGAATAAAAGGGGTCCGAGCAAAGCCATCCAGCGGGGAACGGACTTAAGCAAAAGGAGGTAGATCAGGGCTCCGGTCAGGAGGGCAAAGGTGAAATGGAGCAGGCTGGCGCATTCTTCGGCCCCCAAGAGGAGGACCAAGGTATATAACATGTCAACCTGCAGGGGGTTGAAAGAAGCTTCCGCAAAAGGAATATTGTAGACCCCGTGATGCCGGACGAAAAGCTTGGGGAGCGCCAGATGTTGGGTAAGCGCATCGCGACTCGTGGGCGGCGCAAAGGCAAGGATAAGATTGAAGAAGAACAATAAGCCGAGAGTGCAAAGAATGATTTTTTCTCCCCCGGACATGGGGCCGCAATTTTTCCTCCCCCTGACATCCATCCTCCCCAGGAAAGAGAAGGGAATCAAAAACGCCAGGAGGACCCAGAGGACCAGAGGATAGAGAGCACCTCCTAACCCTATCAGAAGGACACCATAGCCCAACGCGCCGTAACCGAGGCCCAGTTTCAAAACCAGCGATTCGGGACCTGACTCAAAGGAGGCTTTTAGTCTGGCCCCTATTAGTCTTCCCGCTCCCAAGGCCGAAAGGTTCAAGAAAGTCCATATTCCAAGGATGGACAAGCAGCGAAGCCAAGGAATCCTCCCGATTGATTCTGACCAGGTATCCAAGCCCAATAGGTTTAAAGATGTTGTACTGAGATCAACTATCCCCAATGTTCTTTCCATCCAGGTCTCTAAGAGTTCTTCTTCTCCTGAATACGCTTTTCAATTTCCTTCACCCTTTCCTTGACCTCTTCTAGGATGGGGTGGTCAGATAAATATAATAGGACCCAGGATTTTTCCATAAAAGCATTGAATTCACTCAGGGCCTCTTCTGTTTTTCCCATTTTAAGCAGCAATTTTCCTCGGTTATAATAACCTAGGACTCCTCTCCCTCCTAACCGAGAGGCCTCCTTCCATTCCTTCAATGCCTGCGCATTTTCTCCTTGGGCCTCAAATACGGCCCCCCGGTTCAGGCGCGCCAGGGGGTCCTCCGGGTATCGGTCAACGGCCTTCTGCAACAACTCGAGGGCTTCCTCATTTTTCCCCATGGAATGGTATATGATGCCCCTATTGTTATGCAGAGTAGGGTCATCTTCGAAAAGCTGCATGGCAATCCTGTTATAAGATAGAGCGAAGGAAGGAAATCCCGTGCGCATAAAGTAGATGCTCTTCATATTGGTCAGGTTCTTGAGGAGCTGCCTCCCTTCTTCATCCTCCTCAAATCCTTCTAGGGAGAAAAGAAACTGGTAAAATTCATAAGTTTTTTTCTGATCCGTGGACAACTCACCTTGGGAAGCAGCCATCTCCTTTTCCTGGATGTGATAGAGTAACCCTTTCGGAACAAGCCGGGGAATTAACCAATTATCCTCGGCGCCGAGGTCCCAGAAGAGGGGGTATTTCCCCAGGTGGGTGGTAATCAGCGTCTGGAAAAATTCCTGCGTATTCGGATGGACCACCCGCGGCAGTTTGGAGTAATCAAAGGCCGGATAGTGGGCCGGGTCGATGCTCCAAAAAAGATGAGGATTCCGCAAAGGGAAAATGACTGCAACGGAAACATCCGACCGGAAGTTCTCCACGGCCTGAAGCCCATGGAACAGCATGGTGGAATAGTTTGAGAAGAGGAGGGTCTTGGGGGGCAGAGAACCGAGCATTTCTTTTCCCAGTGCGTAGGCTACGTAATAATCCCCTTTTCCCGAAGAGGGCTTATGAAGGGCATACTGGAAGATAAGGGTGAACACGATCACCCCCGCCCAAGCCCAGGACATTGCCCTTTGGAATCCAGGGCGCGCGTTTTTCCAAGGGCGGAAAGCGATCGCTTTCCCCAGGAAAAAGATTCCCGTCCCCATCCAGAGAGTAAAGATCAAAAATAAGGGGAGGTAAAGGAACGCCATCTTCCAGATCCGAACGAAGAAAAGCCAATGGATCAGCGCGATTCCCAGGGTGAGGGAAAAACAGGCTTTGTCTCTGTGCCAAAGAAAAATAAGGCCTATCCCTCCCAGAAATAGTCCAAAGGGAGAAAATTGATCGGACAGCAGCCAGAGGCTGTCTAGACTCATCTTCCCGATTATGGTCCAATCGGGGAAGGAAGCGTTATGGGAAGCATCTTTGGCATCCATCACGTGGTTCAAGAAGCGGGAAAAGGTCCGCGGTTCTCCCCAATCTAAGAAGGGATTGGTGGAAGACCGAAGGGGTAAGTAGAGGTATACCGAAAAGCCTAACAAGAAAAAAAATCCTCCCAGAAAAAGGATTTTGGGATCGCGGTACCATCGGCGATCGGTGTAAAAACAGTAAAAAAGGAAGGCCGGAAGATAAAGCGCCATGGCCCCGTAGACTCCCAGTCCTAAACCGTAGAGGAAAGCCGCGGCAAAGAAATAGGACTGCCCTTGCGGAGAAAGGGGGAGGGGGGAAGGGCTCTTCTGGGCTTCCTCTCGAAAGCCCAGAAGGAGCCAGACAAGAATCAGAATCCAAAAGGTCAAGTACGGATAGGCCTTGGCTACCAGGGAATAGAGCCAAAAAGTGGGGGAGAAAGCCAGGAGCAGAGAAGCAGCCGCGGCGGAGAAAAAAGCGAAGGTTTGTTTTTGGGGAAAATCCGCATCGTCTTTCCTGAGGAGACGCAAAATCAAAAGGAATCCAATGGAAATCGTCAGAGACCCGAACACCACGGAAACGAGGTTAATTTTTTGCCATAGGCTCCCAAAGGGAAGGAAAGTGAAGAGCTTGGCAATCAGGGAATAGGTCGGCGAACCTGTGGGATGGCCTACGGATAAAGTAAAAGCAATGGCGGCAAACTCCCCCGGGTCCCTCCAGTACAGAGATGGGCAGAGATTCCCCAGGAAAAAAGAGAAGGTAAAGATAAAAAGAAGGAATCCAAGAAGGGTATTTATGGATTTCTTGAAACCACTGCCGGGATCAACCCATCCCATGAACTCCGCTTTCCTTCCCCCAAAAAAGAAATGGGCTATCCTCTCCTACGGAGGATTCCGCCCATTTCTCGGAGAAATTTTCGATTTTGCCCAACGAGTACTCAAAAACACATGCGGAAAAATTACTGGATCGGCCCAGGACTTAAGAAGGTCCAGGTTCGGTCCCCCGACCCGTGTGCCGCCGTCATCTGATAGGTGAAAGAATTGGAGGATACAATGGTTGCGGTAACATTGCTGGAGCGGGCATAGCCGTAGGCGCTCAAACTTACGGCAACATCACCGGGAGCAATGTATATCTGCCTTTCTGCGAAGTACGCTTCCTGGGCGGTTATCATATGGCGTATATCGGACAGGGACGTGGCATTGAAACCCCTGTTCCGGTAGGCAGCAAACTGGGGAATAGCGATGGCCGCCAGGATGCCGATGATAGCGATAACGATCATCAACTCAATCAGCGTGAAACCTTTTTCTTTCATCCGGTAAATCATTCCAAACCCCGCTACGTCGTTTTGTTTATGGAGATGATTTATGAGGGAATGGGTGGTCCCTTCACCAGGCCCCACCCATTCCCAGGTAGCATCTTAGGCCAATTCCAAGTGGGGCGACGGAACTGGCCAGGCGACCTTCGCTATTGGATGCTTCCGCCAGGGCCTGTGATCGTCCAGGTTCGGTCCCCCGAGCCGTGTGAGTTCGTCATCTGATAGGTGAAAGAGTTAGACGACACAATGGTTGCGGTAACATTGCTGGAGCGGGTATAGCCGTAGGCGCTCAAAGTTACGGCAACAT
>DASPRR010000077.1:0-2950 GCA_035624375.1 Thermodesulfobacteriota bacterium | reverse complement strand
CCTGACTTTTTCCGCGCGATTCTCTTATCCGGAGGTTTTGGGGGGGGCGGGACTGGAAGGATCGCTTCCACCGGCTTCAGCGGGAGAATCTCGGGCTCGCTCTGGACAGAATTCAATAGCTGAGGCATTTTCGGTATCCTTGCTCGCCTTAGATTCTGAAGGAAGAAGAGATCCCTCCAGCGGCATTTTCGATGCCGCAATTTTTGTGCCCGCAGGCAAATCATCAGATCGATAAACCCGAATCCTACTGCTTTTGGGATGGATTCATCGCCGAACCCTTTTATAACACAGCTGATTTTCGAATTGAGGCAAATCATTTTGCAGGGTTATTCTTCCTTATGGCCCTAAACCAGGCGGATCGAACCCCCCCCAATTCCGGTCATAATTGTACAAATCGCCAATGGGCTCTGTCCAAAAAATGATGGTCTGAAAGGGACTATGGCTCTTGCTTCGATGGAGTCCAGCGGTGATATTCTCGGAGGGGAAATTTCAGGACGGAAAGGGCTGCCCTGGGTTGGGTAATTTCCGGGCCTGCCAGTAATCGAAACCTTCAGGAACATTGGGGTTGGTAAATGCAGAGGGGTTCTTCGGCCATAAAGTCCCCGGACCATTCGAAGGCCCTGGCGCGGCACCCTCCACAGACTCTCATGTATTCGCAGCGCCCGCAACGACCTTGATAAGCGGAGGAATCGCGTAACTTCAAGAACACCGGGGAGGATTCCCATATGTCTTTCAATTTCTGCTGTCTCACGTTTCCGCTGAGTGCCTCCAGGTAGCCGCAAGGCTGCACATCCCCCAGATGAGATATGAATAAGAATCCGATCCCTCCCAAGCATCCCCGGGTCATAGCGTCAAGGCCATGAGTCTGGGGGGTTACTTTCTTTCCCTCTTGCCTGGCTCTTTGCCGCAAAATCCGGTAGTAGTGGGGGGCACAGGTCGCCTTCAACTGAAGAGGCACTTTTTCCCGTTGGTCGTAAAACCAGTGAAGGATTTTTTCGTACTCCTTCCCCTCGATGGCCTCCCCTTTCATCTCCTTCCCCCTTCCCGTGGGGACCAGGAGGAAAATGTGGTGAGCCACAGCCCCCAGTCTCACGGCTAGGTCCAATAGGGAGGACAATTCGTGGTAATTTTTCAGGGTGACCGTGGTGTTGACCTGGAATTCGAGCCCGGCCTCTTTCAGAAATTCGATCCCCCGCAGGGCCCCGGCAAAGGCCCCTTCCATCTGGCGAAACCGGTCATGGCTTTCCGCCGTTGCTCCGTCGAGGCTGATGGAGACCCGCTGGATTCCACTGGTTTTCAAGCGGGCGGCTTTGTCCGCATCCAGCAGGGTCCCGTTGGGAGCCATGACCATGCGCAGCCCCCGACGGGTCCCATAGTCGGCCAGCTCATAGATATCCTCGCGGAGGAGCGGCTCCCCGCCGGTAAGGATAACTACGGGCTGACTGAAGGAGACGATCTCATCAATCAGGCGGAGGGCTTCCTCGGTATTCAGTTCCCCAGAGTAGGGGCCTCGCTGCGCTGCCGCCCGGCAATGGATGCAATTGAGATTGCAGCTTCGGGTGACTTCCCAGGCGATCATCCGCAGAGGAGGAACCTTCAGGATACTTTTGGTCATTGTCATTTTATTTGGAATTTGGCGCTTGGGATTCGGAATTTGCTTATCATCCGATTCCAACTTCTTGATCTGTAAGGTAGCAGGCCGGGTCAGGAGCCCACAGGTCCCCAGTTATGGCTTCGGCTCGAACCCGGAAATTCCCTGCGCAGACTTCCAGAAAGCGGCAGGAAGCGCAACGCCCTCTTACGTGTCTCTTTTTCTCTTTCAGCCTGGCCATCAGGGGATTGCTCAAGTCCATCCATATCTGGCTGAACGGTCGATGTCGCACGTTGCCGAAGGAGTAATGCCTCCAGAATTGATCGGCATGGACCGAGCCGTCCCAACTCACGCAGCCGATTCCTACTCCTGAGCTGTTCCCCCCGTTCATCCGCAGGAGTTCCATGACCTCTCCAGACCGGGGAGACCCCTCCCCCATCATTCGCAGATAAAGGTAGGGACCATCCGAGTGGTTGTCCACCGTGAGCACTTCAATGGCTTTATTTTGGTCATGGAGGTTCTGGGTCCGGTCGATGATGAGGTCCACCACTTTCCGGGTCTCTCCCGGGTCGAGGTCTTCCTTAATGAGCTCACTTCCGCGGCCTGCGTAAACCAGATGGTAAAAACAGACCCTCGGGATATTTTCCTTCTCCAGAAGATCGAAGATTCCCGGAATGTCCTGGGCATTGCGCCGGTTGATCGTAAACCGGAGTCCCACCTTGATCCCCGCTTCCTGGCAATTGCGGATTCCCCGGAGAGCGGCTTGGAACGCCCCTTTCACCCCCCGGAACCGATCGTTGGTCTCCTCCATTCCATCCAGGCTTACTCCCACGTAGGAAAGCCCGATCCTTTTCAATTTTCGGGCCATATCCGGGCTGATGAGGGTTCCATTGGTCGAGATGACCGCACGCATTCCCAGGTCTGTGGCCAGCTGGGCCAGGTCGAGGAGGTCTTTCCGTAAAAAGGGTTCGCCTCCGGAAAAGAGAACAACCGGGGAACCGAACCGGGCTAGGTCCTCGATGAGCGCCCTCCCCTCTGCGCTGGATAGTTCTCCGGTGTACTCCCGGTTTTGGGAATGGGAATAGCAGTGGACGCATTTCAGGTTACATCTTTGGCCTACGTTCCACACCACCACCGGCTTTTTATCCTCAGAAAACTGGAGGAGGTGGGAGGGGAGTTTCCCCGATTGCCTCCCGTATCGCAGGGGGTCAGAGGATTCCACGGTTCCGCAGTACAATTTCGAAATACCGATCATAGAAAAACCGCCTAGCTTTCAGCCGGGGCTCTTTGATAAGCTGACAGCTCCTTCTAGGGCTGACCGCTGAAAGCTGAATGCTGATCGCTTATTTTGAAGTATTC
>DASPRR010000055.1:0-2903 GCA_035624375.1 Thermodesulfobacteriota bacterium | reverse complement strand
CCACCACCCATTCTCCCACTCGCAGTTTATCCGAGTCGCCGAATTTCAGGAAAGGGGTATTGGAAGGAAGCTTGATCTTGATGACCGCCAAGTCGGTCTTGGGGTCCGCCCCCACGATCTTGGCCTCCATTTCTTCCCCCGAGGCGATCTTGACCTGGACTTTTGTGGCCCCATTGACCACGTGGTTGTTGGTTATAATATGTCCATCGCCGTCGATGATCATCCCCGTCCCGATTCCCCGCACCTCTCTCCGGTCAAAACGGGGCCTTGGGGGAGCTCCGAAGAAAAAGCGAAAAAAAGAATCCCCCTCGAACGGGAAGACCGGTGATGGGACTTGGACCCTCTGGATCACCTCGATGTGGACCACGGAGGGCATGGTCTGCTGGGCCACCTCGGCGATGGCTGTAGTCAAGTCGATGGAATGGACCTTCTGGGCCATTGCCCCGGCTGGATCAAGCAAAGAAAGACCGCCCAGGATAAGCAGAACGGGGGTCGAGGTCCTTCTCCAATTTCTCATTATTTTATCCTAACCTTATACAGGTATCGCTGATTCAATCGTCTCCCATTGCCTCGAACGGATATGAGAGCTTTTCTCCCCCGAAACCCGTCATAAGCAGGGCGACATTCGGGAAAAGGTTAAAAAATTCCCATATTTATAAACCATTTTATTCTCCTAATGATTCAATGTCAAATAGGCTCTTCCCTGGGTTTAGAATCCCGAGGAAATTGACGAATATTCCCCCGCTCACCCCGAAAAGTGACATCCCTTGCTCCCCTGGCCTCTTTTCAGTATAATGATCGACGGAAATTTCCGCCAACCAGGTCTTGGGAGGACTCCTTGGGTTTCGTATGCGGCATCATCGGCCTGCCCAATGCCGGGAAATCCACGATTTTCAACGCTCTCAGCTCGGCCAAAGCCCAGGTGGCCAGTTATCCATTTTGCACCATCCAGCCCAACCAAGGAATCATCCCCGTTCCCGATAAACGGCTGGAAAGGCTTGCCCAGATTCTGAAACCAGGAAAAGTCACCCCCACGATCCTGGAATTCTGGGACATAGCCGGCCTGGTCAAAGGAGCCAGCAAGGGGGAGGGCCTGGGAAACCAATTCCTGGGTCACATCCGAAATGTGGACGCCCTGGCCCACGTGGTCCGCTGCTTCGAAGCAGAAAACGTTACCCACATTTACGCCAGCCTGGACCCCAAGCGGGATATCGAGATCGTCCAGACCGAACTCATCCTGGCCGACCTTCAGACCGTGGACAAGCAGCTCAGCAAAAACCTCCACCAAGCCAAAGTGGGGGACAAGAAATCCTCCGCCGAAGTGCCGGTCCTGCAGGCCATCCAGGATCGCCTGGCCAAGGGACGTCCGGCAGCCGGCCTGACTTTTCCCGAAGAAGGCCAGAAGGTCTTCCGTTCCTTGGAGCTTCTCACCGCCAAACCAGTCTTCTACGTGGCCAATGCCAGCGAAAAAGAACTGAAGGAGCGGCGCTGGATTTCTCCGGTGGAAGAACTGGCGGGACGGGAAAAGGCCCCTGTGGTGATCCTCTGCGGCGACTTGGAGGCCGAGATGGCCGAGCTCTCTTCGGCCGAGCGGGACGAATTTCTGCGGGAGATGGGGCTTCAGGAGCCTGCCCTGAATCAGCTCATCCGGGTGGGATATGGCCTCCTGAAACTCATTACTTTTTACACCACGGTCGGCCCGGAGCTTCGGGCCTGGACCGTACCCCACGGGACCCACGTTCCCCAGGCCGCG
Organism: Thermodesulfobacteriota bacterium; assembly: GCA_035624375.1. Taxonomy (GTDB): domain Bacteria; phylum Desulfobacterota; class SM23-61; order SM23-61; family SM23-61; genus SM23-61. The sequence goes on along the minus strand of DASPRR010000055.1, from coordinate 1,150 downwards.
GGCAAGATTCACACGGATATGGAGCGGGGGTTCATACGCGCGGAAGTCATTTCTTTCGAGGAATTCGTCGCCGCCGGTTCCTCGGCTGCAGCCAGGGATAAGGGACTGATCCGGGTCGAAGGAAAAGAGTACCAAGTCCAGGATGGCGATATCCTCTATATTCGGTTCCATGTCTGAAATAAAATCCTCCTCTTCCGACCCTGTCCGGGCCGCAATCATCCTGCCCGTGGGCCTGACGGTCATGTCCTTTGCCTCCATTTTCATCCGTTTCTGCGATGCCCCTCCGCTCATTATTGCCGCCTATCGTCTAACCCTGGCAACCCTGATTCTTCTCCTCCTCGCGTTGCCGAGAACCCTCCGTGAGTCCCGCAGGTTGAGCCGGAAGGAAATCCTTCCCTCTCTGGCCGCCGGCCTCTTCCTCTGCTTTCATTTTGCTTTTTGGATCACCTCCCTGCAATATACGACCGTAGCCAGCTCGGTGATCTTTGTAACCACTAACCCCATCTTTGTGGCCGTCGCCTCCACTTTTATCCTCCGGGAAAGGATTTCCCTGGCTCTGCTTGTTTCCATCCTCATGGCTGTGGTGGGGGGAACGATCATCGGCTGGGGGGACCTGGGAAAAGGCCGGGACCAACTCTACGGCGATTTTCTGTCCCTCCTGGGAGCGGTCATGGCCACGGGCTATCTCTTGGTGGGAAGGAGAGTGCGCCAGAAGGTCAGCCTCACCACTTACATAACTTTGGTTTACGGAGGGGCGGCACTTTTCTTGATCCTTCTGGCCTTATTCAAAGGCGATGCCTTCTTCGGTTATGCTCCCAAGGACTATCTTCTCTTTCTCCTCCTGGCCGTTGGGCCTCAGCTGATCGGGCACTCTTCCCTGAACTGGGCCTTGAGATTTTTTTCCGCCACCCTGGTTGCGGTTGTCATCTTAGGCGAACCCATCGGGGCATCCATTCTGGCCTATTTCATCTTGGGGGAGAACCCTGGTATCAACCTGATATGGGGCGGGGCTTTGGTTCTGCTGGGAATCTATCTGTCGACACGGGAGGAGAAAAAACTGGGAAAAATCTGAACCGTAGCGCCCGGAACTAGTACAAACGCATTAAATAATGTCACATGTCATTAGGAGCCCGAAGGGCGCGGCAATCTC
>DASPRR010000029.1:0-32490 GCA_035624375.1 Thermodesulfobacteriota bacterium | reverse complement strand
GAGAAAGCCTTTTTCCCTCCCTCCCTGGAATACTTTAGCAAGCGGGAGCAGGAGGAGATGGTGAAGCAGTTCTGGGAATTCGACCGGAACCTTCTCCTGGAAAAGTACATTAAATTTTTCGACCTGTACGACAGGTAATGGCAAAAAGGACCCACCGGGGTCTCCTCCCTTCCATATCCCTAGGCTCCTGGGGGAGAATATCAATCCGGCACGTTGCGGATATAAGCCGCGGTCTCCTCGGGGAGAGCGACGTTGATAAACATGCCGGTTCCAAGCTCGAACCCGGCGGGGGTCACCAGGCGGGGCAGGACCTGCAGGTGCCAGTGGAAGTATTCTTCCTGCTCGTCCTTAATGGGGGCGGTATGGATAATGTAGTTATAGTCGGGATTATTCAATCCCCGGTATAACTTCCCCAGCGTCTTTTTGAGCACGTAAGCAAACTCTTTAGCCCCGTCCATGGAAATCGAACCGAAAGAAGCATTGTGCGCCTTGGGGATGATCCAGGTTTCGAAAGGCGCACGGGAAGCGAAGGGGTGAAAAGCGGCGAATCGGTCGGTCTCCAGGACCAGGCGCGTGGGTTGCTTAAACCCCTCCCGCAAAACGTCGCAATACACGCAGCTCCCTTCATCGTCGAAATGGGTGTAGGCCTTTTCAAAACGATAGCGGATGGTAAGGGGGACGATGGGCATGGCCACCAACTGGGAATGGGGGTGTTCCAGGGAGGTGCCGGCCTTGGACCCGTGATTTTTAAAGATGATGATCAGCTTGAAGCGGGGGTCCTCCCTCAGGGCCAGGTATCGTTCCCGGTAGGCGAGGATGATCTCTTCGACCTGCTTGTCGGCCATCAGGGGAATGCACAGGTTGTGTTGAGGACATTCCACAATGACTTCATGCTGTCCCACTCCGTCCATCTTTCGGAAGATTCCCTCTTCTTCTTTGCGGGACAGACTTCCTTCCGGGACCAGGGCTGAAAACTTATTGGGAAAGGCCCGAACCCACCAACCCGGGCCGTTGGCCGGCCCTCCTTTGCGGTAAGCCATGATCTCCGGAGGAGTCAAACTTTCATTGCCGAGGCAGAATGGACAGTCCGCTTTATACTCCTCGACGGAAACTTGGACCGGGGGTCTGCTGAAATCGTGGGGTCGCTTGGCCCGCTCAGTGGCAATGATCACCCACTGCTTGGTGGCCGGGTCTTGTCTCAACTCGGGCATAGAGTCACCCTGATTTCAGATTTTGGATTGCCAGCAGCAATCTCTTAAAATTTCAAATCTGCAACCTGAAATCCGCAATGGTTTTCTTTCATTCTCCGGTCTGGACGGCGATTTCCACCCTCCGGTTCAGGGCACGCCCCGCCTCTGTAGCATCATTGGCCACGGGCTGGGAGGGCCCCAGCCCCTCGGAGGTAACTTGGGAACGATTCAAGTTCTGGTAGGCCACCAGGAGATAACCCAGGAAAAGGAGAAACAGAATTTGTATTCTGTGGGAAACGCTTGGTTTCATCGTCTTTTCCTCCTCGCTACTGGGCTTTTTTCAGGCTTTCGATTTCCGCCCTGGCTTTCTGCAGTTCGTCCTGGGTAGCCGCCAGCTTGTCTTCCTCGGTCTTCAGTTCGGCGGTGGCGCGGGCCAGTTCGGCATATGCCCGGGCCAGCCTCGAATTCTGGGTAAATTTGACCGCATCCTTGGAGCTCCGGGCATTGCCCGCGGCCACCAGAAGGTCCTGCGCCTGCTTCAGGGATTCCGAAGCATATTTTTCCGCTTGGGCCTTTTGGGCGGCGTCGATGGCGTTTTTGGCATCGGTGAACTCCTGTTCATGGGCCGGGGTGATGGTTTGGGCCAGAGCCATCCCTCCGGGCGCCAGCAGGAGAGTTGCAGGGAGCAAGAGAAGGACAGAAAAATACAACTTTTTGATATGCATACCAACCTCCTAGGGGATGGGGAGAAGGGTCTCTTATGTATTATCGGAAAGACTGGCTAGATTATAACGATCAGGGGGAAAAGAATCAAACGAAAACGAGGGGGATCAGGAGCGGAACCCTCCAAAGAGAAGCCCCCTTGGGGCCCGGAAGGACCCCTTGGGGGCTCATGGTTAAAACCTTCTCCTACTCTTTCGGAATTCGCATCCCGTAGAAGGAGCGCGCCACAAAGACCAGGGCGATGAGGAAGAACACCACTCCCACGTAGTGAGCAATCCCTTTCATCATGGGTGAAATAGCGATCTCCATGGCCAGGAGGCCGAAGAGGGTGGTGAACTTAATGATGGGGTTCAGGGCCACGGAGGAGGTGTCCTTAAAGGGGTCTCCCACCGTATCTCCGATGACCGTCGCCGCGTGAAGGGGGGTTCCCTTCTCTCTCAGGTCCACTTCCACCACCTTCTTGGCGTTGTCCCAACAGCCGCCCGCGTTGGCCATGAAAATGGCCTGGTATAAGCCGAAGACGGCGATGGAGATCAGATAGCTGATAAAAAACGATGCCGGGGCATTACTGCTGCCCGGCGCGGAAAAGAAGGCGAAGCCCAGGGCGAAGCAGAAGATGGTGATGAAGATGTTGAACATCCCCTTCTGTGCATATTGGGTGCAGATCTTCACCACTTCTTTCGACTTTTCCGTTGAGGCGCTCAGGGAGGCGCTGTCATCCAGCTTGATGTTCTTCTTGATGTACTGGACCGCCCGGTAGGCGCCGGTGGTCACCGCCTGGGTGGAGGCTCCGGTGAACCAGTAGATCACCGCTCCCCCGCACAGGAACCCCAGGAGGGTGAAGGGGTTGAGCAGGTTCAAAATGGTCTCCGGCTGGATCCCCAGGGTCTTGCGCAGGAGCAGGATGAGGGAGAAGATCATGGTGGTCGCGCCCACCACCGCGGTCCCGATCAGAACCGGTTTGGCCGTGGCTTTAAAGGTGTTGCCACAGCTGTCGTTTTCTTCCAGGAAGTGTTTGGCGTTTTCGAAGTTAGGCTTGAAACCGAATTGGCTCTGGATTTCCGTTTCCACGTTGGGAATGGTCTCGATCAGGGAGAGCTCATAGATGGACTGGGCGTTGTCGGTGACCGGGCCGTAGCTGTCCACGGCGATGGTCACCGGCCCCATTCCCAGGAAGCCGAAGGCCACCAGCCCGAAGGCGAAGATGGAGGAGTATTCCATGAACTTATCCAGGCCGTTTAGGCTGGCAAAATAGGCGACGGACATTAAGAGGAAAATGGCCATCCCCAGCCAGAAGGCGCTGAAATTTCCGGCCACGAAACCCGACAGGATATCCAGGGAGGCTCCCCCCTCCCGGGCTGAGGTTACCGCTTCCCGGCAGTGGATGGATTTCGAGCTGGTGAAGACTTTCACCAGTTCGGGAATGAGCGCCGCAGCGATGGTTCCGCAGCTGATAATGATGGATAGGTTAAACCAAAGGTTATTGGGCAGGTGCCCGATCTGCCAGTAGCTGGCGGCAAAGGTTACGATGATGGAAAGAATGGAGGTGAACCAGACCAGCATGGTCAGGGAGAGTTCGAAGTCCACCTTGGTCTTGCCCGCGAACCTGGCCGTGGTGACCGCCTTGTTGAACTGAAAAGCGACGATCGAAGTGAGGATCATCAGAATCCGCATGACGAAGATCCAGGTGATCAGCTCGGCCCGGAACTGCTCGAAGACCCCCAGGACGATGAAGCTGATGAGGGCCACGCCGGTCACGCCGTAGGTTTCGAAACCGTCGGCGGTGGGTCCCACGCTGTCCCCCGCGTTATCCCCGGTGCAGTCGGCAATCACCCCCGGGTTTCTCGGGTCGTCTTCTTTGATCTTGAAGACGATCTTCATCAAGTCGGAGCCGATGTCCGCGATCTTGGTGAAGATACCGCCGCAGATGCGCAGCGCGCTGGCGCCGAGGGATTCCCCGATGGCAAACCCGATAAAACAGGCGCCGGCGGTGGAGCGGGGCATGAAAACCAGAATAATGAGCATCATGATGAGCTCGACGCACACCAGAAGGACGCCGATGCTCATCCCGGCCCGCAGGGGAATGTCCAGCAGTTTAATCGGCTTCCCCTCCAGGGAGGCAAAAGCCATCCGGGAGTTGGCCAAGGTATTCATCCGGATGCCGAACCAGGCCACGCTGTAGGAGCCCAGGATTCCCACCACGGACCAGATAAGAATAAGGATCACCCCGCCCGCGTCCATGTGCTGCAGGAAGCCAAAGTAGTAAGCGATACACACCCCGATAAAAATCTCCAGGATGATGAGGAGTTTTCCCTGCTGGAGCAGGTAGGTCTTGCAGGTCTGGAAGATCACATTGGCTACATCCAGCATGGACTTGTGGGCCGGGAACGCTTTCACCTTTACATATTCGTAGGCCCCGAAAGCCATTCCCAGGAAACATATTAAAAACCCAACCATGAGAAGGGTGTTTTGAGAATCGGTGAGGACGGGGATTTCCAGCTCTGCCTCGCTGGCCAGGAGCGGCGTGGCCAGAAGGAGAAGGAATATCCCGGTAATCAGGATCAGTAATCGGTTTTTGTTATTTTTTCTGCTTCTCATGACCCTTCCTTTCGGTTATCTATTGAGTTTTATTTAAGAACTTGATCCCAGATGACTAAAATGAATGATTATTCATTCAAGGATTCATAGCATAGCGCTTAAATTATTGTCAAGCTCTTTTATGAACTTTTTTGGAATTAATTTTGGCTATGGATTCGGATTCCTGGAGACAACGAAATGCCGCTTCGCCTATCACCTGAGAATTTCCCCGGACGCTTTCTGGCACTTGCATCTGAGCTTATTAAGCCACCCTCCCTGCATGGCAGGGAAAAAACAGCCCAACGGGGGGGGTAAAAAAAAGAGGCATAACCCTTTTGAGGGCTTATGCCTCTTTTCGCCAGTTGGAAAAGAACTACTTCTTTTCCGGAGCCTTTTCCGGAGCCTTCTTGGGTGGAGCTTCTTTCTTCGGTTTCGGCCCGGAGATAGAAGTGGCAACCATTTTGTCCATGTCCTTTTTGTACGTTACGGTCACCTTGGCGCCTTCCTTGACCTCTCCTTGGACCTTGGCGTCGGCGGCGATGTCAAACTTCATCTCCTTGTCCTTCACCTTCACCGCGATCATTTTCCCGGCCTCGTATGCCGCAACGGCTCCCGTTGCCTTTAGGGCTTTGGGCTTTTCCGCTGCCGGTTTGGGAGCGGGCGCGGGAGCTGCCTTTTCAGGAGCCGGAGCAGCGGGTTTCTCGGTCTTTGCCGGAGCCTGCGCCATCACTCCGCCTGCGAAGGCCACTATGGTCAACAGGGCCACCATCAGAATCAGAATTCTTTTCATTCTCTTTCACCTCCTTTCCGGTTAGATTTTTTGGGTTTTGGGCCCAAAGAAATTCCTCTGAGATTACTTCTTTTCGGGAGCCTTCTCCGCGGGCTTCGCCGGTTCAGCGGGCTTTGCTGCCTCCGCAGGCTTGGCTGGCTCGGCCGGCTTCACCTCTTCCTTCTTAGCCGGCTCAGCGGGCTTCGCGGGCTCCTCCTTCTTGGCACAAGCAGCCACCATAAGGGTCATGGCAAACAGAACGCACACCAAAAGAGCAATCAGTTTCTTCATCTTTTTTCACCTCCTTTTGCTTAAAATCCCCAACTCCCCCAGAGGAGAGGAAATAGATCACTCGTCGCTACGACTTTTTATTTCTTCCTCCGCCCTTCAGCTGTGCTTTTAAGGCATCCAGGTCCTTCTGCATGTTCTGGATTTCCTGATAAAGGGCCGCAATCTCCATGTGCAGCTGAGCCACCCGCATATGCATCTTGGAATTCTCCGATTTGAGGGTGTTCAGCTCTTTTCTTAATTTCTCGTTCTCCGCGCTTACATCGACGATCTCTTCTTTCAGCTTTTCGTTTTCAGATTTCAGACTGCTGCACCCTGCAAAGACAAGCAGGATAATAACTACTAAGGACCAAGAGCCCAAACGCCTTTGAAGTGGATTATATTTCATTGCGTCTTTTGTTGTAATTTTTATACGTGTTTTCCCTTAAGCAAGATCAGTACCGCTGACGACAAAAGTCCATGGAATTATTCAAATTAATTAATTACATTTTAAAATCAAATGGTTATGAATCATTTTCTGTTTCGGATAAAGGGGATAAAAATTGTGGGCCAGGAGTAATTCCAGACAAGAACGCCACACAAGTTATGATTTTACAGAAAAATATAAGATTTTAAATGGTTGGTGAAATGTGACAGGAATGCAAAGTGAGGCATAATGCCGCACTTACCCTTTAATGGGGAGACCCAGGCGGGTAGCCATCCGGTAAAGGGTCCGGCGGTCAATCCCTAAAATATCCGCCGCCTTCTTCTTGTTTCCCCCAGTCTCCTCCAGGACCTTTTGAATGTAGAGTTTTTCCAGTTCAGAAAGAGGAAGGCTGGAAGGGAGGGAACTGATGGCATTCTGGGATAGCTCTACTTGAAGCCTCCGGGGGAGGTCTGCGGGAATGATCAGGTTGGTGTTGGAAAGGGTTGCCGCCCGTTCAATCACGTTTTCCAGCTCCCGTACATTCCCGGGCCAGCGGTAGCGAGTTAAGACATCCATCGCGTCAGGGGAGATTCGACAGACAGGTTTGTTGTTTTGAGTGGCATACTTATTCAGGAAATGATCGGCTAGTAAGGGAATATCCTCCGGGCGTTCCCGGAGGGAAGGAAGGTGGATGGAAACCACGTTGAGACGGTAGAAAAGGTCTTCCCGAAATCTCTTTTCCGCCACCAGCTCTTCCAGGTTCTGGTTCGTGGCGGCTACCATCCGCACGTCGATTTTGATGGTCTCCGTGCCCCCCACTCGTTTGATCTCGTGCTCCTGGAGGACTCGGAGAAGCTTAGCCTGTATGGCTAGACTGATATTGCTGATTTCATCCAAAAAGCAGGTCCCGCGATCGGCCTCTTCGAAGAGGCCTTTTTTGGTCGTGACCGCTCCGGTGAAGGCTCCCCGGACATGGCCGAAGAGCTCGCTTTCCAGAAGGCTTTCCGCTAGAGAGCTGCAGTCCACAGCCACGAAAGGCCGGGGGGACCTGGGGCTGTTGAAATGGATGGCTCGGGCGATCAGCTCTTTCCCCGTCCCGCTCTCCCCGGTGATCAAAACCGTGGAGCGGCTCTCAGCCACGCGGGCGATGGTTTTATAGACCTGGAGCATCTGCGGGCTGCGCCCCACAATGTTCTCCAATTTATATTTGGTAATCAACTCTTGGCGGTAGTGGATGTTTTCTTCTACCAGGCGCTTCTGCTCCAGAGACCTTTGGATGGTCAGCTTGATTTCGTCGAGCTTGAAAGGCTTGCTCACATAGTCGTAAGCCCCTTCTTTAATCGCCCGGATGGCGGTTTCGATCGAACCAAAGGCGGTCATCATGATGATGATGGTCTCCGGACTTCTCTGCCGGTAGGCGCGCAGGACCTCCATTCCGTCCACATCAAGCATTCGGATATCGCTGAGCACAACTCCATAGGACTCCTTTTCTCCCTTTTCGATCGCCTCCTGCCCGTTCAGGGCCTTGTCCACGGCATATCCCTCCTTGGACAATACCTCTTCCAAGAGGTTGCAGGTGATCTCGTCGTCATCCACCACCAAAATTCGAACGGGAGAGGCCATGCTCAGACCCCCTCCGGAGAGAAGACTGGGAGTTGAATGCGCAGGGTCGAACCCTTTCCTTCCTGGCTCTCGATCTCCATTTTGCCGTGATGGCTCCGAATGATGTCTTCGCAGATGCTCAACCCCAGCCCGGCTCCTTTCCCCGGAGACTTAGTGGTAAAAAAAGGCTCAAGGGCCTTCTTCTTCACCTCGGGGGACATGCCGGTTCCCGTATCCTCCACCACCACCTCTACAAAATACCCGTTTCGGCCAGAGGCGGCCGGCGGGGCGGTGATCAGAGTGAGGACCCCTCCTTGGGGCATGGCATCCAGGGCGTTGGTCACCAGGTTGAGAAATACCTGCTGGAGAAGGCTGGGGTCGCCCGAAATTCGGGGCAAGTCTGGACCTAAATGACGCACCAGTTGAACGGCCCGAATGGACATCCCGGGCTGGGTGAGGGTGATCACGGTTTCCAGGACATGATTGACATCCACTGCCTGCAGCTGAGGCTCGGGCTGGCGGGTGGAATGGAGCAGGTTGCGGATCTTTTGGGTCAGTCGGTCAAGCTGGGTTTCGATGATCACCAGACGTTTGGTCATCAACTCCGACCCGGTCTCCTCGGCGAGCATGAGCTGGATATACCCGGAGATGGAGTTGAGGGGAGTCCCGATTTCATGGGCCATGGTGGCCGCTACATGCCCCAGGGCCGACAGCTTTTCCGCTTGGACCAACTGGCGTTGGGCCTGAAAGAGGGACTCATTGGCCAGGCGAAGCTCCTCATTCCTCTGGGCCAGCTCACGGGTGGCTGCCTCGATCCTCTGGGTCAGCTCCTCGTTGAACTGGCTGATTCGGGAGAGCATCCGATTGAAGTGAACACTCAGGAGACCCAGCTCATCCTGGGACCGAACCGGGACGGCCACGTTCAGTTTCCCGGACTCGGCCTCGGACATGGCCCGGACCAGCTGTTGGATGGGGCGGTGGATGGCCCGGCTGAAAAAGACGGCCAGGATGAGGATAAGGATGGCGACGCTGATCAGGGTGAAGAGGATGGTGCGGGTGCGTTTATTGGCCAGGAAGGTCTCCAACTCCTCCAGAGAGGTTACAATGCGAATCCCCCCCACGATCTTTCGCCCTGCATGAAGCGGGGCTAGGATTTCCCAGTGGGGATGATCATCCCGCTTGATCAGGGTGGAGAGAACCATGTCCCTCTTCAAGGAATCGAGGCTCTGATAACTGATTCCCAGGTCTTTTCCCTCCCAGCTGGAGGCCATGATCTTATAGGTGTTCTTTTGGAAAACGAAGATGTCGATGGATCGGATGGAAGGACGGGCATACATCCAGTTGGCGATTTCTTCTTCCAGAAAAGCTGCATTTTCCAGGTCCTTGGAGCTGTAGATCTTGGCGTCTACCTCCCGGGTCACGTAGATGGTCCTCTCCCGCCAAAGCTCCCTTTGGGAATGTTCGGCCAAACGGAATTCCAGGTAAGAGAAAAGGACAATGACGCTGACCACTACAACGGCAAATAGAAGGGTAATCCGCGTCTGCAGTCCCAGGGGTCTTCGGAAAAAAGGAGCCCTTCTTCGATGAATTTCTTTTATCTTTTCCCAGACCTTAGCGATCCCGGTCATGGTGAGGCACCCCAGAGCTCTTCTTGAACCGACTTATCTGAATTATACGCTGATTCTCTCCCCTTCTCAAGATTCAGGTCTCAGGGCACAGGTCGCAAGTGGCAAACCCCCGGCTTCAAGTTTCATTTCTTCCCTTTAGGTTTTTACTGTATATGATCTTGTGATCGTCCGGACGGTAATAGTCCCGGACCCGGGCCTGTTCGCGGTACCCATGCTTCCCGTAAAAGGCGCGCGGAATCCTATAAGGGGGCGTGGACGAAGTTTCGATGAGCAGCAGGCGGGCCTGGCGTTGAGCTAGCTCGCCCTCTGCCTGGCGGAGGAGAGAAGACCCTGTTCCCTGGCTCCAGTAGGCGGGATGGACGACAATCCAATAGATGTCATAGACCGCTTCGGTAAGCGGGGCTTTCCCATAGCAAATGTATCCCCGAATCTCCCCCTCCCTTTCCTCGGCACATAAAATGACGTAATCTTCCTCGCCGGGTTGGGCCAGGGCAAGGTCGATCAGTTCCAGGGCCACCCGGATTTCTTCGGGACGGAAGTGGGATTGAGCGTGCAGGAGGGCTTTCAGACTCGGGCGATCCTGGGGTTGGATCCTTCGAATCTTCAGGGTCTCGATCATTTCTCCAGAACTAGGACTTCTTCCAATTTGGCCAGGTCCACCGATGGGGTCACTTCGATATACTGAAAAATGCCGTGGCGCTTCCGGTCCACCTCACTCACTTTCCCCATCACCAAGCCCTTGGGGAAGATTCCTCCTTGGCCGGACGTAACCACTACATCGCCTACCTGAACTTCTTCATTCTTCTGGATGTATTTAAGAATGCAAACCTCGTCGATCGTTCCTTCCATGATTCCCTGCACCCTCGAGCGCTGGACGATCACATCGACGGCGCTGTTGGCATCGGTGACCAGGAGCACCTTGGCGGTACCCGGAGACACTTCAATGACCCGGCCGACCACCCCTTCGGAGGTGGCCACGGCCATATCTTTGGCCACTCCATCGTTCTCCCCTTTATTGATCAGAAGGGTTTTGAACCAGCTGGAGGGCCCTCGGGCGTAAATTTGCGCCACCCGGCTCTTGTGGGGGTACTGAGACTGCCAGACCGAAAGCTTCTTGAGACGCTCGTCGGTCTGGAGGGCTTCCCGGAGACGATTGTTCTCTTCCTGGAGGGTGCTGAGGACCCGTTTGAGGTCTTTGTTTTCCTGTCGGACCCGGGAAAGAAAAAGATAATCTTCCCCCACCTCTTTGAACCAAAGAAAGGTCTTTTGAGCCCCGTGCTGGAAGGGGAAGGAAATTTGCAGCAAAACCTTCTGGATGAGGGAGGTTTCCCTCCCTTCTTTGGCGTAAATGGTCATAAGGACCAGGGCCAAAAAGAGAAAGAGTAGGGCGGTGAATAAGAGGCGAAAGCGTTTGAGTAGATTCAGCATCGGGCTGACTCACGGAAAAGGGGATTGCCCAAGAAAAAAACAGATTGGGCCGATCGCTCAGAGGAAAGCCTACGAGCCATTTTCGCCCTTTACTTTTTGCCCCTATCGCAAGGCGCGATGCGACTGCACGGTTTCAGGTCTTGATCGTCACTTCTTTAAGGAGGTTCAATTCATCCAGGGCTTTCCCCGATCCCAGGACTACGGCGGAGAGGGGATCCTCCGTGATCGTCACCGGGAGGCCGGTTTCCTCCCGGATCAAGACATCCAGGTTCCGGAGGAGAGACCCTCCACCGGCCAAAACGATGCCCTTATCCACGATGTCCGCGGCCAGCTCCGGCGGGGTTCTTTCGAGAGTGGTTTTGACTGCCTCTAGGATGGCGTTGATCGGCTCGGTAAGGGCTTCCCGCACTTCTTCCGAGTTGATCTGGAGGACTTTGGGATTCCCGGCGACCAGGTCCCGGCCTTTAATTTCCATGGTGCGGACATCCTCATCGGGGTAAGCAGTTCCGATCTGGATTTTGATCAGCTCCGCCGTGCGCTCGCCGATGAGCAGATTGTACTTGCGCTTTACAAAATTGGTGATGGCCTCATCCATCTTGTCTCCCCCGACCCGGACGGACTGGCTATACACGATTCCAGCCAGGGAGATGACCGCCACCTCGCAAGTCCCGCCGCCGATGTCCACGATCATGTTTCCCGAGGGCTCATTGACCGGAAGACTGGCTCCAATGGCCGCTGCCATGGGTTCTTCGATCAGGTAGACCTCGCGGGCACCGGCGGACTGGGCGGATTCGCGCACCGCCCTCTTTTCCACTTCCGTAATTCCCGATGGGACGGAGACGATGATCCTCGGACGCACCAGCGTCCGGCCCTTGTGTACCTGGGCGATGAAGTAACGGAGCATGGATTCGGTGATTTCGAAATCGGCGATGACTCCATCTTTCATCGGCCGGATGGCCACGATGTTCCCCGGGGTCCGGCCCAGCATCTTCTTGGCCTCTTTTCCCACCGCCAGAATCTTGCGTCCCCCCTTCGAATCCTTGCGCACCGCCACCACCGAAGGCTCACAAAGGACGATTCCTTTTCCTTTCACGTAAACCAGAGTGGTAGCCGTTCCCAGATCGATTGCCAGGTCGTTCGAGAAAAGGCCCAGGACAAAATCAAAAATCATTCTCCCGCTCCTTTCTTCTATTTCCCCCGAAGAAAAGGGTCCCTTCCCCGATGACGGGGAGCAAAGCCTCAGAATATTTAAGGAAATTATGATACCAAAAATACTGCTGGGGTGCAAGAAATTTCTGCCCGGTCCTTGGCCCGCATTTTTCAAAGCATCTCCTGCGGACGGGCAGGTGGGTCGTGGAAAAATTTCTTGTCAATTTGGACTGATTCAAATAAAATCTTTGATATCCTTGGGGAAAGGGGATCGCGCTTTATGCTGGATTTCATGAGGAAACATGCTCAATCCTGGATGATCAAGGCCGCTTTGGGGGCGGTCGTGGTCGTCTTCATCTTTTGGGGCATCTGGGCCCCCCGGGAAGGGCGTCAACGGGAATTGATTAAAATCGGACCATACATTATTACGGTCACCGAAGCCAGGAATTACTACCAAAACATGCGGGACCGCTATCAGTCGATCTATGGAGAGCGTTTCAATGAGGATATGGCCAAAAAACTCAACCTGAAAGAGCGGGCGGTGAAGGACCTGGTGAACCGGATTCTCCTCCTGCAGGAAGCGCAGCGTCTGGGGTTGAAGGTCGCGGAAGAGGAGATGGAAGCTTCCATCCACAGCATTCCCGCATTCCAAAAAGACGGGATTTTCGACCAAGCCACCTACTCTCGCGCTCTCCAGCGTGCCCGGCTGAACCCCAAGGAATTCGAGGCCAACCAACGAGACCTGCTGCTCATCAACAAGCTCCAGGGGTTGATTCTCTCCTCCATCCGGGTTTCCGAACGGGAAGTCCAGGAGGCCTACCGGCAGAGTTTCGAAAGAATCAACCTAGAAATGATTTCCCTGAATCCGGCGGACTTCAAGGAGGTTTCCATCACCCCCGAGGAGTTGAAGGAATTTTTCTCCAAGCATAAGGAGGATTTTAAGGTCCCGACCAAAGTAAAAATCCGCTACCTCCTCTTCGAGCCCAAGGACTTTTTTAAGCAAATCCCCGTCTCCTTCAAGGAAATCGAAGACTACTACCAGAACAACAAGGAGAAGTTCGGCCGGCCCAAGCGGGTGAAGGTGCGTCACATTTTAATCAAAGCGGAGGCTCAGGACAAAGAGGGGTCGGCCAAAGCCCGGCAAAAGGCGGAGTCCGTTCGGGAAGAAGCGGCGCAAGGGAAGGATTTCGCTCAACTGGCCAAGAAGTACTCCGAGGACCCGGGAACCAAGGATCGGGGCGGGGAAATCGGCTTTATCTCCAAGGGAATGGTGGTGCCCGAGTTTGAGCAGGCCGCTTTCTCCATGAAAGCGGGGGAGATCAGCAGCGTCATTCAGACCCCCTATGGCTTTCACATCCTGAAGGCGGACGAAATTCAGGAGGCCAGCACCCAGCCCATGGAAAAAGTCAAGGACCAGATCGAGGTCCTCCTCAAGAATCGCCAGGCCCGGGAATTGGCTTACGACATGGCCGATCAGGCCTTTGCCCGGGCATCCAAGGATAAAACCCTGGACAAGTTTGCAGAGGAGAAGAAACTCACCGTAAAGGAAACTCTCCTATTCTCTGCGGAGGATAAAATTGACCTTGATCCCAAGCTGAAAACTTCGGCCTTGTCCATGGGGAAAGGAGATGTCAGCCCTCCGCTGCGGGTGGGGGAGACTTTTGCGGTGATGCAGGCCGTGGAGAAGCAGGAATCCCGCACTCCGGACCTGAAAGAGGTCGAAGGAAAAGTCACCGAGGCCCTGCGGAAGGAAAAGCAAAAGGACATGGCCTTGGCCAAAGCCAAAGAGCTGCTGGAAAAGTTGAAAAAGGGAAGCGCCTTCAAGGCCCTAGCCTCCCAGGAGGGGTTGAAGATTGAGGAGACGGGATTTTTCCCTCGAGCTTCAGCCCCCCCCAAAGTCTCCCCCTCGGAAGATATGCTCAAAGCCCTGACTGCTCTCTCGGTGAGGAACCCTTACCCCGAAAGCCCAATCTTCCAAGATGGGAAATACTCGATTCTCTATCTAAAAGAAGTTAAGGAGATCGATCAGGCCCAATTCGATTCCCAAAAAGAGAATTACCGGCGAGGTCTTCTGATGCAGAAGCAGGAGACGATCCTGGGAAGCTGGATAGAGAATCTCCTGGAGAAGGCCAAGGCCAAAGGAGACTACAAGGAATTGCAACCGGTGAATGAAGCCATCTAAAAAGAGTTTCGGGTTTAAAGAAAAAACCTCTTTTTAGTATGTTTTCACTCGAAACCGGCAACTCGAAACTTTCTCATACGTAGTCGCCCCCCAGAATCTCCCTGGCGATTACCAGCCGTTGGATTTCCGAGGTTCCTTCGTAGATCGTAGTTACCCGGCAGTCGCGGGTATACCGTTCCAGGGGATATTCCTTCATATATCCGTATCCCCCCAGCATCTGCAACGCTTTGTAACAGACTCGGTTGGCCGTCTCCGTGGCCAAGAGTTTGCCCATGGAAGCCTCCCGGGTGAAGTGCAGACCTCTCTCTTTCCTGTGCGCCGCCCGCAGCACCAGGAGCCGTGCTGCCTCCAGCTCGGTAAAGCTGTCGGCAATCATCCATTGGAGAGCTTGGAAGGAAGAGATGGGTTTCCCAAACTGGATGCGGTTCTTGGCGTATTCGGTGGCATATTCCATCGCCGCAAGGCCAATCCCCACGGCCAAGGAACCGATCCCGATCCTCCCCCCGTCCAAAGCCATCATGGCAATTCTGAATCCGTCTCCTTCCCGGCCCAGGATAGAATCCCGGGGTAAACGGCAGTCTTCGATGGAGATCTCGTTGGTGGGCGAACCCCTCTGACCCATCTTCTCCTCGTTGCGCCCGACCTTGAACCCGGGCGTTCCCTGCTCCACCAGGAAAGCGCTGATTCCTTTGGCCCCGGTGGTTTTAGCGGTCTTGGCCCAAACCACGAAAATCCCCGCAAAGTCACCGCTGGTGATAAAAGTCTTGGAACCATTGAGGAGGTAATAATCCCCCGATCGTTCGGCGGTGGACTTCATGGAGGATGCGTCCGAGCCCGCCGTGGATTCGGTCAGGGCAAAGGCCCCGGAAGGATACTCGCCGCCGCAAATTTTAGGAATATGATTTCGCCGATGCTCTTCTCTCCCGAAGGCGTGGATCACTTCCGCCACCATATTGGTCACGGCCATGGTCACGGCCGTGGAGGCGCAGCCTTTTCCAATCTCGGTCATGGCTAGGCTGTAGCTTACCACGCCGGTCTGCGCCCCCCCGTATTCCGCGGGAACATTCATTCCCATCATCCCCAGATCGGCCATGGCCTTCAGGATCGAAAGAGGCAACTGGCGGGCGGCTTCGGTCTCTACAGCCCGGGGCTTCAGTTCCTTCTCCGCAAAGTCCCTGGCCAACTTTTGCACCATCTTCTGCTCTTCGGAAAGAAGAAAGTCCATGGAATCTCCCGTTAGGCTCATGAATTATGGGTCTTGACTCAGAGTTTTCGGGGCCTGTGATCGGCTCTGGGGCTATGAGGTATCCCTTGTGAGCTCTGTGTTTTTTATTCTTGTTTTTTCCGCTGCCGCTAAATATACTCCACTTGGAAATTTCTCACAAGGGACGGACGTCTATGATCGTTGCCGGAATGGATATCGGGTCCATCACCACCGAAACCGTGATTCTCCGAGACCGGAATATCCTCACCTCCGTCATTATGCCCACTGGAGCCAACAGCCGGAATGCGGCGGAGCGCTGCCTGTCAGCCGCTCTGGAAAAGACCTCGCTTAATCAGGGAGACCTAACTGTCATCGTCACCACGGGCTATGGAAGGGCTTCATTCCCCGGGGCGACAAAGAGGATCACGGAGATCACCTGCCACGCCCGGGGGGCTTTCTTCGTTCATCCCCAAACGCGGACGGTGATTGATATCGGTGGACAGGACAGCAAAGTCATCCGGCTGGACGCCCAGGGAAGAAACGTTGATTTTCAGATGAATGACAAGTGCGCCGCCGGGACCGGGCGGTTCCTGGAGGTCATGGCCCATGCCCTGGAGGTGAAAGTAGAGGACTTGGGGAGGCTCTCCCTCATCGCCCCGCGGACGATTAAGATTTCCAGCATGTGTACGGTCTTTGCCGAGTCCGAGGTGGTCAGCCTGATTGCCGACAATCAACCCAAAGAGGTGATCATCCGGGGTCTCCATGACTCGATTGCGGACCGAATCCTGGGGATGGTGAACCGGTTAGGAATCGAGGAAGAGGTGACTCTTACCGGTGGCGTGGCCAAGAATGAAGGGGTCGTCCGGGCGCTGGAGGATCGGCTGGGAGTAAGAATGTTTGTCCCTCCTGAACCCCAAATCATCGGTGCCCTCGGCGCCGCTCTCCTGGCCCGGGATCTCCTTCCTCGCCCTTAGGCTTCTTTACTCCCCCCGCTCTCAACCGTCAAGCATTCCTGGAGACCCACCCCCCGGGAGTTTATGCCCCGTATCTTCTCATAATAGAGGAACAATCCCGACCAGGAGAAGCGGGAGAGCCGCGGGGAGAGAAAGGGGAAAGAGGCATTTACAGCTTGACGAGATAGGAGAAAACCTACTTCGAGGGAACCTCAGGGCCGTTTTTCTCTCCCAGGAAAACGGCCAGGCCGCGAGTCGAAGCCCGAGTATAGACCGGTTCCAGGGCATCGAAGAAACGCTCCTTTCCCCGCCAGAAGGGAAATTTCCCCAACCTCTTCAGAAGAGCCGCCGAAACCGGGGGGACCTGAACCTCTCCAAAGAAATCTTCGGGCAGGGCGCCGCCGGTCCAGAAGAGGGACCCATCCGCAGGCAGCGATTCCGAGATAGGAATCTTTTTTTCTTCATCGTGCGCGGGAGGCGGTTTGGATTTTCTTTTTTTCCTATCCGATCTTTTCTCCCTGTTCCCCAGCCTTTGAATCAGTTCTTCCCGCTGCAATCCGCGGAGTTTGAAGATCAGGAAGGGGTCCCGGTCGAACTCTTCGCCCAGCAGATAATAGACCGCGGCGATGTGCTTGCACGGGTTCGACCAGTCTGGGCAGGAGCATTCCGTCTTTAGGTCTTTGGATTTGTCGGGAAATAACGACAAGCCCGCCGCCTGGAAGACCTTCTCAATATCCTGCGGCATCTCTCCAGCCAGGAGCTTGGCCACGAAAATGGCCTGATGAGACAAGGCTTTGACCAGTTTCTCCCAGTTCGCGTAGGATATCGATTTGATCTCGACGGCAACTCGGTAGGGGGTGGGCCTGGACCCCTGGACCTTGGCCTTCACGGCTCCTTTTTCGATATCAATGGAGAGGACCTGCCCGCTTCGTGCGTAGTTCCGGCCCCGGCCCATCCTCGCTCCGATGTCGAAGCTCTCCAGGACGGAAATCCAGCGCTTCGCCCACCAGCTTTCCCCGAAGGTGCCCCGCTTGGACTGGGCCCGGATTCCCCCCTTTGCCCGGCGGGGAACGGAGGGTTCAAAAAACCTGTAATGATCCCATCGGCGCATTTTATTCCCCCGTTCCCATGGCCTCTTTCCTCAACGAAAAAAGGTCCCTCAGCTCCGCCGTGGAAAGCTCGGTGAGCCAGCCTTCGCCCGTTCCGATGACCTTCTCGGCGATCCCCTTTTTCCGCTCGATCATCTCGTCGATCTTCTCCTCCAGCGTTCCCGCGCAGAGAAACTTGTGCACCTGGACGTTTTTCGTCTGGCCGATGCGAAAGGCCCGGTCGGTGGCCTGATTCTCCACCGCCGGGTTCCACCACCGGTCGAAATGGAATACATGGTTGGCCCGGGTCAGATTCAATCCGGTTCCCCCGGCCTTCAAGGAAAGGATAAAGATGGAAGGCCCGTCTTGCGCTCCTTGAAATCGTTCCACCATCCGGTCCCGCTGTCCCTTGGGAACGGCGCCGTGGAGAAAGAGCACTTCCTGGCCGAAGGTTTCCTGCAAATACCTCCTCAGGATCTCCCCCATCTCCGCGAACTGGGAAAAGATCAGGGCCCGGTCCCCCACGGCCATCATTTCTTCTACCATCTCGGCCAGGCGGGCCAGTTTTCCCGACCGGCCAGGGAGGGGCGAGTTGTCTCCGAGGAATTGGGCCGGGTGGTTGCAGACCTGTTTGAGTTTGGAAAGGGTGGCCAGAACGGCTCCCTTCCGTTGGATTCCCTCGGTCGCATCGAGCGTCTTCATCGTCTCCTTCACCACCGCTTCGTAAAGGGAGGCCTGTTCTTTGGTCAGGGAGCAGAAGACCTTCATCTCCATTTTTTCGGGCAGGTCGGCGATGACCGTTTTGTCCGTCTTCAGCCGGCGCAAGATGAAAGGACCGGTCAGCCGCTTCAATCGCTCCATGGCCTGCGGGTCGCGGGCCGCCTGGATGGGAATGAAGAACCCTCTCTTGAAGGCGGCCTGGGTGCCCAAAAAACCGGGGTTCAGGAATTCCATGATCGACCAGAGGTCGCCCACGTTGTTTTCCACCGGCGTGCCGGTCAGGGCGAGGCGGTAATCCGCCTGGAAACCCCGGGCGGCCCGGGCCTGCTTGGTTTCCGGGTTTTTGATGTTCTGGGCTTCATCCAGGATGATCCCGGACCAGGGAATTTCCTTCAGGGTTTCAAAATCGCGGTGCAGCAGGGCATAACTTGAAATGACGACGGCGTTCTTCAAGGCTTCCTGCCTGAAGTCCTCTCCCCTCATCCGGAGGATGCCGTGATGGACCATGACCGGAAGATCGGGGGTGAAGCGGGCCGTCTCTTTCCGCCAGTTGTTGACCACCGTGGTGGGGCAGACCAGAAGCACCGGTCGCTTGACGAATGCATGCCAATCCCTCTGAATGAGGGCCAGGGCCTGAATGGTCTTGCCCAGGCCCATATCATCGGCTAGGCAGGCGCCCAGCCCCCATTTCCGCAGGAAGGCGAGCCACGAATAACCCCGGACCTGGTAGGGCCGCAGGGTCCCCTGGAATTCAGCCGGAGCGGGTAATTCCTCAAAAGGAGTCTTTCCCTCCAGCTCCGCCAGCAGGTCGGAGATCCAGCCCGTCGCCCGCAAGCCGTCAATCGGGATCTGGCCGGAGATCCTGCTTCCCCCCAGGGCCATTTGGACAATCTCCCGGGCCGTCGCCTGGCCCTTCTTCTTCCAGAGGGCGAGGGCCGCCTCGATCTCCTCGGCGTTCACCTGCACCCACTGGCCGCGGAGCTTGACCAGGGGGACTTTGAGCCGGGCCAGGGCTTGAAGCTCTTCGAAAGAAATCCCTTCGCCCCCCAGGGCCACTTCCCAATCGAATTTCACGATTTCGTCGAGAGAGAGCCCCCCTGTTCCCTGCATCCGGGGCGCCTGGACGCTGGCCCGGGCAGTGAGGCGGTCCTTCGTTCCCAGGCCCGTCCACCAGGCGGGCAGCATGACCCCGTAGCCGGCCTGTCGTAAAGCCAGGGCTTTTTGAGTGAGAAAGTCGTGGGCTCCTGCGGCATCCAGTTCATAACCTGCCGGTGCCGGCTTTGCCAGGCTGGCCTCGATTCGCGGCCATATCCCCGAGGCCTGGCCGAGGGACAGGAGAAGATACTCCCGCGGCTCGAAACCATCCTGAAGCAGCGGAGAAGAGGACCTTCCTTTTTTCCCCGCTCTATCTTTCGCCTTCCAGGCTTCCTCCGCGGGAATCAGCAGGCTGGGGTCCTGTGCGGCCTGAAGCAGATAGCGAACATACCAGGAGGCCATCCTCAATCCGGCCTTTTCCTTTTGGTCTTCGTTGCCGTTGGGTTCTTCAAGACGGAAACAAAGCCGGAAAGGACTGGCCGCCGAGATTGCCAGAGGGCGCTGCCACTCTTGTATCTGCCCGGTGAGCTCCGCCCATTCCGTAGGGCTGCCGGCCATGGTTCCGTCGCCCGCTCGTAGGGAGTGCAGCCACTGGTCGTGGGAGCTTTCAAAGTCCTTCGAATCCCCCCTGAGCCCGCCCGTGTTCAGCCACAGACCCGCGGACCGGACCAGGTGATCGACAACCTTCTCGATAAAAAAGGAGAGCAGGGAAACAGGAGACGGGGCGGCAGGGGCATCCGAAGTCGTTTGCAGTGATTTTCCCGTCCCCATGACCGCCCGGGAAACGGCCGGCATGGCCCCAGCCAAGACGGCAAAGCGTTCGCCGTCCGGGCCGTGGATGACCGGTTTCCATTTCGCCGAGACCCCTCCATCCTCCTCAGCAACCCCGGGCAGGAACTGCTGTCGGGCTACCAGGGATGCGGCGAAGCGCAGGGCTTGCGCCCAGAAGAAGACATCTTTCCCAACGACGATTCCGGGGGAAAGAATCTGCTTTCCCATGGAGGCACAGAGGAGCTCCACGGTTTGCGCTGGGGAGAGGCGGAGGGCGGTTATCGTCCAGGGCTGGAGGATCGTTTCATCCTGCGGACCCGGCGGGTCGGCAACCAAAGAGCTGGAGGCGACCGGCCGGGCGTCCGAGGCGGGCAACCAGGCGGTGAAGGTTCCGAATGATTTCTTGCTGGCCGAAAAATGAAATCCCACTTCTTTCAGCCCGGCGGATAATTTCGGTCCCCCGGCGTCATATGGATATGGTTTCCCCGGTCCTAAGAAAGACTTTGAATTCTTTCGTCGGCCTCTCCTTTTTTCCAGAGGAGCTTCCATGGAGGACGATTCTCCCCACAATAAAAACTTCCCTTCAAATATACCGGCATGCAAGATGATCATCATACCTGATCTTCTAATCCGCTTTGGTTTTATTAAAAATCGGGAAAAGGTCTTAAGATTGGAGAAAAAAATGAATCAGCAGATTCCTTCGTTCAGCGAGGACAAAGCAAGGTCGCGATTCTTTCCTGCCAAAAATCAAACCCATGACCATATAAATGAAGAAATCTATGGTCGAAACTCAGAGATGCTTCTTAAGATCTCTTCTTCCGATCGGGAATTCGGTCTGAGCTTTGCCGCCCAAGGCCGCCCCGGGTGGATTACATCCCATGGAGATCGTTGCTGGTTATAGCGACCCGCACCAGGGTCATGGTTGCCGAATCCATCAAGGACCTGGTTCCAAAGCGGGAAAAACATCGAAATCAACAACGACTCGCCCAAGGGGATCCAAATATCATCAACGATCAAATGACGACATCTAAAATCGGAAATCAGAAGATTTTCAGCCTGCTGAATGGATTCGGCGTGCTCACGCAATCGCCGATACAAAACATCGCCCGGCGATTGGTCCAATCCGTATCCTCCTTTTCTTGCGCCCGGCGGGACTGCTTTACCAACATAAATTGGCGCAGCCCATTGGTTATTTATGTTCTTTTCCGCGATCTTATGGTAGGGAGAAAACTTCCCAGCGTAATAGATAGCATAGATACCCGCTCCGGCAAATGGCTCGGGGATGGGCAAAGGTACGACCGGGCGAGCCAGCAAAGCCTTGGTTACACTCTCCCCCAAACGGAGTTTATCCAAAGGGTTATAGGGTTCGTTCCCCATAATCTTATCGCTTACGAATAATAACTGCGGATTCTGACAAAACCGCTCTGTTCAGCTCCCCGTAGCGGACGGATGACTGAGTAATGCTTGCTCCAACGCGTTTCTCACGGATACAATGCACCCCTTCGGGAATCAACCCTACGATTTCTCCTATTTCTGACAGGATTTTCTCGGTCTTGATGTCTATGCCCTGAATGATGGAATTTCCAATGACAATCACCCCTACGCCCCCCCGGGCCAGTAGATATTTAAGGCTCGACATAAAGCGGTAGGAATCATTAAAATACGAAGCCACATAATTAGCCCAACCTGGCCCTCCGTAAGCACCTTTATCTATTCTCGTTTCACGAAGCTTTTTCAGGATTTTTTCCAGCTCCTTATGCTCAAAAGTAAGAGAAACCGGGCTCGCATCCCTTACGGTCTGCCAGTATTGCCCGAAATTATTTGTTTCCAAGTGCTTCTGTTCGGTTGGGGAGGAAATAAAATTGAGCCAATACAATTGTGGGCGTGTATTCCGAACATAATGGTAGTTGTTCATATAAGGGGGGGAGGTTATCATGAGATCTATGCTTCCATTTCCCAGCTGACCGTTCACCTTAAAATAATCAGCGTTGATGACTCTTCCGGTTCCCAAGCTTTTTCCCTTAATTTCTTGGTGTACCCAGATGATATCCGTCCTCATTTGACTAAGTTTGTTCAACAAAATCTGGCCTACCTCGGCATCATCTACCAAGGGTTTGCCGGCTGCCGGACGGGAGCCAAGACTCGGCTCATAAGAATAGTTGGAAACACTCACCATAACCGCCCCGAAGGCAACGCGAAATAAATCACCGATAGGTTGAGATTCAATGGCCTTTATAAAAGCAAGAGCATGAAGTATCTGCCTCTCCACCTTCGGGCTGAAAAAAGGAAGGCGCGACTTGAACGGAGGGGTCTTGATATCCTCCGGGGGGGAATTTGTTTTCCACCCGATTGAATTTTTTCGTAAAGAAGTGATCGCTTTGGTAAAATCTGATTCATCGATCGTAAGCGCTCTGAGCTTGGCAAGCGTCGCGAGTGCGGCATAAGGATTGATCTCAAACCCGATTGCGTCATGGCCTCGAATAACCGACTGCACCAATGTCGTTCCGACCCCGCAAAACGGGTCTAATACCATTCCCGTTCTTCCACGCGGGAGATAGGAGGAAATCGCATCATCCACAAAGGAGGCCGAATAACCTGCAATCCAGGGGACCCACCGATGCACCGGTAGGTTTTTATTCTCCGTGAAAGCCGGATCACGGAAAGCGGCCTGTCCATTTCCGTTGGCCGAAGAGGCAAACAATGGGATTTGCTTTTCACGGAGGGTGAATTCAGGGTGCGGTCGGGCGCCTCGATATTTTCCGCGATGGGTTAAGGTTGCCAATTGGGTTTTGCCAGAAACCATAAATCTCTTCCGGAAGAAATCCTTTTCGGGATTTTGACGTATTCCCTCTTCATGCCGTTACTTTTTCAATTCAGATTACCAAAATTTCTCAAGTATTTCTATGAGCCCAGGTTCCGCTAAAGAAACTTCCAGATTATTTCCTCTTAGGCCCTAACCCATCGGGCTAGAATCGAAGGCCCCATCATATCCCTCATTTATTAAAAATGATTCTAGGGGCAAGGAATCTCGCTGTCAAGTACGAACCTGTTTTCTGTGCGAACCTGTTTTCCTTTTCCTATTTTTCACTTGATAAGGTAATCTGAGCGAAGGTATGATCCAAAGGAAGATCTGAGCACTGGGCAAATGCAAAGGGTTCAAAATACTGCGAATAAATGACAGAATTCAATAAAGTGGAGGTTTGAGGCATGCGCAGTGATTTGATGAAGAAAGGATTGGAGAAGGCGCCTCACCGGTCGCTCTTTAAGGCTATGGGGCTTACGGAAGAGGAGATCCGGCGGCCCATGGTGGGGATCGCCAACTCGGCCAATGAATTGATCCCCGGACATATCCACCTCGACCGGATCGTAGAGGCGGTGAAGGCCGGAATTCGAATGGCCGGTGGCACCCCTCTGGAGTTTTCCACCATCGGGGTGTGTGACGGAATCGCCATGAATCACGAGGGGATGAAATACTCCCTCGCAAGCCGGGAGCTCATCGCTGACTCCGTGGAGATCATGGCCATGGCCCATCCCTTCGACGCCATGGTCATGGTTCCCAACTGCGACAAGATTGTTCCCGGGATGCTTATGGCCGCATTGCGGGTCAATATTCCCTCCATCGTCATCAGCGGAGGCCCTATGATGACCGGAAAGGTCGCTGATAAGGAGGTGGACCTGATCAGCGTTTTCGAAGGGGTCGGACGGGTCGCCCGCGGGGAATGGAACCGGGCCCGGCTGAAGGAGCTGGAAGATTGCGCCTGTCCCGGGTGCGGCTCCTGCGCGGGGATGTTCACCGCCAATTCCATGAACTGCATGTCGGAAGCGGTGGGCCTAGCCCTGCCGGGAAACGGAACCGTCCCGGCGGTTAACGCGGCCCGGATCCGCCTGGCCAAAATCGCGGGGATGAAGGTCATGGAACTTTGGACGCGGAACATCAAGCCCCGGGACATCGCCACCGCGGCGGCGTTCAAAAATGCCATGGCCGCGGATATGGCTCTGGGATGTTCCACCAACACCGTCTTGCACCTTCCAGCGATCGCCCATGAAGCCAAGATCGATCTGAATCTCGACCTCTTCAACAAAGTCAGCGACCGGACTCCTCACCTCTGCTTCTTAAGCCCCGCCGGCCCCCATCATCTGCACGATCTGGATGCCGCGGGGGGGGTTCAAGCCGTCATGGCGGAATTGTCCAAGTTGGGAGTCATCGATCGGAAGGTCATGACCGCCACCGGCAAGACCCTGGGAGAGAACCTCAAAGGGGTCAAAGTCAAGGACTACAAGGTGATTCGCCCCCTCACCAATCCCTACCATAAAGAAGGAGGGCTGGCCATCCTGCGGGGAAACCTGGCTCCCGGCGGGGCGGTGGTCAAGCAGTCCGCGGTGGCCGCGGAGATGTTGGTCAACGAGGGAAGGGCGATCGTTTTTGAATCGGAACCGGAAGCCATGGGCGCCATTCTGCGGGGAAAGGTCAAGCCGGGCCATATCGTGATCGTGCGGTACGAAGGACCGAAAGGTGGGCCGGGGATGCAGGAGATGCTGTCTCCCACTTCCGCTATTACGGGAATGGGACTGGATAAAGACGTCGCCCTGATTACCGATGGCCGCTTCAGCGGGGGTTCCCGGGGAGCGGCTATCGGCCACGTCTCTCCGGAAGCTGCGGAGGGAGGGCCGATCGCCCTGGTCAGGAACGGCGACCGAATCCGGATCGACATTCCTAAAAAGAAACTGACCCTGCTGGTCAATGAAGAAGAGCTGAAAAGGAGAAAGAAATCCTGGAAACCGCGCAAGCCCAAGATCACCTCCGGCTATGCCGCCCGGTATGCCCAGTTGGTGACTTCGGCGGGAACGGGGGCGGTGTTTAAGGACCGGCTTTAGCCTTTTCCCACCCATCGAGAAGCCGCAGGGGCGATTGGTGAATCGCCCCTAGTCGGCTGCTGGCAACGACCCCCCAAAATCCACCCCAGACTGAACATTTATGACTTCCCGGGAACGAATCCTGACCGCCCTTTCCCATCGGGAACCCGACCGGGTCCCCTATGATTTGGGGTCCTTGGGCCCCAGCGGAATGTCCATCCAGGCTTACCGTAACCTGCTGAAGTACATCCATTCAGGAGAAAGGGCGGAGGTCGGGGATATGGCCAGCCAGCGGGCGAAATTAAGCGAAGATTTTCTGCAGAGGTTCCGAGTGGACACCCGCTCTTTCCGGGTCCGCCCTCACGGGGCTTGGTCATTGAAGATGCAGGAAGAGGGAGGATATTCCTTTTTCTATGATGAATGGGGGATCGGACGGAAGCTAGCCAAGGACCGGGGGATGCATTTCTTCATATTCCATCAACCTTTGTCAGAAGTGGAAACCTCCGATCTCCCCCGCTTTCCCTGGCCGGACCCGCTGGACCCCAACCGTCTTGCGGGGGTGGAGAAGGAAGTATTGGCTGTCCGCAGGCAGGTCGATCCGGCTTTTGTCCTTGGGAGCTCTTTTTCCTCGGGCCTGCTCCAATTCGGAGCCCAGCTCGAGGGGCACGAACGTTTCTTTACCGATCTCGTTCTCGATCCCCTACGAACGGAATGGCTCTTGGACAAGCTCCTCCACCTGAAGCTTAGCTTTTACCAAAATGTCTTGGACCGAATGGGGAAATGGATCGATATCGTATGCGAGATGGATGATTTCGGGCATCAGCACAGCCTGTGGATTTCGTTCGAAATGTTCCGTAAGCTAATCAAACCCCGCTACGTGGAGCTCTTCTCTTTCATCAAAAAGCGGTACGGGAAGAAAATTCTCCTCCACTCGGACGGTGCCATTTACCCGCTCATCCCCGATATCATTGAGATGGGAGTGGAAATCTTAAATCCAATCCAACTAGGGGCAAGAGATATGGGGGATACGCGAAAATTAAAAAAGGACTTCGGCGACGCCCTCACCTTCTGGGGCGGCGGAGTGGATATTCAGCACACCCTTCCTTTTTCAACCCCGCAGCAAGTGGAAGACGAGGTAAAGCGGCGCATCGAGGACCTTGCCCCGGGAGGAGGATTCGTCTTCGCCGCTACCCAGGCTATCCAGCCCGAGACCCCGCCGGAAAACATCATCGCCATGTGGAATGCCCTGCAACGTTACGGAATCTACCCCGGAGCCCAAGATTAGGGAATGAGTTCCGATCTTCGCGCTCAATCCAGCCATCCTCAATCCGTCTGAATTCCAGAATCCTAAGCCCAATTATTAAAATATTACCGCCTGATGAGGGATGGTCCCGCGGATACAGAAATTCCTTTCTTAATGCGTCGGCCAAGGGGAAAAATTTTTTTTACAAGATATCATTTTTTTCTTGACAGCTTTTTTCCATTCTTTTACACTGTATAAAAATAGATTTAAATCTATATATAGATTTGGATTTATTTTCATTGATGATTGAAACTATACGCTCCTCTTGGAGTTTCGCCATGAGGACCTCGGACATTTTAAAAAAGCTAAATATTCCAAGGCACAAATTGTATTACTTGGAGCAGAAGGGGTATATCAAGCCGAAACGGATCCCTATGGGGGAACTGGAGTCCAGAGAATACAGCGAAGAAGAATTCAGAAAACTCGAATTGATCTGGAAGTACCTTCAAAGCGGCTTCAAACATAAGATTGCTTACGAAAAAGCTTTGGAGGAACTGCAGAGTCCGAAGCTCAGGCTCGACTCGCAAGCTCAAAAACCCGGACCCACGGAGTCCAAAACCTGAGAGGTGACCATGAGCGTTTCTGGCAGTACCGTGCTCCCTCGGGAGCCCATCCGATCTATCCGGCTGGCTGAGGCCAAAATCCCCGTGGAGGAAGAATATCAGCCGAATCCATGGAAGGATGCCACCGATGAAGAGTGGGAAGACTGGCGCTGGCAGTTAAGAAACCGGATCACCAAGGCCGAACAGCTCAGACTTCTCTTGAACCTGAATGATGAAGAAGTGGCTGCCATGGACGCCTCCAAAGGCCGGATGGCCACCGCCATCACCCCCTACTTCGCCACATTGATGAGCCGGACCGATCCCAACTGTCCCATCCGCCGGCAGGCCCTCCCCACTCTTCAGGAAATTCACTTTTCTCCTCACGATCTTTTGGACCCCTGCGCCGAGGATGAAAATTCACCGGTCCATGGCCTGGTTCACCGATACCCGGACCGCGTTCTCCTCCTGGTCACCGACAAGTGCGCGGTATACTGCCGCTACTGCACTCGAAGAAGAATGGTGGGTTCGAGTGAAAAGTGCATTACCGAAGAAGAAATGGATGAAGCCATCAACTACATCCAGGCCACCAAAAAGGTCCGGGATGTTTTGATTTCCGGGGGCGATCCCCTGCTTCTGGAAGACGACCACTTGGAAAGAATCCTGACCAAGTTGAGAAAAATCCCCCACGTGGAAATCGTGCGCATCGGAACCCGGGTGCCGGTGACCCTTCCCCAGCGCATTACCCCGGCTCTGACCAACATGCTGAGGAAATACCATCCCCTGTGGATGAGCATCCACTTCAGCCATCCGAAGGAGATCACCAAAGAGGTGCGGCGGTCCTGCGGTCTCCTGTCCGATGCCGGAATTCCCCTGGGAAGTCAGACCGTTCTTCTGCGGGGCATTAACGACAAGCCCTCCATCATGAAACGGTTGATGCATGAGCTCCTGAAAACTCGGGTTCGCCCCTACTACATCTATCAATGTGACCTGGCCATGGGCACCGAGCATTTTCGGACTCCCATCGCCGTAGGAATCAACATCATCGAGAAACTTCGCGGCCACACAACCGGGTACGCTGTTCCCAGCTTTGTGATCGACGCCCCCGGCGGCGGGGGCAAAATACCCGTGGGACCGACCTACTTGATTTCCCAGGACAAAGGAAGGATGGTCTTGCGGAATTATCAAGGAAAGGTCTTTGAGTATCAGGAGCCTGGAGACGAGGACTCCTGATTCGGAAAGGAGGTGGTGCGCCTAACAATGAGGACAGGCAAAGGGAGTCGATCATCGCCAAGAGCCAATTTGACCCCACACACACCTAAGCCCGCCTTTCTCGCGATGACTCCTTTTGCGTAACAAAAATCGGTTATCACCCAGCCTAAAGCCTTCTTTCTCGCCCAAGAGAAAGAAGGCTTTCTTTTTCCTTGCCGGGTGCGGAACGAGGATTGCCCTCCCCTCCTCCTTTGACCAGTAGAGGAGGGGGATTGAAAATGGCGAGGCCTTATTTCTTCGATTTAGGCTTTTGGGCGGGCTTCATTTTCGGCTTCAAAGCAATGTGGATCACTTCGTCCATTCTTTGAACGAAATGGAATTTCAGGTCCTTCTTCACCTGCTCCGGAACTTCCTCCAGGTCCTTCTCGTTTTTCTTGGGAAGGATCAGGGTGGTAATCCCCGCCCGCCTCGCCGCCAGGACCTTCTCCTTGATCCCTCCCACGGGAAGAACCAGTCCCCGGAGAGTAATTTCGCCGGTCATGGCCACATCGCTGCGCACCGGTCTTGCGGTGAGCAGGGAGGTGATGGCGGTGAAGATGGTCACCCCTGCTGAAGGACCGTCCTTGGGAATGGCCCCCGCAGGAACGTGGATATGAATATCGCTGGAGTCGAAAAAGTTATCGGGAATATTCAGGGCCTTGGCTTTCGCCCGTACATAGCTCAAGGCCGCTTGGGCCGATTCTTTCATGACCTCCCCTAACTGACCGGTCAAGCTGAAGCCTTTGCGGCCTTTCATGCGGGTGGCTTCCACGAAGAGAATGTCTCCCCCCGTGGGTGTCCAGGCCAAGCCGGTAGCGACTCCGGG
This sequence comes from Thermodesulfobacteriota bacterium, assembly GCA_035624375.1. GTDB lineage: Bacteria > Desulfobacterota > SM23-61 > SM23-61 > SM23-61 > SM23-61. The sequence goes on along the minus strand of DASPRR010000029.1, from coordinate 3,944 downwards.
CTCCGACGTCCGTTCGGCGACCTCGGAGAAGAATTTGATCGGGCCCAGGTACGTAGGAACGCTTTCCGCGTCCACGATGGTGAGCCCCTGCGCACCTTCTGCCACCTTCCGGGCTACTCCCCGGCAGATGTTGGCGATCTCCCGTTCCAGGTTGCGGACTCCGGCTTCCCGGGTGTACTCCAGAGCGATCCGTCTCAGGGCGTCTTCTTGAAACTGGATGGTTTGATCGGTAAGCCCGTGGGCCTGGGTCTGCTTGGGCACCAGGAAGTCCTTGGCGATTCGGAGCTTCTCCTCTTCGGTGTATCCGGGGAGGTCCAGGACCTCCATGCGGTCACGCAGGGCGGGGGGGATGGGGTCCAGGATGTTCGCCGTGGTGATGAACATAACCTTGCTGAGGTCAAATGGGACCTCCAGGTAGTGGTCGGAGAAGGAGTAATTCTGCTCCGGGTCCAGGACTTCCAGCAGCGCGGAGGAGGGGTCTCCGCGGAAATCCATACCCAGCTTGTCGATTTCGTCCAGCATGAAGACGGGATTATTCGATCCGGCCTTGCGGATCCCCTGGATGATCCTTCCGGGAAGGGCCCCCACGTAGGTGCGGCGGTGGCCGCGGACCTCCGCCTCATCGCGCACCCCGCCCAGGGACATGCGGATGAATTTTCTCCCCAGCGCCTTGGCGATCGATTTTCCCACCGAAGTCTTGCCCGTTCCCGGTGGCCCCACAAAGCAGAGGATCGGACCTTTCATGTCCGCCTTCAGCTTGCGGACCGAGAGATATTCCAGGATGCGCTTCTTCACCTTTTCCAGGTCGTAGTGATCTTCATCCAGGACCTTCTGGGCCGGTTGAATCTCCAGGTTGTCCTCGGTGGCCACCGCCCAGGGAAGTTCAATCAGCCAGTCAAGGTACGTTCGGGCGACGGTGTATTCCGGGGCCGACGGCGGCATCTTGGCCAGGCGGTCCAGCTCCCGTTCGGCTTCTTTCAGTGCCTCCGGAGGAAGCTTGGCCTTGGCGATCCGTTCGCGCAGTTCTTCGATTTCCGCAGTCCGCTCGTCCTTTTCCCCCAGCTCCTTCTGAATGGCTTTGAGCTGCTCCCGCAGGAAATATTCCCTTTGGGACTTGTCGATCCCTTCCCGGACCTGGGTCTGGATCTTGGACCCCAGTTCAAGAACCTGAAGCTCTTTGTTGAGCAGAAGATTGACCTTCTCCAGCCGCGCCTTGACCTCCATGCTCTCCAGAATGGCCTGCTTGTCTTCCAGGGAAAGGTTCAAAGTGGAAGCGATCAGGTCAGCCAGAACCCCGGGCTCTTCCACGTTCATGGCCATGATGGCCAGGTCCGCAGGAAGGTTGGGAGCCAGCTCCACAAACTTCTGGAAGATCCCTTTCACCCCCGCCATCAAGGCCTGCGTTTCGGTGGTCTTTTCCCCTTGCTCGGCCAGAGTCGTCACTTGGGCCCGAAGGAAGGGCTCCTGCTGGGTAAATGCACCGACGCGGATGCGGGAGATGCCCTGAATCAGCAGCCGGAGGCTGTCGTTGGGCATTTTCAGCATCTTGAGGATGTAAGCCGCAGTCCCGACTTCGTACAGGTCTTCCGGCTTGACTTCGGTCACCCCTTTTTTCTTGATGGCCGCGATTCCGATCATCTTATTGGCAAGCAAGGCTGCGTCGATGAGCTTGACATGGCGTTCCTGGCTGACCATGAGCGGAAGGAGCATTTTGGGAAACAGAACCGACTCGCGAATGGGAAGGATGGGAAGGTTTTCGGGAATCTCCATCCCCTTCCCTTCTTCGCCCTTCTCCGCTACCTCCTGAGCCGACAGATTCCCGATGATCGTCTCGATCTCATCTTTCATCGAACGTTCACCTCCACGTTGAGGGAGACCGGCCTTTTCGCTTTCGGGACGGTGACCACGAGGAAGCCCAGCCGGTAAATGGCTTTGAAATCATCGGATTTCAGGGGGAAAGGAATCCGGAGAGTGCGCTGGAATCTTCCATAATCGATCTCCACCTGATGGAGCCGTGTCTTGGGCGGGGAAGATGGCTCGTTCCGGAAGCCCCGGATCGAAAGAATATCCTTTTCGAAGGTCACCTGAATGTTTTCGGGCTTCATCCCGGCGATCTCCATGACCACCACCAGGTTCTCCTCCGTTTCATAGATATCCATCGGCGGGGAAAAACACCTGTCCGGCTGATAGCCCAGAGGTTTGGCGTCCTTAAACATATCGCTCATCAAGCGGTACACTTGGTCTTCAAACTGGTCAAAATCCTTAGGCGGCATGGTCCCCTCCCAATCCCGACCCCGAATCTATAAAAACAGTAAGCATTAAATGGGAGGGAGTCAAGGGCCTTGAAAATCGGAATTCGGAGTGGGGAATGCTGAATATGAAAACCACTGCCTTTCTGGCGGCCTAAGGCGGGTTGAAGAGGGTGAGCTTTTTTGGTAAAATTTCTTTGTTTTTCTCTGCCGCAGGAAAGGTTCAGTTTTATTGATCCGGAGGTTGAATCATGGCTGAAATCAAAAGCACGGTTGAGCTGGCCCTGGAAAGGACCAAGGGGCTTCGTCTTTCCCATGAAGAGATGGAGAAAATGAAGGAAGAAGAGCTCCAGTCCAAGGCGATCGGCCTGGTGAACCGATTCCTGGAGGTGGATTTTCATCTCCGGGATGTGGAGAAAGAACTCGCCAAATTCGATCCCCAGCAGCGGAAACATCTGGAGCAGCTGTTCCTTCAGCATCTGATCGAGGCAATGAATCTGGACCGGGACAACGACCTGATCCTTCAGGGGCTGGAATCCCTTATCCCGAAAAGTGCCTGGACGGTAAAGAAGATTAAAGACCTGCTTCAGAGGTACCAACTTCGGAAAAAGGATGAATCTCTGAAAACCAAAACCGAATTGCTGGCCGGGCTGGAACGCCTCGGCATCAGCGGTTCGGCGGTCCATCCCAAAGTCGAGGGAAGCCCGGAATGGGAGCAGGCAGTGTCAACGTTCAAACCAGGCTTTGAGGAGGAGCTGAAGAAGCTGAAAAAGGGGATCCTGCACTAGGTCCGTATGATAAACTTTGGCATTTGAAGTGGGGTGAAAAAATGGAATCGGTAGTTGTCCCCGATGATTTTCCTTCCATCCTTGCGGGAACCGCGGCTGTGAAAAGACTCGAGCTGCACGCCAAGGTGACGGTGTATACGAAAAAGGCCTCCACTCCGGAGGAGCTGATTCAAAGGCTTCAGGGAGCTATAGTGGCGGTCAACATCCGGGCTTACTCCAAGTTCGATGAACCCCTCCTGAAGGCCTGCCCGGATTTAAGAATGATCGCCGTTCTGGGAGTCGGTACGGACAATGTGGACCTGGGCGCCGCTTCCCGGCTGGGTATCAGGGTGACCAACACCCCGGGGTTCTCCGCCGTTTCCGTAGCGGAGCACACCCTGGCCTTAATGCTCGCCGCAGCCCGGAAAATTCCCGGGCATGAGCAGGAGCTTCGTGCCGGAAGATGGACCCGCTTCCCCATGACCCAGCTTCACGGAAAGAGAATGGGGATTATCGGCTTTGGAAATATCGGGCGCCAGTTTGCAGGCCTGGCGAGGGGAATCGGGATGAAGGTTTGGGCCTGGACTTTCAACCCCAGCCCCCAGAGAGCCGAGGAGGCAGGAATTCAGTTTGTGGAATTCGACCAACTCCTGTCCCAATCGGATGTGATCGCCGTGACCATCAAGGCTTCGGAAAAGACCCGGGGGCTCATTTCCCGGCAGGCCCTGGCAAAGGTAAAACCCTCCTGCATCCTGGTGAACACAGCCCGGGCCAGCATCGTGGACACGGGGGCCATGATCGAGGCCCTCCGGACGGGAAGGCTCGCTGCCGCCGCTCTGGATGTGTACGACCGGGAACCCCTGCCCGCCGACGATCCCATTCTTTCCCTGCCCAACGTGGTCATCTCTCCCCATAACGCCGGCATGAC
>DASPRR010000650.1:0-2604 GCA_035624375.1 Thermodesulfobacteriota bacterium | reverse complement strand
ATGATGTATGAAAACCTGGCGAAGTTTGATGAGAAGCTGAAGATCGTTCCCGGCCTGGCGGAGAAGTGGGAACAATCCAAAGACGGGCTCACCTGGACCTTCTTCCTCCGCAAAGGGGTCAAGTTCCATGACGGAACTACTTTCAACGCCGAGGCGGTAAAGGTTTTCGTGGAACGGATGATCGGGCCGGAAAAGCCCTCCCGGGCGGGCCTCTACACTCCATTCGTCAAGTCCGTGGAAGTGGTCAATGATTCCACGGTCAAGATCGTCCTGAAGTCCCCTTTCGCCTTCTTTCTCAATAATATAGCCCACAGTGCCTCGGGTATCATCAGCCCCACGGCCTTGAAAACCCTTCGGAAAGATATCGCCCGCAAGGCCGTGGGAACCGGCCCCTTCAAATTCGTGGAATGGGTTCATGGGGACCACCTGACCATGATCAGGAACGATGATTATTGGGGAGGAAAACCCTACCTGGATAAGATCGTCGTGAAGACGGTCAAAGAAGACAGCGCCCGGGTCATGATGCTCCAATCCGGTGACGCCCAATTGATCGTCCGCATCCCCCCCGAGGATATCCCTCGGCTGGAGAAGGAGAAAGCGGTAAAACTCGACACGACCGAAACTTTGCGCGTCCTTTATATCGGGATCAACTGCGCCAAAAAGCCCTTCACCGATGTCCGCGTCCGCCAGGCCCTGAACCACGCCGTAGACAAGGAAGCCATCGTCAAGTCCATCTACCAGGGCAGGGCCCTGGTGAGCAACGGGATCGTCGCCCCTCTTGCTACGGGATATTTTCCGGTTCAAGGATATTCCTATGATCCCGATAAAGCCAAGAAATTGTTGGCCGAGGCCGGGTTCCCCAATGGTTTCAAAGCCAAGCTGTGGACCCCGCAGGGGCGCTATCCCAAAGACTTTGAGATGGCCCAGGCCGTGCAGCAGCAGTTGAAAAAGGTGGGGGTGGACTGCACGCTGGATACCATGGAGTGGGCGGCCTACCTCGCTGCCACCCGCAAACCCCCGCAGGAAAACCAATCCGAACTCTTCCTCCTGGGATGGGCTCCTTCGTCGGCCGAGGCCCGGTGGATTCTCTATCCCCTGTGCTCTACGGAACAGTGGGTACCCCAGGGGAACAATCGCTTCTTCTACTCCAACAAGGAGTTCGACGGGCTGGTGGACAAATTCACCCTGGCCACCACCAAGGCGGAGATGGATAAGAATTTGAAGGCCGCCCAAGAACTGCTGGACAAGGAGGCTCCTGCGATCAACATCCTGGTCACCAAAGAGACCATCGGGTACAGCAGCAAACTCAAAGGGGTGATCAACTCCCCCCTGGAACTCACCTATTTCACCCACCAGACTTATCTTGAAAAATAAGGAGAGATTCGGGTTGACCTGAGAATGAAAGGGCGGCTGAATCCGAGTCGCCCTTTCATTTTTGCGGCTTTACCAAAAAGGAATTCTATTTTCTGCTCTCGCAAGGCGCCAAGCTTTATGCGCTATGCGTTTTTGGAACTGTAAAGGATGGGCAAATACGTCTTCAAGAGAATCCTCATGCTCCTGCCGGTCCTCATCGGGGTTTCCCTGATCTCCTTTTCCCTGCTTCACATGGTTCCTGGAGACCCGGCGGAGTTATTGTCGGGGGAAGATGCCAACCCGGAATTCATCAAGGCGGTCCGCAAGGAGTACGGGTTGGACCAGCCGCTTTACATCCAGTATTTCCAATTCATATCTCATGTTATACGGGGAGACTTCGGCATATCCATCCGCAACCGGGAGCCGGTGATCAACCTTCTGAAAGAACGGTTTCTCTTCACTCTTCAGCTTTCTTTTCTCTCCATTCTGATTGCCGCATTCATCGGGCTGATCGCCGGGGTCATCTCTTCGACCCGGCAGTACTCCCTCTTTGACAATATGAGTATGGTGGGCGCTCTCTTCGGGATCTCCATGCCCATCTTCTGGTTCGGCCTCCTCCTGATGCTGGTCTTTTCCGTCCATCTGAAATGGTTTCCCGCGGGGGGAAAAGGGACCCTCTGGCACCTGATCCTTCCGGCCATCGCCCTGGGGGCGGCTTCCTCGGCAGTGATCGCCCGCATGACCCGGGCTTCCATGCTGGAGGTGATCCGCCAGGATTTCATCCGTACGGCGCGGGCGAACGGGCTGAGAGAGGCCATCGTCATTTACAAGCACGCTCTGAAGAATGCCATGATCCCGGTGATCACCGTCTTCGGTCTGGAGTTCGGCTACATGCTGGGCGGGGCGGTTTTGACCGAGACGGTCTTCTCCCTCCCCGGAGTGGGAAGGTTGATGGTCGAGGGGATCTTCCAGCGGGACTATCCAATCGTTCAGGGGTCCATGCTTTTGGTGGCCTCGACCTTTGTGGTGGTCAACTTATTAACCGACATTGCCTACGCCCTTTTCGACCCCAAGATTCGCTATGAGTGATGAGAGAGGCCGGAAAACCAGTCAGGTTCGGGAGGTCTGGAGGAGACTCAAACGGAACCGGGCCGCCATCGTGGGGGGGATCATCGTCATTCTTTTTGTGGCCACCGCCATCCTGGCCCCCTGGCTCTCTCCGTACCATCCGAATGAAGGCGACCTGACTAA
>DASPRR010000648.1:0-3599 GCA_035624375.1 Thermodesulfobacteriota bacterium | reverse complement strand
AACTCCAAATATTTTTTCCGCCAGGGGTTATCCCTCGAGAGATTGAGCTTGTCTATGTCCCGATAATCAAAGCCCCCTTCTTTGGCCCAGATGGACTCGTTGCCCACCTGGGCCCGGATCCCCAGCATGGCCTCCAGCCAGGGAAAGGCTGGGATGGGGGCTACTGAATGAATGACATCGTCTTCGATTTCCTCGAAGGAGGACACGATGCGGTCATAGTCATTGAAGTGTCTCTCCGGGGAAAGCATGTCCAGGGTCAGGCGCTCAGCTCCCCTGTGCTTCTGGATAGCGCTGTAGCTCTGAAAGGAAAACCACCCTCCCAGGGAAAACCCGACCATGGGCCGTTCCACCAGGCTGTTGTTCCAGAAGGCAAGGTATCGTTTGATTTTATTTTCAGGGCTTGACGGAATCATGACGGCTCCCAGGAAAGGCTCATCGATTCCCAAAACGTGTAAGGGCGACCGGTCGGTCGCCCCTATAATCTTTCACTTTTGTTCTTTCAGGCCGAGCTTATCAATCAGCTGACCGTACATCTCGAACCCATCCGTCATGTTCTTGAGAAACACCTTTCGGTCCCGGTACATGACCGGATGGAAGATTTCCTTGGCCATGGAGTGAAACTCCGGATCATCCGTCACCTTTTTGAAGTTGGACTCTAGATAATCGACGATAGGACCCGGCGTTCCCTTGGGGGCCCCAATCCCCCGGATGGCACCCATGGTGAACACGTCGAATCCCTGCTCCATGAAGGTGGGGATATCGGGAATGATGGGGTCCCGTTCGCGCAGACAAACCGCCAAGATTCGCAATCGGCCGGCCTTTACATGGGGCAGAACCTCAGAGGGGGTGTTTCCAGCGAAGTCCGTGTGCCCGCCCAAGACCGCGGTCGCCGCTTCCGCCCCGCCCCGGAAGGGAATCGTCTCTGCCTTCACCCCGGCCACCTTCATGATGGCCTGCATGGTGATATCCACCGAGGCTCCCCGGGTGGAAACCGCGCCGGTGATCTGCCGGTTCTGCTTTTGGGCCCAATCGACAAACTCTTTCAGGCTCTTGGCCGGGTGCGCCGAAGGAACCACGAGGACCAGGGAAACAATGGAGATCTGGCAAACCGGGACCAGGTCTTTGAACTGATGGTAGGGAATCTTCATGGTGTGGGGAGTGACTAGGTCTTCTCCGGACCCGTACCCGAAAAGCAAGGTATAACCATCCGGCTTGGCGTTGACCACGGCCACCCGGCCGGGGATTCCCGCTCCCCCTGCCTGATTGACCACCATGACCTGCACGGGGAAATGCTTAGCCGACAGCTTGGCCAGTGCTCTGGCGAGTACGTCGGTTGACCCCCCTGCCGCGTAGGGAACGATCAGGCTGATCGGTTTTTTGGGAAAATCCTGGGCTTGAACCTGGGCAGGAGACAGGACCATCAGACCGATGGCCAAAAGCCAAAGCATGTTTCGCATAGTCCTCCTCCTCAGGGTTGGTTGATTCCTCTTGAGCCTTCTTCTGCGCCGACGCAAGGCGAATCTTTTCTACCCTGGCTGAACACCTTTGGCAATCTCCTATCGGATTGAAGTTCTAGGAGATCTTCAGAAGCTCTTTCAATCGACTCACTGCCGAGGCTGCATCCGGGGCATACCCGTCGGCCCCGATCTGCCGGGCAAACTCGTCGGTCACCGGGGCGCCCCCCACCATGGTCTTCACTTTCCCCTTCAGCCCGGCGGCCTGCACGGCTTCCACCGTGCCCTTCATCTGCATCATGGTCGTAGTGAGCAGAGCCGACATCCCGATCACATTGGCCTTATGCTCCTTGGCCGCCTGCACAAACTTTTCCGGCCCTGCATCGATACCGATGTCGATCACCTCAAACCCTGCTCCCTCGAGCATCATCCCCACCAGGTTCTTCCCGATGTCGTGGAGGTCGCCCTTGACCGTCCCGATCACGATCTTGGCCGCCGCGGAGACGTTGGACTTAGCCAGAATGGGTTTCAGAACCCCCAGCCCCGCATGCATGGCCCGCGCGGCGATGAGCACTTCGGGAATGTAAATCTCGTTGTTCTTGAACAACATCCCGATCCGGTCCATGGCCTTGATGAGCCCTTCTTTCAATATCTTGTCCGGCGAATCCCCAGCATCGAGGGCCTTCTGGGTCAAAGCCTTTACCTCGTCCATCTTCCCCGCCGAAAGGGCCTGGAAGTACTTTTCCTGATCAACCATCCCTCTTTTCCTCCTTTGCGATCATTTATTTTGTTTAACCCTACCTGCCGGATTGCCTCCCTCTTTCCCGCGGGAAATTGAGGGAAAAAATTTGACTCTTTTATTAAACCATTGAGGGGCCAAAAAATAAAACCTAAAATTTCATGGGCAGCTGCCCCCATTCTTGGACCATCTCCGTAATCCGCAGCAGCCTTTCAAATTTGGCATCCGGCGGCGTGGTGTCGCTTACTCCGAGGATGAAGCGGTCTCCCGGGGCAATTTCCCGGAATAGATTTTTCATAAAACGTTCAAATTCCGCATTGGACATGCTCTCTTCCAGAAGGGCTACAGACGGAATCCCTCCGAAAATGGTCACCTTTCCTTGAAGGGCCTTCTTGACCTCGCTGATCGTCACCTTGGTCATGGGCTGCGGGCAGATCGCTTCGGCGATATCCATCCCACTGTGGGCGATCAGGTCCAAAAGCCCTTTGTTCTCCCCGTCGCAATGGCAGAGGACAAGCTTCCCCTTCGCATGAGCCATGTCGGCGAGCCTCTGGATATAAGGCAGGATATGTTCTTTAAAGAAAGGGGGATAGGTGATTATCTCGTCGTAATTGGCGCCGGAGAAAATGACTTCCGCAGGAGAATCCACCAGAACCTTGAAGACCTGATCAAAATAGGGCTCCAGGTCCTCGCTGAGCTGGCGCATCTCCTTGGGATGGTCGAACATCTCCAGATAGAACTGGGTGGCATCCAGAAACTCCTTCATGATGTGGTGCATGGGGCTGGCGGATAGGTTGGCGAATGCGGCAGCAAATCCCTTATCTCCCACCTTTTCCTGATACTCTCGGTAATTCTCAAAATCCGGGTGGACCTTGATGTTTTTGAAAATGTAACCCACCGTCCTGTAATCTTTGGGTTCTTTGATCACGTGCTCCGAGATCCAGGTGATGGAGGCCCCGGCCCTTTTCATCTCCTCTGTGTACAAGATTTTGCTGGAAACCGACCCAACGGGAGTATGATAGGTCACAAATGTGGTATCCCCTTCTTTTTTAACTTCCCTCTCCACCCCCGTGAGTTCCGGCCGGTAGGCCATTCCCCTCAGCCGGTAAACCCCGATTCCCCGGTCCACATTATCTTCGGGTGAACGCACTTTCAAAAATTCAGGGACCAGCTTGTGGTAGCCTCCTCCAATGTCGTCCGCGATTTCATCCAGTGTGGCGTCGCGGCGATACTTCGAAGGAAGGGTTACCCTCAGGGAGTTTGAGTTGTGCCAGAGGTCGATTCGGGGAATCCAGGGAAGCCGGTCCGCCCATTCCCCCCGGCCTGCTTTGAGCATCCTTTCTTTGTGGGTCATGAAGTCTTTTCCTTCTAAGCCTGTTCTTATCTTTTTCCCTGATCCGATATTT